>JAJYIZ010000011.1 GCA_021789815.1 Microcaldota archaeon
CAATTTTGTAATAGTCATATTGCCTGGTTTCCCTTCAACAAACAGCAGCACGCCAACAGTGCACGTTTACTACAGCAATCTTGAATTCACTGTGACACAGGCAGTTCTCCCTTCGATACAGCAGCGGGCATCCCAATTCACGTCATCGCAGGGCTTCCAGAGCCAGGTATATGAACCACCGGCTGCGCAGAACGTTGTTACATCATCTCCGGTGAGCAACGCCAACGGCAATTACAAGAACTTCCTTTTCTCTGGCGTAATAGGCATGGTTCTTGTGTTTAGTGCACTCTTCGGCGGAGGAATATCCCTCATAACGGACAGGTTGCAGGGCAGCATAAAATCTTTCCTTGTAGCTCCGATAAACAAATCCTCTATACTTCTTGGTAGGTTGATTGCAGCTATGGTACAGTCGGTTCTCTACGTTTTGATAGTCCTTATAATAGGGGTGGTGGACGGCTCAACCATAGCGATGGGCTGGATAGGCCTTTTCTGGATATTCCTGCTTGGAATGGTCCTGATGGTCTGCTTTACTTCCGTATCTGCGATAATCGCCTCAAGGCTGAAGAACGTGAACGTATATGCAATATTCTCACAGGCGATAGGGTTGCCGCTATGGTTCCTTTCTGGAGGAATATTCCCGGTCACGAGCCTTCCGAAGTTCTTGCAGGCTCTAAGCGTTATCGACCCTATGACATATGCGCTTGACGGATTCAGGTGGGTTGTCCTGCAGGGCACATACCCAATACCAAACATAATCTCTGACTTTGGGATATTGCTGGCTTTCACAGCGATAGTCACAGCATTGAGCATATACCTGTTCAAGAGCACGATAGAATGATACTAAGTGATTTTATGAAGAACAAGATTCCTGTATTTGGAGTGGTTTCCACGTTGATTGTAATGTCGATGCTTGCCGGAATTAGCGGCGCACAGACAACAACATCGGTCATCAATGGTGCATTATCATTGGTGGACCTCAACGTGACGCCGATCCCTGTTGTAGCCGGAAGCAACGTCGTGATATCGTTTGGCCTCTACAACTCTTATGATGAGATACTGCAGGCAGTTGACCTGCAACTGCAGGCCACAAACCCGATACTAAGCGTGTCACCATCCTCCACATATTTTGTGGATACTATCTCGCAGGGACGCTACAGCGGTTTTGGCTTCGGCATATTCACCTACACGTTGCACATTCCTTCGACACTTCCTGCTGGCGAGTATACGATAGATGTTGTGGCGAACTACCAGGGAGCCACAAGCAGCGCCTCGACCGCAACGATAGTGCCGGGCCAGTCTGTCATGCCAATAAACATATACGTTTACGGAAATCCCCAAATAGCGCTGAACCTCTACCCACAGGGGCAGATAATCCCGGGACATGACTTCACTGCAACTCTGAGCGCGATAAACTCTGGGACAGACACCGCAAGAAACGTCACAGTGCAGATACTAAATTCGACGTACTTTGCAGCCGACGGTCCTAATACGTTCTCTTATGGTATACTAGCACCCGGAAGCTCTGCAAGCTCTACAGCTACGATATTCACAAATCAGAACATACCAGGAGGGCAGAACTACCTTAAGACAAAAATCAGCTACAGGACAAACCTGGGAGCGAACGTGAGCAACCTTGTGAATGTTCCTATCAACATACTGCAGAATACAGCGGACTTCGTAGTCACAAACGTTATAGGCAATGTTACGGCAGGAGCGACATACGTGCCTATCAGCTTTACTGTCAAGAATACAGGAAATGAGGAAGCAACGAGCATATCATTCAGTCTACAGACAATATATCCTGTAACTCCGGCAAGCCCGGATGTGTATGTCGCGTCTATAGCGCCGGGACAGAGCGCGAACCTGACATTCTATGTAGATGCTGACTCTCATGGAAACACCGGCCAGTACCCCGTAACTCTATACGCGCAGTGGAGGCAGCCGAACGGGGCAACCAACCAGCAGTACACAGGATCCTCTGACTACTTCATGCAAATACAGGGGCGCGGCGGAACACCAACAGCATCGTTCAACTGGTCGTACGTTGCTGTGGCTGTTGTTCTTGTAGTGGTTGTTGTGGTCGGCGCAAGGATGGCCAAGAGGAGAAAAGGCTTAAAGGGCAAGCAGCAGAAGTAGTAAGGTGATCTGTTGAAGTCGCTGCAGGAGGGCCTGATAGCAACAGCCATGAAGAGGTATGGGGTACCGGAGTGGCTCGCCCCCTACATCTACAAGTACGCAAAGGCCAGCAACATCGAGATGGTGAAGCACGCGATCAGCTTCATAAACGTGCGCAGGAAGAAGGGTCAGGTAACAGGCAGATACGTCAGGCTTCCGAACGGCGTTACGTTCGACATGAAGATTGTCACGCACATACTCAACCAGTTCTACTATGGCGTAGAGGCAACATCAAGGATTGCAGGGAAATGGTCGAAGGAGTACACGGATTACGACCACGCAAACTTCACAAAGCACTTTGCAAAGGTTGCAGTGGAGCGTGAGAAGCATGCGCGGGCATTGAAGAACATGATGGAGGGGCTTGGCAAGAAGATAGAGAGCCCAACAAAAGAGATAGAGGATGTATTCGCTGCAATCGAGGCGCTCAACGAATGGCCCGACAGGCTCATAGCAACAGAGATAATAATCAGGGACGCATACGCAAGACCATTCGGCTTCATCTTCTACAAGGTCTTCTATCCAGTATCACCGGAATTCATGAGATCCTTGGGCAAGCTCTTCATATCAAAGGACGACCAAGAGACCTGGGCCAATGATGAGATAAAGAGAGTGATTGCGCTGGGCGCACTAACAAGCGAGCACATAGTGGAATTGTCTGAAAGAATACTGAAGCTGGTATACAAATCAATAGACTCTGAGATTCCTATGGCGAAACGCGCTGGCATAGAGCTAGAGGCTAAGCTGCTCAGGGACGTCTCCGTTGCTTATCCATTGCATACGCTCCAGGACTTGGGTGTCGTAGTGGACATCGACACTCAAATGAAACAAATAGCAGCAAGCTCAAAGAAAAGCAGATGATTTATATAGCTTGAGAAGCTCATATTAGAAAGATTGTGGGAATAGCAGCAATACAAGCAACTACAAAGCACGTGAGAAAATGCAGGAGATGCAGGAAACACAAAGGAGTATGTCACCTTCAGATAACGTAATCTACATAGGGAAGAAGCCTGTAATGAACTATGTTCTTGCCGTTGTAACACAGATGAACAGCGGTGTTGCCAACGTAATGATAAAGGCTAGGGGAAATTCTATTTCGAAGGCGGTCGATGTAGCCGACATAGTCAGAAAGAGATTTCTTATGAACCTGAAGGACCCGAGCAGCGAGAACATCCTGATAGGATCTGAGGAGCTCGCGAACGAAGACGGGACAAAATCGAAGGTCAGCTACATCCAGATAGTGGCCTCTACAGGAAAGGCGCACGTGAATGGATCGGCAGACAGCACGATATACATAGGCAAGAAGCCAACGATGAATTACGTCCTTGCGGTAGTAACCCAGATAAACAGCGGAATGCCAAGCGTCCTGATAAAGGCGAGGGGCAACTCAATTTCTAAGGCTGTAGACGTTGTGGAGATTGTGAGGCACAGGTTCTTGCCTGCCATAAAGGACCCGAGCAGCGATGGAATATTGATAAAGTCTGAGGAGCTCGCGAACGAAGACGGGACAAAATCGAAGATAAGCTCCATCCAGATAAACATAAAGAAGTAGTCAGAGCAGTTCGGACGAGCTTACAGTGCCGACGCATTTCATGCCGACCGATGAATCAACGACAGGCAGTCTCGGTATTCCACATCCTATAAGTATCTTCCTTGCCTCATCTATGCTCTTTCCTTCTTCAACAAACAGGGGTTTCTTCATCACAGCGCTGACCTTCTTTGTGTCATCATACTCGGGAATGGTATTCACATCGATCATCCCGACAAGCTTCCTGTCGGATACAACCGGCAGCATGCCCACCCTCGAATTGTTTGCGAGCATTCTTGCAGAGGCTACAGTAGCGTTTGGCGATACAGCAACAATACGCTTGTCCATCCTGTCGGACACCCTATCCATGCAACATCAACCCGTTATTGAATAACGTCATAAAGATATTAATAACTGCTAGTGAATACAAATATCCGATTGATTTGCATGATCAGAATGCATTACATAAAGGACCTTGGCCCGGAGATGGACGGCAAGGAGGTGACCCTGGCTGGCTGGGTTCACGAAGTAAGAGAGACTGGGAAGATAACCTTCCTCATACTAAGGGACAGCACGGGTATTGTTCAGGTCATCGGAAAGAAGGGCGAAACCGACGAGAAAACCATGAAGGCGCTGTCGCTGCCAAAGGAGAGCGTAGTAGCCATAACAGGCATACTGAAGGTCAACAAAGAGGCAAAGAAGGGATTCGAGATTCTTGCAAAGAAGGTCACAGACCTGAACCCGATATCTTCGCAGATACCCTTTGAGGTCACAGGCAAGGTGCCGGCCGACATAGATGTAAGGCTTAACCACAGGCACATAGACCTGAGAAGGCTAGAGACTGCAGCAATCTTCTCTATACAATCTACAATACTTCAGAGCTTCAGGAACTTCTTCTCAAACAGAGGTTTCAAGGAGATAAGGACTCCAACACTGGTATCAGAGGCAACAGAGGGCGGCTCCGAGGTCTTTGAGGTCAAATACTTTGAGAGGAAGGCGTACCTTGCACAGTCGCCCCAGCTCTACAAGCAGCTCGCCCTCGTAGGCGGAATGGATAGAGTGTTTATGGTAGTGCCGGTCTTCAGGGCGGAGAAGTCGAATACAACAGCGCACCTTACAGAGGTAACGCAGATGGACATAGAGGTCGCTTTTGCAGATGCAGATGACGTGATAACGCTTCTTGGCGACGCAGTAACACAGATAGTCAAGGACGTGATGAGGGAGAACAAGAATGAATTAGAACTACTTGGAAGAAAGCTTGCTGCTGCGAATATTAAGATTATAACATATCAGGATGCACTCAAGGAGCTGGAGAAGAAAGGAAGCACAACAGAATTCGGCTCCGATTTCTCGAGAGAGGACGAGCAGAAGATTTCAGAACTGTACGGCCATTACGTCATAGTAAAGGACTATCCAACAAAGGTGCGGGCTTTCTACTCGATGCCAAAGCCAGACAATCCAGAGCTATCGAACAGTTTTGACTTCATATTTGATGGGATAGAGATATGCAGCGGTGCACAGCGTATACACCTGCCAAACCTTCTTATAGAGCAGCTAAAGAGCCGGGGCATAGACCCGAAGAACTTCGAGTTCTACATAAGTGCTTTCAGGAACGGAGCACCCCCGCACGCCGGGTGGAGCATAGGCCTTGAAAGGCTGACCATGCAGATAGTCGGGGCGAAGAACATACGCGAAGCTTCGCTCTTTCCGAGAGACAGGAAGAGACTAACACCATGAACATCTACAGTTTGACGCACGCTTCTGACCTTGATGGAATGGCGAGCGCAGCTATGCTCGTCAGATACTACAAAGTACCGATAGGCAACGTCTTCTTCGGGAGCTACAGCGGCAAGATATTCGAGGACTCGATGAAGCTCATTTCAGGAATAGAGGGGCCCGGCAACCTCCTTGTCATAGCTGACATAGGCATGGTGAGCGAGGATCTTGAAAGGATAGCTGACGTTCTCTCGGACTTCAAGAAGCGCGGTAATTATGTATTCTGGCTGGATCATCACGTCTGGACAGATGATGAGGTAAAAAGAATGTCGGACATCTGCGACTTCATGATTGTAGGTGAAAACAAGGACTTTTGTGGGACAGAGCTTGTTTACAAGTTCTTGTGCCCTAGGGACAAGTTCGGCGACCGGCTTGCCAACTTCACACACGTATCCGACTTCGCACTCGATTCTGCAATAGCGAATGACAACAAGCTGATCAAAAAAATAAGCATGAGCGTAAAGTACCTGAATGACGGCAGGATCGCCAATCCAAAGCTGAGGGATTTCGTGTCGTGCCTTGCAAGCGGCAGCCTGGATTGCAATGTGATAAACAATGCCTACAGCGAGTATTTCAGGGAGAGCAGACCATATCTAAAGGAAGCACTAGAGTCTGCCAACATCATAGAGGTCAATGGGATAAGGATTGCTCTCTCTTTTGGCAGGAAGCTGTCGAGCCAGGAAGCCTGCATGGAGCTCATGAAAAGGAAGAATGCAGATGTTGCAATATTCGTGAACGTTGAAAGCGGCGACGGAAGCATAAGGAGCGCGCGCGACACAGATTCTTGGGGAGTTGAGAACACAGGAATGGCAAAGGCTCTCAAGGGTGGTGGCCATCCCCTTGCTTCGGGCTTTTCGTTGGGCAAGAAGCAGCAACTAGGAACAACTGCAGGTCAAGAAAAGATGATCAAAAGGGTAAGAGGAATCGCACAGAAGCTCTACGGCAAAAGGATAATGTACTATCAACAGAATACCGGCAAGTTCTCTACGAGATGATTCCGTAGCCTGTCAGCCTCCATCTCTGCGATATGTTTCTTAACACCGCGATCTTCACGTTCTTCTCTGCGCAGAGCGGATTCCTTAGCTCTATCTCGAGCGTGTCTTTCTTTACTTTCCTTGCATAACCTATCACAGTCGCAGTGCCTATTCCCATGAGCAAGGGCTCGTCCTCACGTATCTTCTGAGAAGGGACGTCGTTTCTCTCTATTCCGTAGTACTTTACAGTTATGCTTGTGACAGATTCTGGCAGCTTGCCAACGTGGCCCACAAGGTTTCCTACAAGGCTGTCGGCCTTTGTGAATGATGGGTCTATCTCTGTAGACAATCCGATAAGGCCGCCTGGCTGTGCGCTATCCATCTTCTCGGTACCATTGCTTATTCCAGTAACGACAGTAACAAGGTTCCTGTACGAGCTCTTCTTAGAGCCTGGCTCTGCGAAGTTTGCTCCAGGCCTTATTTCTATCTTGTCGCCCACCTTTATCGTGCCCTTCTTTATTGCGCCGCCTATTATTCCTCCAGAAAGTCTCGCAACGTCGCTTCCTGGCTTGTTGACGTCAAAAGACCTCACAACATACATTACAGGCTCCGACTTCAGGTCGCGCTCCGGCTTTGGCAGATTCGCGATCATCTCAAGGAGTATGTCGATGTTGACTCCTTGGTTGGTCATCACTGGCACAATCGGTGCGTTCTCTATTGTGCTGCCCTTTATGAACGCCTTTATCTGCTGGTAGTTCTTTAGGGCTGCTTCCTTGCCCACTATGTCGACCTTGCTCTGGACTATTATTGCATTCTTAAGTCCGAGAAGGTTGATTATCATGAGGTGTTCTTTTGTCTGCTGCATGGGCACAGGCTCGCTTGCTGCTATAACAAAGAGTATCGCGTCTATGACGCTGGCTCCAGCTATTGCGGTTGCCATGAGGGTTTCGTGGCCCGGCGCATCTAGCATCGATATTCTCATCAATGGCTCTGTCTGGGATCCATCGACCTTGCATTTCTCTTCGGTAGTGTATGCCTGCGCGCCCTGGCACTTCTGGCACTTTCTTATCATTGCATCTGCATAGCCCAGCTTGATCGTCATGTTTCTCTTGAGACTCTCGCTGTGCCTGTCGGTCCAGACCCTGGTTATCGCCCTTGTGAGCGATGTCTTTCCATGGTCTATGTGACCCAATGTACCTATGTTCATTACGCTCTGCTTAAGGTCCATAATATGATGCACTTCTATGCTGGCTGCTCCTGCGCCTTGGGAGCCTCCGCCTCCGGTTTCTTCTCCTTCTCAAGCTGCTTTGCCTCCTTCTGCTTCTGCTTCTCGCTCTTCGGGAAGAGCTCGTCGAGGCTCTTATCACCGTATTCAACGATTATTGTATTCACCTGAGCTACGTCGACGCTTATCATGTTGCCTCTGACTGTCTGCATGTGCTGCACTCCTGCGTGCTTGCCAGATTCCTGGGTGCGTTTAGCCCTTGTCTTTATTGTGCCTTGTATGCTTCTGTCAAGTGGGAATCCGCTGTTGTCGCTTCCTCCAGTTATCTTGAGCTTGAAGCCAGGCAGTCCTACAGCCGCTCCATCTATAGTGTCGCCTATCTTGTAGTTCATGACAAGCGATGCCTTGTCCTTGCTTAGCTCCGTCTGGCCTGTCCTACCGCTCTTTGGGTCTGAGTAGACTATTTTCAAATTATTCACCTGAGATAAAGCACCGCAGAACAAGCAGACCGAGCCGCGATGCTTTTTCATTACTCTTACTGCAATAAGACTTAAATAGCCTTCCAGCTATCTTATCATCGGGGTATCTTGGGGGTATCTATTCCTAGGAAGTGGAGAGCGCGGCTGGTCGACGTGCTAGAGCCCGACGAGGACATAGAGATGGCCATGGCTGAGCACAAGCTCGGAAGCCCAAGGCCGTTTGCAAAGGCGGTCCTCTTCGCGACAAACAAGCGATTGATAATAACAAGAAGGAGTGTCTTTGGAACCTACAGCACCTACAGGATAATCCATTACGATGAAATAGTGCAGATAATAGTGCACAGAGGTCTGCACTACTGCAGGGTGCACTTCGGGCTGCGTGCAGAAGCCGTTGAGAAAGAGGAGTGGAAGAGGTGGACCTGGGGCCTTGACAAGCGAGAGACAGACCAGCTGCTCCACTTCATGGAACAGAAGAGGAGTGCAATACAGGAAAGGAAGGTATGACGAAAGATCCAGAAAGTTATATATATTTTGCAAGCTGATGAACAAGCATGGTAACTGTACCTAATGATCAGGCCGCACAGAAGGCCAAGGGTCTCCTGAGAACCGGCTTAGAAGTAGCATTGCCAGTAGGCCTTGCCGCAGTTACTTTGTTCGCAGTTTTGAGGACAACAGTAGATGCAGCACTTCCAAAAAGCGCTAAGCAGAAAAGCGCTGCACAGCAGTAAAATTATCATTCAGGTTTTCTACTTTTTCATGGTGCACTGACCAGATGGCCAGATAATGCGCCATATCCTATGTATCCGGAGAGTATGCTGGAACCCAGCAGGGCGAGCCAGAAGAGTGCCAGAAGGATATGCCATAGGAGCGGCGGCTTGAAGCTCAACGGCAACCTGTCGGCTATCAGCCCAGCGGGATAAGCAAGGATGCCGGATGCACCGTAGAACATATAGAGGAAGAGAAGGGCCAGGGGTTCTTTAGTAAGGCCTATAGAATATGCTTGGTATCCGTATATAATGGCCATGATACCTACAAGAAGGGCGAAGAAACCAGCGTACTCAAGGCTGAGCTTCATTCTTATCGCAACGGCAAAAACAAGTATCACAAGCCCGAAAGCGATTATCGGGTCAAAGAATAGTATGTTGTAGCTCCCAGGCAGAGGCCATGTCCACTGTCCGACAAATCCAGATATAAGAAGATACAAGCCTACAAGCAGCATCGGTATGCTTGCCGCGTCGAGGTGCCAGCCGTAGTCCTTCTTCTTGCTCCTGTATACGAGGTACATAGAAGTCGCTGTGTATGCAAGTATGAAGCCCGCGAAGCTGACAGAGAAAAGAAGGAACGCAAGGTTGTCTATGAAGACCATACCTAAAGTTCCAAACCAGAAGCTAAAAGGCTTTGCTCAGTCCTCGAATACGTCTATCTCAATGCTCTTCTTTACGAAGCCAGAGAACCTGCCCTTGTAGGTTGTCGCCCTCACAGGCGTATCATCTATCATGTGGTACTCTGTGTATTTGCCTATCTTCCTGGGTTTGTTGTAGAGCACCTGATGGTACTTAACGCCGTATCTCTTCAGCCATTTCTCTGTCACATCCTTGTGCTCATCAGTCCTTGCAGTGAATATGCAGATGAAGTGACCTTCATTGTGTAGTTTGTTGACCGAGTTTATAGATTCTATGAAAGGACGCGCACGGTCCATTGCGAGTATGCCCTCCTCGTTCCTCACGTTCTCGCAGATGGTCCCATCCATGTCTATCAGGAATATCTTCCGTCCGTCTCCCCCCATTGAACCCACTACAAAACAGCAAATATCTTTAATAGGATTCTGTTTAAGGTGCGATCGCCGGGATTTGAACCCGGGTCTTTGCCTTGGAGGGGCAAAGTCCTGACCAGGCTAGACTACGATCGCACGGCTATGTATCTGAAATGAAAGCTTAAAAATAGATAGAAAAAATAAAAGGGGCGTCATAGCTATTTCTAGCTCGGCCGCAAGGACCCCTCCTCTACCACCTGTCCTTCTCAGCTGCTATTATCAGCGCGGCAGCGCCGAACCTCATTCTGCGCTTCCTGGCCTCTTTCATTGCCTTGACTGTGTATTCTGCTGTCTTTTCTGCCAGTATGGCCTTCAGTGCAGATCCGGCAGCATCGTCGAAGTCGTATGCGCCAGCCTCGCTGAATACCTCTCCCACGTCGCTCTCCTTGAGCGCGTCTGCGGCCTTTGCACGTACCCTCTCCTGCAGTCCTAGAGTTAGAGCGAAGACCCTCCCACCGGATTTCTTCTCTTTCATAACAACCCCACTCTTTTTTCCTGACCCCTGTATTCTCGTATAAATAGCGGAGTTGAAGTATATATAGGTTTAGGAGAACTTTCCAACATCTATTTGGAATTTTAACGCTTTATACGACAATTCACATATATTTTATTTTATTTGATAGCAGCATTGCGACGACAAGAAGAAATATCGTTTTGAAGATCGACGAACCGGGTTGTTCGTTTTTTGGGCGTATACGTTTCTCGACTAAATGCTACGCCAGAGCTCGTTGAAATGCCTGTTCAGCTGCGCGATCCTGTCGTCCTCTTCTATGACCTCTATGTGCTCTACATTGCTGTGCAGGCCCTTGTACGTGAGGTTTGCACTGCCGGTTATGGCATGCTTGTCAGATATGTAAACCTTCTCGTGTATGAACCGCTCGCCGCCGACCTTGATCCTAATGCGCTTCCTTCCAGGCTTGAGATACCGTCCAATCGCTATGCTTGTTATTACAAGGAGAATGGGCAGCACGATGGCTTCTGCCAGGTATAGGCCGAAGAGAGCAAGGGCCAAAGCTAGGACCGCAAAGTATGCGATAAGGCTCGCATACCTGAATATTCTGTCTTTCATGAGTATCTTAACGGCCTCTGCGCTGATCTTGCTGTTTGATGTTATTATAGACACTTCCTTCTTCTGCGATGCCTTGACAAGCATCCTTGCATAATGTGGGCTAATGAACGGGCAGATTATCTTTAGTGATCTGGCCGGCTCGCTTATAATGCGCTCTACATAGATATAGGTCTTTTGCCCACTGTAAGCATTGTCCCGGTCGCCTGGCATGCCAACATTAGGAATACTCAGAGCATCTATTAAGTCATTGCTATGGATAAACATCAAGCTTAAAAAATAGAGTTGCATATAAATCGTGTTCGTGGTCTGATGATAAATGTCAACGATAGGGAAGCCAAGGTGCTCTCCTACTGGAAAGACCATGATATCAATAATAAAGTTAGAACGAGGAACAAAGGGAGGAAGAAATTCTACTTCCTTGACGGTCCTCCATATGTTACTGGTGACCTGCACCCTGGCCAGATGTGGGTCAAGACTATCAAGGACATCTTTCTCAGGTACAAGAGGTATAGGGGGCTTGATGTCAGAGACAGAGCAGGCTATGACGTGCACGGACTGCCTATAGAGAACAAGGTCGAACAGCTCCTGAATGTTAACTCAAAGAGAGAGATAGAGAGCAAGGTTGGAATAGAGAACTTTGTGAAGAAGTGCAGGGAATATGTAGACTCTTTCAAGGGGCGAATGGACAAAGACTACAACAGATTTGGAATATCTCTCGATTTCTCTGATCCGTATCTACCGTACAACAAGGATTACACAGACGCAGAGTGGGAGATGTTCAAGAAGATTGATGAGAGGGGTTACCTCTACGAAGGAAAGAAGACAACAGCGTTCTGCACAAGGTGCGGCACTGCGCTTGCGCAAGGAAGCATGGAGGTCACATACTCTGACGTTGATGATCCCTCAATATATGTTGCTTTCAAGGCCGTGAAGGACTCGAGCTCAAGAATAAATCTGGGTTACGATGACACATATCTTGTCATATGGACAACTACTCCATGGACCCTGCCTGCGAACGTTGCTGTAGCAGTGCACCCCAAGGAACTGTATGTGATAGCGAAGGCGAAGAGCTTCGATATAATAGTGGCTAAGCAGCGGTTGGATGACCTCGCAGCCGCCATGAACGAAAGCATCACGATAAAGTCGGAGTTCTATGGCAGCGAGCTTTCCGGACTGATGTACATCAATCCGCTTGAAGTCAAGGTGCCGATGCAGAAGGAACTAAGGCAGTATCATAAGGTCATACTTTCGGAAGAGCTTGTGACCATGAACGAGGGCACAGGCATAGTCCACATAGCGCCTGGCCACGGCCTGGATGACTATCTTCTTGGTGTCAAGAACAAGCTTCCAATATTCTCGCCTGTAGATGAAAGCGGTTTCTACACAGATGGGGCGGGCCTGTACAAGGGCATGAAGGTCCCTGAGGACGCGAACAAGACCGTAATGAAGGACCTTGCAACTCTTAGAGTGTTGCTAGGACAGGGTTCGATACGTCACAGCTATCCGCACTGCTGGAGATGCGATACCAAGCTCATCTACATAGCAACAGAGCAGTGGTTCCTGAACGTTGACAAGGTGAAGAAGAAGCTCCTGAAGGAGAACGGCAGTGTCGTCTGGCACCCGGCAGAGGCGCAGGGGTGGCTCGAAGACGTCCTGAAGACATCACCAGATTGGTGTATCTCAAGACAGAGATACTGGGGAACACCCTTGCCCGTATGGAGGTGCACAAACTGCGACAATAGGATTACGATAGGTTCAATAAATGAGCTCAAGGAAAAGGCTGCAAACAAAGAGAAGGTTGACTCACTCACGGACATGCACATGCCATACATAGACGAGATAATAATCAAGTGCAGCAAGTGCCACTCTGATATGCGAAGGGTCAGCGATGTGATAGACGTATGGTTCGACGCGGGAACATCCTTCAGGGCGAGCATGACTGCGGATGAATTCAAGCGCATGTTCCCGATCGATTATATAATAGAAGGAAAGGACCAGCTAAGGGGATGGTTCTCCTACCTTCTCAAGGTCAGCGTGATGGCTTACGGAAAGAGGCCATACAAGCACATAGGAATCGACGGGATGCTCCTCGATCAGAAGGGCAGGGAGATGCACAAGAAGCTCGGAAACTATGTAGGACTTGACGAGGTGCACGGTACTTTCGGTGCAGACACATTCAGGCTCTGGTGCGCGGATCACACACCTTGGTTGGACCTGAGCTGGAACCCCTCAGAGGTGAAGGACGCGGGCAAAGCAATCCTCATACTCTACAACATATCAAACCTTTTGAAGGAGTACCAGGATGCCCTTGGCTACAAGCCAAAGATGAAGAAGCGAATGTCTTCGAAGGGACTCGACATAGAGGAGGCGTGGATACTCTCAAGGCTCGAGTCAACAATAGACGAGGTTACAAAGTCGTTAGACGATTACAGGGCGTTTGATGCTGCAGAGGCACTGAAGCGCTTCGCAATAGAGGACTTCAGCAGGTTCTACCTCAAGCTTGCGAAGAAGAGCATCCTTTACGGGAACAAGAAGAAAGCGAAACAGGCAATCAACGTGATCAACTATGTGCTCTACAGATTGCTAGTTGCGCTCTCACCAATAACGCCCTTCATGGCAGAGACCATATACCTAGAAAGATACGCAAACAACGAGAGCATCTTCCTTGAGCAGTGGCCCAAGGTCAATTCCAATCTGATAAGCAAGGACGTAGAGAGCAGGGTGGGCATAGCGCGCGACGCTATAACGGCTATACTCAACAGCAGAGAGAAAGCTGGTGTGCCACTCAGGTGGCCTATATCGAAGGCAACCCTGGAGGTAACGGACAGCAATGCACACAGCGCATTGCAGGAGCTTTCTGGCATGATAGAGAGCCATGTCAATTCGAAGAGGACAGAGGTAAAACAGGTATCCGGTACAAAGAAGGAGGTAAAGCCTGTATTCGCAAAACTGGGACCGGCATTCAAAGGCCAGGCCGCAGAAATCGGAGAAGCTCTGAAGAGCGCGAACGCGGATGAGCTGCTCAAAGCCATAGAGACAGAAGGAGTCTATGAACTGCACACAAACGTCGGAGTTGTCCAGATAAGAGCAGAGCACTTCACGATCGTTGAGAGGGCAGAGGAAGGAGATGCTGCATCATTCAAATACGGCACGGCTTATATTGACAAAGAACTCAACAGGGAGCTCATGGATGAAGCATTGCTAAGAGAATTTGAAAGGAACATCCAGATGGCAAGGAAGGAACTGAAGCTAAGCAAAGCGGATAAGATAGAGCTGAATTACGAAACTGTAGGAGAGCTCGCCAGACTGATTCCAGAGAAGACATCCCAGATAAAAAGGAACATAAACGCGAGCCATCTGGGCAAGAGAGTAGATGCGTCTGCAATGGTAAAGGAATTTGATATAGAAGGAGAGAAGGTAAAGATATCTGTAAAAAGGCTCGGCTAGGTTAGCTTTCTTCTACAACAACAGCGCTCTTCCTGTTCTTGAATGCGCTTCTTCTTGGCATGACACCCCAGCAGTCCTTGCAGATAACTAGACGCCTCGTCTTGGGGCTCCTCTGGCTGCTCTTGATGCAGTTGTAGCAGATCTTGCGCTTGCAGTAGTTGCACTGCTCGCTCTCATAGATCTCGCGTTTGCACCTCTCGCATGTGAATATCATCAATGCACCTTCATAAGCAATAAAAGGCTTAGTTGCTAACCTTTAGCGAAGGGATATTGTGAAAGTATATATAAAAACTTATGGATGCACTCTCAACCAGGCAGACGGCGACCTGATGGCATCCATACTGGCTAACAACAATGTAGATATCTCTGAAAACGCAGACGATGCGGATGTTGTTGTGCTTAATACGTGCACAGTAAAGAAGCCAACTGAGCAGAGGACCTTGCACGTCCTGAAAAGTTTGCGCGAAAACGGCAAGAACGTTGTTGTAGCTGGCTGCATGGCCGGCTCAAGGCGAGACGCGATAGAGAGAATCTTTCCGAACGCAGGCATCCTCACAACAGACAACGTGCAGCATATCTATGACGCAGTAGAGAGCACACACGCGGGAAAGAAGATCGTGTTTGATTCTGCTGCAAGATCAGACAAGCTCATGCTGTTCAACGCAAACAACAATGTTGTCGCGCGGGTCCCTGTTAATGATGGATGCCTGAGCAGCTGCTCGTTCTGTGAAACAAAGTATGCCAGAGGTCCACTCAACAGCTTCTCTGAGCAGCTTATACTCAAGGCCGTAGAGAACAGCGTAAGAAATGGAGCAAAGGAGATACAGATTACATCACAAGATATAGGTGCTTACGGAGCAGACAGGAAAACAAACATAGCAATGCTCATGCAGAAGATATCAAAGATCGAAGGTGACTTTAGGGTGCGCATAGGCATGTTGAATCCGGAGCATCTTGGCAGATATCTTGATGCCTTTACAGAATCTATGAACGATAATGTATTCTACAAGTTCGTGCACTTGCCTGTGCAGTCCGGGAGCAATAGGATACTTGGCCAAATGAAAAGAAGATATACCGCAGAACAGTTCTGCGAATATGTAAGAGCGCTGCGCAGCATGATACCTGGTGTTGCTATAGAAACAGACGTAATTGTTGGCTATCCCACTGAATCTCTGAGCGACTTTGACAGGACACTCGACCTGATAAAGGAGGTAAAGCCTGACGTTACGAATGTATCGAAATTCTGCACAAGGCCGCACGCGGCAGCCTCAAGGTTCAAGATGATAAACAACACTGAAATGAGCAGGAGAAGCCTTCAGCTCTCAAGACTTGTCAGATCCATACAAAAGGAGATAAACAGCAGATTTGTTGGACAGAGAATCAATGCACTTATGACAGAATATACAGGCAGATCGGTAAACGGAAGAAGTCCGTCTTACAAGCAGGTGGTGCTTCCTGGAGCAGACGCGAACCTAGGAGAATACAGAGTAACAGACATACACGCTGCTTCTGCAAACGTTCTTTATGGTAACCTGACATAGTGATTGTATGTATTCTGATGAAATAGAGACATTCCTGAAGAGCAAGGGCATAAAGACAGGAGACAGGATAAGGGTCGAGTATTCAGGCGTAACGATAGAGGGAGACCTCATGCCAAAGACAGAGGCAGGCAGGCACGATACAATAATCGTCAAGCTCAAGAGCGGATACAATGTTGGCATTGCATTTGGCAATGCACGTATAACGAAAATGAATGGGCAAGCAGTAGAACCAGGAAGCTCGCCAAAGTCAAAAGTAAAGCAGGATGCGAAGCTGCCGAAGATATCTCTGATATATACCGGAGGCACTATAGGAAACAAGATTGACTACAGAACCGGCGGGGTATACCCGTTGCTTAAACCCGAAGAGCTGCTTCATGAAATCCCCGAACTCTCAAAAATAGCAAATATAACTGTAAAGAGCCCATTCAGTATGGCAAGCGAAGATCTATCTTATGCAGAGTGGCAGAAGATTGCCCATGAGGTAGCAAGCGAAATCAATTCAGGTGCAAGAGGAGTAGTAGTGACGATCGGCACAGACACAATGCACTACGTATCTGCAGCGTTGAGCTTTATGCTACAGGACCTCAATGCTCCAGTAGTCTTGACAGGCGCACAAAGAAGCTCTGATAGGGGTTCAAGCGACGCTTTCATGAACCTAATTTGCGCCGCACAGCTTGCAGCTAAGTCCGACATAGCAGAAGTTGGAATCTGCATGCATAGGTCCAGCTCTGACAAGGAATGCCAGTTCATGCGCGGAACAAAGGTCAGGAAGATGCACTCTTCAAGAAGAGATGCTTTCAGGCCGATAAACGATTCTGCAATAGCTTTCGTAACAAGCGATGGAAAGATTGATTACAACGGCCATTACAAAAAGATCGGAAAGGGAAAGACAACGGTCAAAGCTGGTTTTGAAAACAATGTAGCACTCATCAAGGTACATCCGAATTCTACACCTGGAATAATCGATTTCTATGTTGATATGGGTTACAAGGGCATCATATTAGAGGGCACTGGACTTGGTCACACTCCCGTAGGTCCATCGAACAAGAAGGGTTCGTGGATCCCGCAGATTGGAGGGGCGATCAAAAAGGGTGTTGTGATTGGCATGACTACACAGACACTCTATGGCAGGGTCAACGCAAACGTTTATACTAATTTAAGAAAGGTGAGCGAGCTCGGCGTTGTCTATTGTGAGGACATGCTTCCCGAGACAGCTTATGTAAAGCTGGGCTGGCTACTCGGCAACTACGATGCAAAGAAGGCGAAGGAGCTGCTGAACAGGAATATTGTTGGCGAGATAAACGAGCGTATAGGCTACGATGAGTTCCTGGTGTAGCCATGAGCGATGAGGAGTACTACAAGAGCATAGGCTTCATGTGCGGCCTTGAACTGCACCAAAGGCTCGCTACCTCGAGGAAGCTATTCTGCGACTGCCCCACGAACATAATCGATGCTAACGGAAAGGAAAATGGAATGGTATCCAGATACCAGAGGGCGATAGCAGGAGAGCTCGGGACGGTTGACATATCTGCAGGTTTTGAGGAGCAGAGAAGGCGAAGGTTTGTTTACAAGATTCCGGAAGGACGTTCGTGCCTTGTTGAGATAGATGAGGAACCGCCACACGACATGAACACAGATGCGCTCCATACCGTATTATCGTTCGCAAAAGCAATGAATATGAATTTGGTTGATGAGATCCAGCCTATGAGAAAAGCAGTAGTAGATGGCAGCGATCCCAGCGCATTCCAACGCACCTCGATGGTAGCGTTCGATGGTTTCATAGAAGTGAACGGACAGAAGGTTGAGATACCATCGATATTTCTTGAGGAGGAATCCTGCAGGGCGGAATCCACAAAAGAGCAGGAGATAACCTATGAAGTCGACATGCTCGGGGTGCCCCTTGTGGAGATAGACACCTGGCCGTACATACGTACGCCAAAAGAAGCGAAGGACATTGCATTATATATAGGGACAATGATGCGCATCTCCGGCAAGGTGCAGAGGGGCATTGGCTCTGTAAGACAGGACGTTAATGTTTCTATAAAAGGGGGCGCAAGGGTCGAGATGAAAGGCCTCCAAGACATAGAGTTCGTTGACAGGTACATCGAGAATGAGGTCAAGAGGCAGCAGGAACTTCTTAAGATACGTGATGAACTTAAGAAGAGAAAGGCATCGGTAGGCAAGGTCGCAGACCTGACCAAAATACTGAAGGGCACAAAAGCCAGGGTGGTCGTCAACCAGCTTGAGAATAAAGGTATAGTAGTAGGATTCAGGCTCGAGAGCTTCAAGGGAATGCTCGGAAGGGAGGTCCTGCCGAATAGGAGGCTTGGCACAGAGATAAGCGACTACGCCAAATCTGCTGGAGTAAAGGGAATAATACACAGCGACGAGGATCTCTACACATACGGCTTCACAGAGAAGGAGATAAACAGTATAACAAAGGAGCTGAAGCTCGGGAAGGACGATTCATTCATAATGATCGCCGGGAGCAAGGAGAACGCAGAAAAGGCGGCGCAGTTCTCCATAGACAGGGCAAATTACGCGCTCATTGGCGTACCCCTAGAAACAAGGGGTGTGATAAACGATGAAAATTATACTACAAGGTTCCTCAGGCCGCTGCCTGGCGGCTCCAGAATGTATCCAGAAACAGATGCAAAGCCGATAAACGTGACAAAGGAGATGATAAAGGCTGCAGAAATTGAAGCGCCAAAAATAGAATCTGAAGAAGCTGTCCTAACTAAACAGCTGAAGGACAAGAGCCTGGCAAAGCGGATGATGCTCTCGCCAAAGCTCCAGACCTACAGGATGATTGTTGATTCTGTAGATGAACCCGTGTTCGTTGCCAACATCCTTCTGCAAAGGTTCACAGAGCTAAGGAGAGCCGGATTTGATGTAGATTCTATAGGCGATGAACGATTGATTGAGATGTTCGATTTCTACAGCAAGAAGAAGATAACGAAGCAGGCCGTTGAGGAGATTCTGAAGTACCTCTCAAAGAAGGATCAAACAATAGCCGCAATCGTAAAGGAGGCTAGACTGGAAAGAATAAGCGGAGCCCCACTCAAGAAACTTGTTGAAGAAGCTAAGAAGAAGACAAAAGACAAAGGTCAAGTAATCAAAGAAATAATGTCGACGCACAGGCTCAATGTCGATGGCAGCGAGCTTAACTCCTTGCTTTAATGTGTGCTCCTAGCGCACATTTTGATGTGCTGGAGGTATTCTACTGCGTTTATGTAATCCTTGCTGCAGTTCCAGCAGTTGTATAATGGGGAACTCCTAGGCGCCGTTTGCACTGCACGCCTAGGGGTGGGTTGTAAAAACAAGCGTAATCTGTATGGCTCATTAGCATAAGATGTAGGTCCTTGAACGTATATCGCAAGCCTTTCCCACCAATTCATGATAACCAGATAATAATACGAATGCTGGATATAAATAGCTTGTTTTTTAATTTGTTTTGTTTGGCATTCTTTGACTTTTTGTAAATATTTTCAGAGGAAGACCCCTCCCTTTTTGGTTACAAGTACATCATCCTCTATCCTTACCCCTCCAAATCCTTCTATGTATATGCCTGGTTCATCGCTGAAGACCATTCCCTCTTTTATCTTATCCTTGCTGTTCAATGTGAGGTTGGGCCCTACGTCATGAACATCTATGCCGATCTGATGGCCCAGCCCGTGAATGAACCTTCCTTTGTAGATCCCTTTGTGAGCCTTGTCTATGTGGGTTTTTGCCCTATTGTACGGCACCTCGCACTTGACTCCAGGCCTTATGCTCTTTAATGCGAGCTCCTGCGCCTCCTTCACAGTATTGTACATGTCAAGCATCCTCTGGTACTTCTCAGATTTCTTGTCGGGCTTGAATATGTAGGTTCTTGTAACATCCGAGCAGTAACCCTTGTAGAGTGCACCAGCATCTATGAGCACAAAACTATTCTTCTCTAGCCTTTTGCCGCCAGGCACGTGGTGTGGTACAGCAGCTGTTTCTCCGAAGCAGACTATTGTCGGGAAAGACGGCCCGTCTGCGCCGTGTTGCTTCATAAGATCTTCGAACATCTCTGCAGTTTTCTTCTCAGTAACACCCTCTTTCAGATATTTCTGTATGCCAGAGAACGCTTTCAGGGCTATGCGGTTGGCCTTGCGCATACATTCTATTTCCTCTTTATCTTTTATCTGGCGCGCGAGGGACAGTGCCGGGCTTGCATCCACCAATTTCTTTGGCTTGCCTATCCTCTTTATTCTCTTATACAGGTTGATGGAAAGGAAGTTGCCATTTATCCCTACAGTTTTTCTACCAAGACTGCTCTTTAGAAGTTCAAGTGTCTTGTCCCTCGATGTTGCAGCCACAACCCTTATCTCTTTGGGGCATGCCTTCTTCGCAACATCGTACTCTAGAACGGTTGTTATGAGAGTTGCCCTCTTTCTCTCAGCGATAAGTATCGAGCTTTCAAACCCGCTAGCGTATAGACCGGTAAGATATGTGAAGTAGCTGTCCTTGACAGTGGTATTTGTCAGCAGTATGCTGTCTACCTTTGCATTATCGAATATCCTGTTGAGTCTTCCTGCTATGCTTCGCATGTAACAGAAATCGATTGAAATCAATAAATAGCTTCCATGCAATAATAGTGTGTGGGCATGTGGACCGTTCTGATATACTTCATGAGATATCAAAGATGAAGGCAGAGAATCTTTCGATTAAAAGGTCGACAATAGCGTACCAGCACATGAGGGACCCCGCTCTTCTGAGACATTACTACAGAATGAAGATGCAGCCCTTTACAGACAGGCTCGAAATTTCTGGTTCGTCTCCTACAGATATCTTCATAGGCAGGCACGGATATCCAAAGGTGTACATTGGGCCAATGGTACCACCGGAGTTTGGGGACACTTCTTTGATGGGTTTGCCTGAGGGTTGGACACACTTCTCGATGGAGACGATCGTCGACTTCAGATCAAGGCTTGTAAGGGGTATGCACCTAACAAACATCAAGGACGTAGAGAAGGGAAAGGTTCAGGAGCAGGTTAGAGACCTCGCTCTGGCTGAGAGACCTGCAGACTCTGAAGTGCACTTCAAGAAGAAACCGTTCGTAAAGATGACGATGCTTGATGAGGTACAGCCGTTCGGACCCAGTGCACTGATGAACAACATGGAAGTATACAACTTCACAGCAAACAGAAAGATAGAAAGGCTTTATTTTGACACGGATGCAAAGGCGAGCACAGCGATAAAGGAGCTATACTGGAAAGGTCTTCCTGTTTCAAAAATCCAGAAGGGTCTCTCTGCAGGTCTCTTTGGAATTGGCCAGAACAGAAGATTCGTTCCTACAAGATGGAGCATAACAGCAGTTGATGACACATTATCAAAGGACAACCTCAAAGAGGTCAAAAGTTTTGACAAGATAGATGCTGTGTATGCGTTTTATCACGTATCGCTGGACAACCGCTGGATGATCTTCTTTATACCTGGTAATTGGGAATACGAATCAGCAGAAGCGTGGTGGCCAAAGACGGTTTGGAACGTTGATGGAACAAGCATTTCGATATATTCATCATACGAAGGCTACGATGGAAGAAAGGACTACGCTGAGATTGGTGGCTGTTATTATGCAGCGAGGCTTGCTGTGAGCGAGAGGCTGAAGGAACTTAAGAGGCAAGCAGTTGTTCTGATACTTAGAGAGGTCCATGAAGGATATCTAATGCCCGTTGGTGTCTGGAACGTAAGAGAGCACGTCAGAGAGACACTAGGGATGAAACCAGACATACTTCACAGCGTGAACGATGTTTTCACGTACATAACGTCGAAGATGGACATACCACTCAAGGACTGGATAACAAACTGCAGGATACTCAGAGACATGCTTATGCAAAAGAAGCTCTACAGTTACATAAAATAATCAGTGCCTGAAAGCCCTCCATCCTGTGAAATACATAGTAATTCCATGCTTGTTCGCTGCTTCTATGGAATCGCTGTCTCTGATCGACCCTCCTGACTGCACTATAATTTTAACACCCGCATTTGCCGCAACCTCCACGCTGTCAGAGAATGGGAAGAAAGCGTCAGACGCCAAAACAGACCCTTTGGCTCTATCCCCTGCTATTTCAACGGCATCCTTCACAGCCTTGACCCTGGATGTCTGGCCACCACCTATGCCTACGGTGCTTGTCCCCTGGGCGAGGACTATAGCGTTCGATTTGACATGCCTTACTGTGCTCCATGCAAAGCTTATGCTCTCAAATATCTGGTCTACTGGCAATTGGGGACCGGCAACGTGCTTCAGCTCTTCCGGCTGGAGTATCCTCTGGTCTACTTCTTGGGCGATTATCCTGCCTGCTGCGCTTTTCATTTCGGTTCTTGGCTTTCCGAATTCTGGTAACACAACCGCAACGACCTTCATTTTTGGTCTGGTTTCCAACCTTTTCATGAATTCAGGAGTATTTGGTATGCCTGGGGCAAAGAAGACATCTACAAATGTGTGCGTTTGATGCAATACATCGATAACCCCGAGGGTCGCAGACCTGTTTATGACCAAGGCGCAGCCATATTTAGAGTCGACATCGGTCTCGAGCGCTTTCCTTACCGCATCTTCGATGGTTTCGGCTTCTGCAACACCGCACGGAGTTCCATGTTTTATTATCGCTGCCGCAGGCCTCTTGAACTCTATTACGAGGTTGCCTCCGCCTTCTAGATCCTCTAGGTTTGTGACCCCAAGATCAGAACCCTTTACAACACGATAGGCCCAAGGTTCCATACCTGTATCTTTGGGACTTGTTATCATTAATACCTTGGCATGCTGGTGCGGGTTTGATCCGTATTTGAGCCGCTCGCCCGTAGGCTCCAGCATAGCCATAAGATTATTGTCCTGTCTAAGTAGGTTGATCTCCGGGACCCTTGGTCTGTCAACAGGCGATGAAATTCTAACCCCGCTCAAGTAATCACGTAAGCCGGGATTACTGAGCTTGATATGCTATTTATGCCTTTCGTAGTTGGGTCGCTGAAAAAGCGCACTGCACAAAGCTTATATATCACTACGAGCTGATGCTTGGTGAGCTGTGGGGACTTAATGAGTGGCATAACCAGGCCGGGCGCTCCGGCACTAAAGACAATTCCGACTTTGCAGGCTATAAGTCCTGTAGATGGAAGGTACAGAAGAGATACTGAACCTTTGGCAGAGTTCTTCAGCGAATCTGGACTGATAAGAAATAGGGTGCGTGTTGAAGTTGAGTACCTGATTGCTCTCTCTGATGCCGGGATAACCGGGCGTAGATTCACCGACGAGGAAAAAACTTATCTTAGATATCTTTATTCACCTATGACTGTTGAAGAGGCAAACATCGTAAAACAGATTGAGGTAAGGGGTTACGAGCACATCAAAGCCACAAATCACGATGTCAAGGCTGTGGAATACTACCTGAGAGAAAAGATGAAGGGGACTTCGCTGTCTGACTCTTTACAGTGGGTCCATTTTGGGCTCACTTCAATGGATACAGACAACATAGCATACGCACTCATGTTAAGAGATGGAATAGAGAAAGTGATACTTCCGAAACTGGAGAAGCTTGTTGAGGTACTAGACGCTTTGGCAGAGCAGCATGCAGATCTCCCTATGTTGGCGAGAACACACGGGCAGCCAGCCACTCCAACAACCTTTGGCAAGGAATTCAGAGTATTTGCCGAACGCCTGGAAAGACAATTAGAGCAGCTGAGAGATTTCAGGTTGCTAGTAAAAATGAATGGAGCTAGCGGAAACGACAACGCGCGTGTCGGCGCACTACCTAATGTAAGTTGGTTGGAGATCTCTGCAGATTTTGTGAACTCTCTGAACGATCCAAAAGGTAGAATATCTCTTCTGCTGAACCCCATAACCACGCAGATAGAACCGCACGACACTTACGCAGAGTTATTTGCCAACTTCAGGAGGATAAACACTATACTGACAAACTTTGCCCAGGATGCTTGGAGGTACATAAGCGACAGCTGGATAGTACAGAAAGCTGTGGAAGGCGAGGTGGGCTCATCGACAATGCCAAACAAGGTCAATCCAATCAAGTTCGAAAACGCAGAGGGAAGCCTGGGACTTGCAAATGCGTTCTTCGAGTTCTTTGAGAGAAAGCTGCCAATATCCAGATTGCAAAGAGATCTGTCAGATTCGACCGTCATAAGGTACATCGGGGAGGCTTTTGCCATAAGCCTGCAGGGATACTCATCGCTCTTAGGGGGTCTGGAGAGGATATCGGTAAACGAATCTAAGGTCAGGCAGGAGCTTGCTTCACATCCAGAAGTGCTTGCCGAGCTCTACCAGACAGTACTAAGAAGGGAGGGTGTGCAGGACGCATACGAGCTGCTCAAAGATTTGACTAGAAAAGGAGAAGGCAGGGGTACTACTATGGAGGAACTTAGAGAATTTGTTAATGGATTGAACCTACCGGAACACGTAAAGAGAGAGCTGCTCTCATGGACACCAGAAAAATATACAGGCATTGCAGGGGAGATAGCGGGTACGAAGAGTTGATAAAATGACCATAAATCCACAAGAGGTACTGAGAGATGATGTAGAGGTAAAAACCGCTCTGATTAGCGTCTTTGACAAGACCGGTGTGGTTGAATTCGCTGGAGCACTAAGAAAAATGGGAATTAGAATAATATCAACGGGTGGCACAGCAAGGGCATTGCAAGAGGATCTGGTACCTACGGCAGACATCTCGCAGGTGACAGGTTTTCCAGAGATACTCGATGGTAGAGTAAAAACCCTTCACCCCATAATACATGCTGGGATACTCGCAAACAAGGCAAACCCAGAACATATGAGAATTCTAGAAGAGCATAACATAACTCCAATAGACATGGTTGTTGTAAATCTTTATCCATTCCAGCAGGTTGCAAGGAGGCTGGATGTTACAGAATCTCAGTTGGTTGAAAACATTGATGTTGGCGGACCTACACTGCTTAGAGCAGCTGCAAAAAACTTCGGTTCTGTTGCTGTTGTTCCATCTCCGGATTATTATCAAGGAATACTCGATGAGCTTGGTAAGAACAGTAGAAAATTGTCCTACGAGACTAGATGGCAACTAATGCGCGCGGCTTTCAGGGTGCTGGCAACAGACAGCGCTGCTGTTGATGCAAGGTTCGGCTTGTCAACAGTGGACGGAGACGAAAGGGCAAGAAAAGCGAAGAGCACATCGAAGTAGAAAATATTATAAATTTCATAGATAGATAGGTTCTATGGGACACGCAACTAGTTTTACGAGCAAGGCGGTGGATGCACCTGTCGTACTCAACTGGGAGGACCTTCAACTGCACGTGAGTCATGCAACCAGGGAACCCAAGCATGTTGATCTAAGGACTCGTTTCTCTACACATATACCGCTTGCTGTGCCTTTCGTAGCTTCCCCTATGGACACAGTAACAGAGAGGAGAACCGCAATAGCTATGGCCAGGCGTGGCGCAATAGGTGTAATACACAGAAACAATAGCGTTGAGGAGGAGGTTGCCGAGGTCGCAGCGGTAAAGAGAGCAGAATCTTTCATAATCAGAGATGTACGGACTGTAGATTCTGGAACCAAGCTTTCTGTAGCAATGGGCATGATGGAAGGCACCGGAATTTCGGGCCTGCCCGTATTGAGCGATGGCAGAGTAATCGGCATAATAACAAAAAGGGATACCTGGGGAGTTGACAGGAGCGCATCCGACCTGACCGTCGACCAGGTTATGACAAGAGATGTCGCCACGGCCAGAGAGGGAATCACAGAGGATGAAGCAAGGAAGCTCCTGCACGAGCACAAGGTCGAGAAGCTGCCTATCGTAGACCAGGATGGCAAACTGGTCGGGCTGGTAACACGCAAGGACATAGACCTCAGGGAGGGCTACAAGGACGCTGCAAGGGATAGTCAAGGGAGGCTTGTTGTTGCGGCAGCTGTAGGCCCATATGATGTTGAAAGGGCAAGGAGAGTGTTGAGGGCTGGAGCGGATGCGATAGTCATAGATGTTGCACATTTCGATAACGAGAATCTAGTAGTACCAGCGAGGAAAATTGTAGATGAGGCTGCAGGAAGGGACGTAGTTGTCGGAAACCTTGGAGATTACGATGCGGTAACCAATATTGTGAGGAGGATTGACGGTGTTGCAGGTCTTAGAATGGGGATAGGCAGCGGTTCTATCTGCAAAACAACCGAAGTTACAGGGGCCGGATCGCCAACACCGTTCGCAGTCGCGCAGGCCGCAGATGCGCTTCATGACAACGGCCTAGCGATTCCGGTAATAGCGGACGGAGGCATACGCGGTCCTAGAGAGATTTCATTAGCGTTCGCACTTGGCGCTTCAACAGCAATGATGGGCCACGTCTTTGCAGGCTGCGAGGAGTGCCCAACGCAGGTCTTTGAAATGGATGGTGGCCGTTACAAGATGTATTGGGGAATGGGCAGCAGGCAGGCCAGGGAGAGAAGGATGGTGGTAGACAGATATGCTGATTCTGGCGGCAAGGGCATAGAGGAGGGAATAGCGACAGTAGTCCCGTACAAGGGACCGATAGACGGAGTAGTAAGCCAGCTCATTGATGGTGTCAGGGCATCGTTGGGTTACGCTGGAGCATCAAGCATAGATGAGATGCACTCTGCCAAGATAGACAGGGTTGTCTCAAGACCCACAAAGAGCACCCCTAAAAATCCAAGCGGAAGATGAACTAGAACTCGACTTTAATCGATTTGTAGATAGGTCCGGCAAGATACTTCATGAGATCCCTGAATGGTCCTTCTCTTTCTAAACGTCCAATCATATCGTGTATGTCGGTCTTAGGTTGCTCAACAACATCTGCGAATTTCCTTCTTATAAAATCGAGGACGTTCTGGTCCACCTTAGGTGAATGCACAGCTATCCTCAACGCTGTGTCTATCTCAGATAGGGCAAATCCCATACAAGCAACCCTGTATGCTTCTTGGCGTTCATCTGTTTCGCGTTCACTTAGTGAAAGCGTTTTATCTATTGCACGTTGTTCCTCACCGCGCAAGCCAATGGGGCTTATCGATACAAATTTTTCTTCTATATTCCAAGCTATCATACAGGGAGTCAACTGTATTAGAACTGTAACGTGTCCGTTCGCTCCAAGAGCCACGTTCACCGTAGAGTTTTCTGTCATACGAACGGCAAAGTGCCTGTCATCAGAGACGGTGACGGATTGGTCGGCGCGCATCCGCATGATCTCGTTGACCATGTTGTGCACCTCCTCCTTCAAGCGCATGATATCTCTGGCTACATGGCTGAATATAATATTTATATGTTGGTCTGTCCTTTAGACATTCTTCGGTGCATATGCCTGAAGGCTGCCGTTTATGAAGACTGTATATGTAGAACCAACAAAGGTGCTGTTCTGTCCGCTTCCACCATTAGAGAGCCAGAGCATTACAGTGTATTCGCCTGCACCGTATTGCTTGACCACATTCTGCATGTTGAACGCAATGTCGAAGCTCTGCCCGTTTATCGAGTACCTATCGGCGTCTATTGTGGTGATGTTTGGGTAATATGCTAGAGGGTTGCTCACCACGCCTGCAACCTGCTGGCCGTAGCTGTATGAGAATGTGCTCTTTAGCTGCGCAACGCTCATGTTCTGCACTGGCTGATCGTATGATACGATAACCTGGGATATGCTGTAACCATTCTGCAGGCTTCCTGACAAGGACACCTGTCCGTTGTAGTATGATGGAGAATTCGTATTCCATGTAGTGTAGTTATCAATGAAATCTTGCGTCATGTAAACCGTGCTTGAGTTATAGCCTATCCCTATGCTTATTTGATTATGATTCGGGTCAAGAATGTTGTATCTGTGGCCGTTGTTGCAGCACTGCGAATCATTGTTCAGCATGCTGTTGATTATGTTCTTAACAGCATTCCTGACATTGATTGTACCCCTGCAGCCCAGAAGCCCGCACGATTCGTTTGATACATAGCCGACGTTCTCGTCGACAGCGCCCCTTCCGCCCAGCAGCGTGTATCGCATGTATGGCTTCATTCCGTATATATCCCAGTGGCTCAGGTAACCGTACGCAAGCATGTTGTCGGAATGCTGCACACCCGATTGTTCCATAGAAAGCGTAACGTTAGTGAGTCCGTAGGATTTCCTAGCCTGATTAATCAGAGAAAGCGCATATTCATCCAGAGAGAGCTGGCTGCTGTTCGTTGTCTGATTCATGTAGTTTGTTGGTATCGTGGTGCCCCCGATAGTGCTCTGGTTATGCTGTAGCAACGCAGACACATTGCCGAGTATTCCTGATAGGTAGCCATAGTGGTACAGGTAAAGGAGACCCAGTGCTATCAGAAAACCAATTATTATCCCTACCGGAAAGCCGCTTCCTTTCATGCTGAAAGCTTAAATGCGGTAGAATTTAGAGATTGCGGTTGATTTCGGTAAAGTTGATGCTTGGCAGGGTCAGCATCGCACTCTCCATAGAGGTTATTCTTTCTAATATGCGGTATGTAACCTCTTGCACAGGTCTGCGTGTTGTGTCAACCACAAACCAGGGTATGCCTGCTTTTTGCTCCCTTTCAAAAAGCTCCCTGTATAGGGACTCTTTGGCGGTCTGGAGCCTTTCATCGTGATCAAAATAGCTAGCGTAAGCGCCTTTCGCTGCTATTCTCCTTTTTCTTTCCTCTGGATCAACTCTTAGAAAGAAGTACGCGGATGGGCTAAGCAAACCCGCTCGTAAATCTAGTGCTGTCCTACGCATGTACTCTTCTCTGTGACCGCTCCAACTGCTTCCGTATACCTGTTGCATTGCGAGTACGTTAACGGTAGTGCCAACCCAGCCGTTATCGGCTATTATTCGGCTTTTTTGGCCATGCGTGAGTATAGTGCGCATTTCACGGTCTGCTTCACGAAGTGCGTCCATAAGATAGTGGAAGCTTCCTTCGGAATCTCTCGGGTCCCTTGCAAGACGGCGGCGTGTGTCTGGGTCAAACCCTTCCGGAGGCACCCTAACAATGGGTGCGCCATCTAGCTTTTTTGCTAGTGCATCTACGTTGCTTGTCTTGCCTGCTCCGTCAACCCCTTCTAAAACGTAGATTCGCTCCTTGAGCATGGTTCTACTCCTTTTTTCAGATATTTATACTTCTCCAATGGAGATGTATACGGATGCACACTCGTTTTGATAAGATTTATTAAACCTTCAAACAAATAGGAACCGGGGTAATGTAATGATGCTTTCAGACAAAACTATCAAAGAGTACATAGAGAGCGGAAAGATAAAGGTAGAGCCTTGCGACCTGAACCAGCAGCTCGGCCAGATAGGCATAGACCTGAGACTTGGAAACGTATTCAGAGAGTTTCTTATGCCACATAGGGCATTCATAGACCTTACAAAACCGCAGTCAGATTCTGACACGAGGCTTGTGACTGTAAAGGATGGCGAGACCTTCATGCTTCATCCTGGTGAATTTGTTCTTGGCACAACAATGGAGAATGTTGAGCTGCCGAACAACATAGCCGGAAGGCTTGACGGAAGGTCGAGCCTTGGACGACTTGGCATAATTGTCCACGCAACAGCCGGTCACGTCGAGCCTGGCTGGAAGGGAAAACTGACGCTTGAGATAAGCAACATTGGAAAGTTGCCTATTGCACTTATTCCAGGAATGAGATTCTGCTGCATACGTTTTGAGGAAGTAACGACTCCTGTAGAGACAGCATATCTTGGTAAGTACTCTAGCCAAGGAGACGCCCCTCCTGCATCAAAGATAGAAGACGACTTTTCCAAAAAGGGCAAGGCTAACTGGTAATTAGGATTCCTTTGCCTGCTCTTCCTTCTGCTTGAGCTTCGCCATCTTCTCGTCAATGCGCTTCTCGCTCTCGAGCCTTGCTAGCGCATATTCGTTCATGTCAACCTGCATGTACTCCGTAAGTGAAGGGTGCACTGTCGATACAAGAAGTTTCATCTGCTGCGCTATCTTTCTGTAATCAGGATGGCCCTGCTTCTGCGACCTAAGCTCAGTCAGATGGTACACTTCACGCAGGTTCATCTTCATGTAGTAGCGTATGTGGAACGACCTTGGCACAGGGTATTGCGCCTCTATAGGCATCTCCTTTGCTATCGTCGAATAGACGACCTTTGCTTCCTCCATGAGTTCCTTGTAATCTTTTGCCAATCCTACCTGCTCGAGCTCTTCCGGTAGATCGTAGCCGAGATTCGCTGTGATCATCTGCCTTTCTATAGACAGAACTCTGTGCCTGTGAAGGTCCCTGAACATTCCATAGTTTGAGCAGACCTCAAACGTGTAGTAAAGATGCTCCAAAGCTCGGCCGGCCTTGTCGCGCCTGTTTCTTCTTTTAGATAGATAAGCGGATATCAGTTCCTTTCGCTCATCCTGGTTCATTGACCTGACTGTCTGCCTCAATTCCTCCATAGATGTCAATGAATACGGATAGAGCATTGCAGCAAGAACGTTCACCTCTCCATCTTTATCATAGTCTATCAGCTTTACATACTTCCCGCTTTCAGATATTTTGTGAATAGGATACCTGCTGGCGTGCGCAACCATGTCCTTTCTTCTGTTGACTATGTATTCAGATACTTGGGAACGCTTTACGAACGATGGGATCACCTTGCCGAGCTCTTCGTGAATCTCTTTTGCAATGAGCGTCGCTTCGGACAGCCCGGCAGAATAAAGTTTTGTAAGAAGATACTCGAATGATCTGCCATTGCCATACAATCCTAAGTTCGTAAGTCTTGCTGCAGGCAGCATGTTCTTTAGTATGTCGCACGCCTTTGCCCTGCACGCACTCTCGAACGCCCTGTCGGATGCTGTAGGATCCCTCGGAGTCACCTCCTTTACGTAATTCATTACAATAGGAATCCATTTTGTGTAGCAATCGAATATCTTGTTCATGTAGTTTGAGTAAAGGTCAGCATGCTTTGACTCCATTATCTTTGGCTCTTTATACCAGAGATATTCGCCATTGACCTTCTTGTCAAAAAGGACGTACCTTGCCGACTTCTCAAGCGGCGATATTCCTATTCTTGAATCCGTGAGTATATCTCCGACAAGGCTGGATACCGCTTCGCATGCTATGTGGGCTCCTGCAAGCTCTGCAACAGAGTCATCGCCGTATCCGACAAGTACCCTTTCGTAGAACGCCTCTGCCTTCTCCTTTGCAAGTATCGAGGGCGTACCTGGCATTTCGCCTTCCTTGATTGTGAAAATATCCTTGTTTGTAATGAATTCATCTAAGAGAATGCGCCTTATGCTCTTGTCGGACCTGCTGTATCTCGAGAAGAGCGTGCCCTTTATAACCTCTGGAAGGTTCACAAGAACAAAAACGTTCTTGTCCATGTTCGTGAAATACGGAGCAAGTACCTTCTGCTCGCTCTCGCTGAATGTGTCTATAACAGGCACT
>JAJYIZ010000021.1 GCA_021789815.1 Microcaldota archaeon
GTATGTATGTCGCAAAAGAGAGTGGTAGGTAGAGGCAACTCTAGGGAACTTCTCCAGATGGCTGACAGGCCAAGGGATCACTGTGGCGTTGTGGGCGTAGCGTTCGAGGATGAGCTCTCCGCTACAAGGGTCATGAGGCAGAGGCTGAGAGAGGAAGGCGAATATTATCTAATTCCACCGGAAAACGGGCATGCATCATACAGAATCTACAGCGCATTGCTGCAGCTCCAGCACAGGGGCCAGGATTCAGCTGGTATAGCAACATTCGACAAGTTCGCTGGGCCCGAAATACATGTAAATGTGGTGCGCGGACTTGTCACGCAGTTCAGTGAGCGCGAAGAAAGGGCAAAGAAGGGGCACGGACCGCTCGAGCGCCTGCCGGGCAGCATGGGCATAGGCCACGTTAGATACTGCACGTCTGCATCTCCAGGGCTGAAGGACGCGCAGCCGATAGTCTTCCAGGTGGACGACTGGCGGATGGCGGTCGCATTCAACGGCACAATAACAAACGCAGGCCAGCTTAGAGAATCACTAAGGGGCGACCACAAATTCCATAGCAGCGTAGACACCGAAGTGCTCGGCGCACTACTTGCAAAACACCTAAGAAAAGGAAGGGATCTGGAGCAGGCACTCGGAGAGGTGGCGCAGCAGGCGGAAGGCGGCTACGCTATGGTCGTGCTCACTTCTAGAGGTGGTGGTGAACTTGCTGCTCTGCGAGATCCTCACGGCATACGCCCTCTGGCAATGGGCCAATCGGATGAGAATGCCGTTATGTTCGCGTCTGAGACCGTCGCGCTCCATGCTACAGGCTTCAGCTATTGGCGTATGATAAAGCCCGGCGAGGTGAACATAGTTTACGGGACCGAGCCGATTAACCTGTTAACAAAGCAGCTCGTTACAGCAGCACAGTCGGTCTGCCAGTTCGAGCATGTCTACTTCAGCAGGCCAGACAGCCTGGTAGATGGACCGTCAAGCATGCCAGCAGTGAACAGCATGGTAGTTGGACGCAGCATATACAAGGTAAGGTTCAAACTCGGCGAAGAGCTCGCGCGCTCATACGCTACAGAATCTATGCGCTCCGATCCCAAAAACTGGGCCATAGTGCCCGTGCCTGACAGCTCCAGGACTGCCTCGGAAGGCATAGCCAGCGCAATCGGCATACCCGTGGTAGAGGCGCTCATAAAGAACAGGTACATACACAGAACATTCATACTGCCTACACCAGAGGAAAGGAAACGGGCTGTAACCGCGAAATTCCATGCAGTTCCAGACTCTGTCACAGGAAAAAGTGTGATACTCGTTGATGACAGTATAGTGAGAGGGACTACCATAAGCAGTCCTGTAAGGATGCTCAGGCAGGCCGGCGCTGAGAGGGTTGAGGTCTGGATAACAGAACCCCCGGTAGTATCGTACTGCCCGTATGGGATAGACATGGCAAACCGCGATGAACTCATCGCTGCAAAAGAGAACGTAGAAACGATAAGGGCCAGAATAGAGGCAGACCGCTTATGCTACCAGACAACAGAAGGGCTAAAACGCGCGATAGGGCTTGGAGATGAGATATGCACCGGATGCCTTACAGGAAAGTATCCTACACCAATAGCGCAGCAGATATCCGATTCGTTAATAGGCCAGAAGGTTGTCGGGAGACTCGTTGAACTCAAGCAAAAACCGAACGGCAGAGTACCGGCATAATAACTTATCCCAAGATCTCATACTATGGAATACAAGCAGCTCGGAAACACAGACGAGAAGGTTGCAGCAATAGGGATCGGCACATGGCACATGCTTGATGAGAAGAGAGATATAGCCACAATAAGGGTGAGTATAGAGCATGGCACCACGTTTGTTGACACTGCAGAGATATACGGCAACGAAGAGCTAGTAGGCAAGGCGATCAAAGGTTTCAGCAATGTCTTCCTGGCAACAAAGGTCTCTCCGCACAACTTCCATTACGATGATGTGATAAAGGCATGCGACTCTAGCCTAAGAAGGCTAGGAGTAAAGCAGATAGACCTATACCAGCTCCATTGGCCCAACACTGCCATACCTATATCAGAGACAATGCGCGCCATGGAGAAGCTTAAGAATGAGGGTAAAATACGGCATATAGGGGTAAGCAACTTTGACGTCAAGGAGTTTGAAGAGGCGCAGGCAGCGCTTAAAAATTCAGACATAGTATCAAACCAGGTCGAATACAGTATACTTGTCAGGGATGTAGAGGCAGACTTCCTTGATTATGCAAAGAAGAACAAGATTACCATAATAGCATACAGCCCCTTTGCAAGGGGTGCGTTCTTCAGTGGCAAATACAATGCTTTTGTCAATGTGCTTGCCGATATAGGCAAGAAGCATGAGAAGAGCGCAGCACAAGTGGCGCTTAACTGGCTAATAGCAAAAAACAACGTCATAGCGATACCTAAGGCAAGCGATCCCAAGCACGCAATAGAAAACGCAGAGGCTGCAGGCTGGAAGCTTACCCAAGATGAAATTTCCCTTATAAACGATTTTTTATCTGATATAAAGAAAAGGCCTATGACATCTGTGTTCAAGCCTATAATAAAAAGACATAGCGGCTTTTTGTCAAAGCAGCTGCATAGAATCAGAAAACTTAAATAAATCATTGTAGATGTGGTTAGCATGGGAGGGTTTGTGAGCGTCGCAAAGCTGAGCGAACTGCAGGAAGGCAAGGGCAAGAAGGTCACTATAGGAGAAGACCAAGAGATAGCGCTCTTCAAGGTTAACGGCAAGGTTTATGCAATAGACCAGAAATGCGCGCATCATGGCGGCCCTCTCTCGGAAGGGCAGCTATCGGAATTCGTTATCACGTGCCCATGGCACGGCATGATGTATGATATAAGGACCGGCAAGGCGGCACCAGACGCATGGGACCAAGATTACAGTGTGAAGAGCCACAAGGTAAAGATAGAGGGCGATGATGTAAAGGTAGAGTTATAGGATATGATGGCCCTTATTTATATATTTTAACTTTCATAATATCATCTACGCCGTGAAAAGTGTTCTGATCTGCCAACCCAGCATTTATTTATTTTTACTGAGAGTCTACTGCGCTAGGGTCGATGGTTTTATGGATTATTATCTTAGGTGCACCAAGTGCAGCAGAAAGTACGACAGCACCTACAAAAGACAGACCTGCGAGAGCTGCGAATCGATCCTTGATGTTGTCTACAAGAAAAAGGTAAGGGTCCCCCATGGCAAAGGTTTCTGGGACTATGAGAAGATGCTTCCGGAAGGAAGATACACGCATTACGATCTGGGCGGAACAGAGCTTGTCAAGAGCACAGAGCATGATAATCTCTTCCTTAAGCTAGAGCTGCAGAACCCCACAAAGTCGTTCAAAGACAGGGGTTCTGTTGTGGAGGTATCAAAGGCAAAGGAATATGGCTACAAGGAGCTTGTGGTAGCTTCTACAGGCAACATGGCATACTCGTTGGCGTATTATGCCAAGACAATCGGCATAAAGGCAACGGTTTTCATTGGCACAGGTGCAAATCCAGATAAGATTAGGGACATACTGTTGACGCACGACGCTACATTGAAGAGAGTCAACGGAGACTTCACAAAGGCGCAGGAGCACGCAGCAGCGTATGCGTCGAGCAGGCACGCGTTCCTGGCAGGAGACTATTGCTACAGGAAGGAAGGCCAGAAGACGGTCATGTACGAGATAGCGGCGCAGCTTAGGGGAATAACCCACGTGATCGTCCCAGTGGGAAATGCCACGCTGATAAGCGGGATAGGCAGGGCGCTGAAAGAGATGGGAAATAAAAGGATCAGGATAGTGGCGGTCCAGGCAGAGGGATGTTGTCCTCTTGTTAGGGCGTTGAAGCAAAGGAAGGGCATAAGGTATGAGAGGTCCAGGACAGCCGCGGACGCGATAGCCGTCGGGATGCCGACATTCGGAGACCAGGCCATAGAAGCGATAAGAAGAAGCAAGGGCACCGCGATCTCTGTTACTGAGGATGAGATGAAAAAGGAGCAGGACACTCTCTACAAGAAACAGGGGATACTCGCCGAGCTCGCTGGGGTTGCGAGCATCGCGGCCTACGAGAGGCTAAGGTTCAAAAAGAGCGACAAGGTAGTTGCTATAGTGAGCGGGGGTAATGTCTGATGCAGGGGAATCAAGGAATTGCTGCATGGATAATATGCGAGGACCTTCTCGTGAAAGTAAAAGCTGAGCTGGGCAACGAAGCAATAATAACCCTACAGAAGGAAGTCAAGGCCGGGAGAATGAAAGTGAACGGTAAGCTGGTCTCAACAGAGATATCGAACGATGCCGAGAGGGATCTCTTCGTGGCAAACGAGATAGCAAAAGAGAGCGAGAGCATGCTCCAGAGCTACTCGAGCTACATAATGGAGAAGGAGAAAACCCCAACAAAGTTGACGCCAGACGAAGTCCACAAAATTGAGGTATCAAAACGGCTTATGCTAGCCGTTCATGAAATATCCTTGCTTATAAACTACCGGACCATAACAGAGGAATGGATACTCGAGATAGAGGGGATACCTACAATAAGCGATCCGGTGAAATTGCTTGCTGCAACTATGCATGGAAAAGAGGACGACCGTTTTGCCGTGTTGGATTTCACACTTAGGAGGAAGAGCATTGTAGAAGAGAAAATATTCAATGAAAGCGAACGAAAGATGATGCAAGACGCGTTAAGAACGGTAGATCCAAACTACCCTATCTGATAACCATCGTGCCAGCTCTCCTAGCAACGACAAGGTCGAACTGGTCTAATTTTCCTATAAAGGCACGCTCGCCGCCCTTCTTTACGAAGTCTACGCACGCCTTCACCTTAGGCAGCATCGTCCCCTCTTCGAAATAGTCTTGCATTTTTTCCAAATATCCGGCCCTTACCTTTTTTATCGGATATCTCCTTTTAGCGTAGTCCTCGTACACGTAATCTTCAGATGTTAGTATCACAAGCGTCTGTGCACCTATCGAGTTTGCGATTACTTGCGTTGTTGAGTCTTTGTCCAGGACTGCAGTAATATTCTGGTAGGTCTCTGATTTCACTATAGGAATACCACCACCGCCACCAGCAATTACTATGTCGCCATGGTCCACAAGGCGCCTTATCACATCCTTTTCGACAACCTCAATAGGTCTAGGAGAAGCGACAACCTTCCTGTAGCCGTTGCCTTCCTTCACGTACCTGAACCTATCGAACTTCAACTCTGCCTCAAGCTCCTTCTTCGAATAAAGAGGGCCTATCTGCTTTGTCGGCCTCTTGAATGCAGGATCCTTCTTATCTACCAGGACATGGGTCAGTATCGTAGACACATTTCTGTGTACTTTCATGCGCGAAAGCTCCTCCAATATCACCGATTCAAGCATCGTCCCTATTGTTGCTTGTGTTTCAGCCACAAGCTCTTGGAAAAGGAGAGGCGGAACCGAACCTTTCGCATGCTCGTTCCGCAGGTACTCGTACCCTACCTGAGGGCCGTTACCGTGCGTTATTAGTATGCCGGCATTGGTTTTGAATATGTTAGATATGTGTCTTACAGCGAGCCTGACGTTCCTGTATTGCTCCCTCTGCGTAAGCTTGCCACCAGGCTTCATCAGCGCATTTCCACCAAGCGCTATGACGACCTTCCTCATATAGCACATTCACTCTGTGAAGGTATAAATTAATATAGAAGAACGTAAAGAAGGATTAAGAAATAAGCATTTCCAAGACAGAGTGTGAATCGATGGCAGAGAAGCCCGAAAAGGGCAACAAAGAAGGCATGACGGCCAAGAAAGCTGAGAACTTCTCAGAGTGGTACACGCAAGCGGTTACAAAATCGGAATTTGTAGATTATACCGCAGTTTCTGGCGGCCTCGCCTTCAGACCTAACAGTTACTTTGCATGGGAGACGATCCAGAAGGCCACAGATGCGCTTTTCAAAGCGGACGGAATAATCAATGTCTATTTTCCACTGTTCATACCAGAAAAGCTGCTCAACAAGGAGAAGGAGCACGTCAAGGGGTTCAACCCAGAAGTGGCATGGGTAACGCACGCCGGAGAATCAAAACTTGATGAGAGGCTGGCTGTAAGGCCCACATCAGAGACTATAATGTACGATAGCTACTCAAAATGGGTCAGATCGTGGAGGGACCTGCCCATGAGGTACAATCAATGGAACAATGTTGTGCGCTGGGAATTCAAGCACCCAACACCGTTGCTGCGCGGCAGGGAG
>JAJYIZ010000022.1 GCA_021789815.1 Microcaldota archaeon
AGTTATAATGTAATAAGGGACGGAGATAGTATTTAAAAGCTACCGATATAAAGGAGCCAGTATTTTACAATTCCTGGCAATGCCACAAACCATATAACCAATATAATGTTTCGCACCAAATATTGTATGCAAAGTTTGGTCTGCTTGGGATAGAATGGCTGCCTTAAAGTTCAACAACGAGTTCACATACAAGAGTTTCGTAGAATCTGGCAAAGAGGCAGAGTTCGACAGGCTTTTTGATGACGCAGCACAAAAGGCTAGAGCCGATTTCGGCAAAAAATACCCTATTTACATAAACGGCAAAGAGGTATTTGCCGATGAAACAATTACTGAGAGATCACCCGTAGACAGAAATATGATTATCGGCTATTTCCAAAAAGGAACGAGAGAACATGCAAGAATGGCAATCAAGGCAGCATCAGACGCGTTCGAAAGCTGGAAGAACAAGGACTACAAGGAAAGGGCAACCCTCTTCAGAAAGGCTGCAGGTGTGTTCTCAAAGAACAAGTTCACGCTAGCCGCAATACTGAGCTACGAAAACGGCAAATCCAGGTACGAGTCTATAGGTGAGGTAGACGAAGCAATAGATTTCATGAGGTACTACGCCAACGAACTAGAATCAAATAAGGGCTACTCAAGAAAGACCTCCCTACAACAGAGTACAGCCGGAGTGAGCGCAGGCTTTCAAGGAGCACCGTCCACCAGGGCAGAAAAGGTTATGATAAGATTGGAGCCTTGCGGGGTATTTGGTGTAATAGCGCCGTTCAACTTCCCTGTGTCTATATCTACGGGCATGAGTTCTGGAGCTATGCTTGCAGGTAACACTGTAGTTTTCAAGCCTTCAGCATCAGACAGCATGACAATGCTCACAGGTCTGAAGATATACGAATACTTCAAAGAAGCCGGCATACCCGATGGGGTTTTCAATTATGTATCTGGCCCTGGCTCTGAGGTGGGGGATGAGCTTGTCGTGAATCCTGGCGTCTCTGGAATCGCATTTACTGGATCTAGGTCTGTTGGAGTTGGAATGATGAAGAAGGCATACGGCCTTGACCTGCAGAAGACCTTTGTGGTAGAGATGGGCGGGAAGAACCCGGTAATCATAGCAAAGAGCGCCAACCTTGAAGATGCGGTATCTGGAGTTGCAAGCGCGGCATTTGGTTTTAATGGTCAGAAGTGCAGCGCATGCTCCCGCGTGTACGTTCATGAATCCCTAAAGGAGCAGTTCATAAGCAAGCTGATAGAGAAAGCGCGTGAGTTCAAGATAGGCAATCCAATACAGAAGGGCATCTATCTTGGTCCATTAATCAGTGACAAGGCATTCAAAACCTATTCAGACGCGGTAGAGAAGGCCAGGGCTACAGGCAGGGTCCTATACGGGGGCAACAGAGTGGCAACGAACACAAACGGGTACTACGTAGAGCCGACAATAATAGAGGTCAGGCACGAGAATGAGCTTGTGCACAACGAACTCTTTGTGCCTATACTTACAATAGAGGGCTTCAAGGATTTCGATGATGCCTTAAGGCTGGCCAACGACGTTGATTACGGCCTCACGGCAGGGCTCTACAGCAAAAAGAAGAAAGAGATAGACGAGTTCGAAGATAGGATACAGGCTGGCACGGTCTACATAAACAGGTATACGAGTGCAACAACCGGTGCCATAGTCGGGTTGCATACATTTGTCGGCTGGAAGGGGAGCAGCGTCAACGGAAAGGGGTCGGGCAGCAAGTTCTACATGCAGCAGTTCATGAAGGAACAGAGCGTTTCGATCACAAAGTGATGAAATGGAAGGCGTAGTGGAGAACCTCGTAAGAGAGTACCTGGATGAAGCAAAGCTGATGCAGATAGCAACGGCAAAAGAGAACAGACCATGGGTTGCATCTGTCTGGTATGTGAATGACGATAAACTTAATTTATATTTTATATCACGCAGGGCAAGGCGCCACTCGCTCGAGATTAAGGAAAACGAAAATGTTGCCGGTGCAATAGTGGTACCACACACTGTAGGAAGCGGAGAGAAGGTTCGGGGCCTCCAGTTCGAAGGGACGGCCAGGGAATGCAAAGGAAAGGAGATAGAGAAAGCAAAAGAGATATACATAGAAAAGTACTCATCAGCAGAAATCATCCCCACAGAGAAGCTCAAAGATCCAAAGTTCATCGCCTCATTTTATATGATTAAACCCAAAATGTTCGTCCTTTTCGACGAGGTAAACTTCCCAAACGAACCAAGACAGGAACTTTGGCTTAAGGAAAAGTGAGTGGATGCCCACAAGGTTCATAGCGCGTCATCTCAAAAGAAGATCTGTACCACTCACCATAAGGGGCAAGAAGCTAAATGCGATGGTATCAAAAACTTACTGGGAGCGCGTTATAGGTTTGATGCATAGGGGCGGCATGGGAACCAACGAATGTATGCTGTTTGTGTTGCCGTACAGCCACAGGCACGGCATATGGATGCGGAACATGAAGTTTCCCATAGACGTAATATGGCTCGACGACAGAAAGAGGATTGTCCACATCGAGAGGAGCCTTCCACCATGCATGTCTTTCAACTGCAAGGTTTATTCTCCAGACAAGGATTCAAGGTACATAGTGGAGCTGCAATCAGGATATACAAAAAGAAATAGAATAAAAATAAATGATGCTGCAGAGTTCACCCTGTAGGCTCTCTGCAACAAAATTCAGGAAAAGATTATCTCCTTCCCCTTCTGTTCATCTTTGCCCTTGCTACGTATCCGCCCTTGTCGATAAAGTAGAGGAAACCTTCTTCTCTCCTTACCTTCTCGCTGCTCACCTTAGCCTTTCTTCCCCTTGGATTTGTTCTCATAGGGGTGCGCCATACGTATCCGTCCTTTCCCAGGTAGTAAAGATAACCATCCTCTCTACTTACCCGCTCGCTTCCTATTCTTTGAGCCATGGTTTCACCAAGCATTCTACGACGAGAAGGCTTAAATAACTATCGTCGGTATATCGAGAGAAAAATACCCAAATTTAGGTTTTTTGCGTTTGGTATAAAAAGGATGGTGCACAAATAGGAAGGGCGGTAATTTGATAGAGATCAAGCTGATTAAGGACGGAGACCTAAAGGGGGCCACCTTCATAGAGGGATTTCCGGGCCTTGGGCTCGTCGGGCCGATGGCCGTAAGCTACATCATCGACAAGCTTGACATGAAATATATCGGTTACATAGAGAGCGATGACTTTCCGCCTATTATAACGATACACGACAGCAAGCCGTATCCTCCCGTAAGGCTGTACTTCTCAGACAAGAAGGGCATAGTTGCCGCGTTCGCAGAGTTCGCCGTGCCGATGCCGCTGATCAAGGAGCTGAGCCAGAGACTCTTCGATTTCATAAAGGAGAAGAAGATAGCCCAGATAATATCAATAGGTGGGATGCCGAGCAAGGGACCTGACGACAAAGAGATTTATGCTATTGCTTCTACGCCAGATGCGCTGAAGATGGCGCAGAAGGACGGCCTCGACGCCGTAGTAGAGGGAGTTTCTGCAGGGGTGAGCGCGCTGCTGCTCTTCGAGTCTGCATCGGAAGGAGTCCCTGACATAAACCTCCTCGTGCCAATAGATCCAACGGTAATAGATCCAAAGTATGCGGAGACAGCCATAACAGGGATAAACAAGCTGCTCAACCTAAATATAGACGTCACAGAGCTTGAAAAGGAAGCAAAGGAGGTGGAGGACAAGATACAGACTATGCTGAAAAAGAGCAAAGAAACGCACGACAACTACAAAGACGCGGTGAACAGGGGTTCACCCTCGATGTACGCATAGGTATTCTATTTATATCAGCTAGAAGATACTCTACAATGCAGGGGTGGCAGAGTCTGGAATGGCAAACGCCACGGAAAATGCGCGGGACTTAAGATCCCGTGGCCTAGCGCCTTCGAGAGTTCAAATCTCTCCCCCTGCACATTCTTGTAAAAAGACGTCGGAAGACGGCATTGCACAGAATGCATAAATATCTCCCAAAGTCCTATATTATCGGATGAGAGGATGTTGCAGCAAGTAAACGTTGAGGCTAGGCGCGCCGAAGCGGTAGCTATGCTGAGAGCATTAGCCTCAGAATTGAAAGAAAGCGGTGCGATAAGCGACTATCATGATTATGTAAAAGAGCTTGGGCAAAAGCCGCAGGCGGTGCACGCTTTCTACGACGTTCGCGGAACTGGATCGCCACTTCTTACGCTGCACATCGCAGTAGACCTGACACAGCTCTACACGGATGACAGAATGTTCGCAACAGCGCGCGTCATGTTCAGGGATAAGCTCGAAGACATACAGGGCATACAGAACCCAGACCGGAGGATACCGGTAGGCAGTGAAGATGATGCCGAAAAGGCGGTCCTCTTCAAGAAGGAACCGATTGTAAATACTGGCAAGGTATTTGCAGACGCAATGGAACTTAACAGGTTGATCAGGAAGAGCGCCGGAGAGAAAGGCATAGAACTACCTTTCGGACCGACAGGCACTCCAGCTATCGCCTAAGCGGATACCCTCCAAGAAGGTCAAAGCAAAATTTTAAATAGACGCAGACATAATAAATAATGCGTAATACTAATTGTCACAGTAGTTACCAATATAGAGTGAACAATCTATGTCTAAGGACCAATACGATGTTATTGTCGCAGGAGCTGGCATGGCAGGCTCACTCGCAGCGGCAATGGCTGCAAAGCATGGCATGAAGGTAGCCCTCCTGGACAGGAACAAGGAAGAGGAGGTAGGCAAGAAGACAAACTGGGGCTGGGTCTGCGGAGACGCGGTAGCAGATGCTCACATCCAGTTCATAAAGTCAAAGATTGACATCAACTTCGCTTATCCGGAATTGGACCTGAAAGTAGATGGTGTACTTGTCCTTTCGCCAGATCTTGAATATAAAATACCTTTCGAAGGTGCAGGATACGTTCTAAACAGGCCAGCATTCGAATACAAACTGATGAAGGAAGCGGTCAAGCACGGCGTCGAGTATATGTCCCAGTTTGAAGTAGAAGGGCCTATAATCGAGAACAATTATTTTGTTGGTGTATTCGGAAAGGACAAATCAATGCAGCATAGGGAGCTAAGGGCAAAGATAGTGATAGATGCACTTGGTGTTGCTACAACCCTAAGAAGGAAACTACCAGACAATCCTTATGTAGACAAAGTGGTTGACATTTCTGACATCGAATCGACCGGCAGGTACATCTATGATTTTGATGTAGACCATGAGGACGCAAGATTCTATGATCCAAAGAATGCACTTATACATCTTAATCAGGAATGGTCGCCGGGCGGCTATGGCTGGGTCTTTCCAAAGAAGGGCACACGTGTGAACATAGGTCTCGGTGTCCAGAAGGAGAGCCTCGAAATAAGGAACAAGAAGATGAACAAGAAGGATACGCTTCACACGCTGATGGATGAATACGTCAAACTAAACCCAGTGATAAAGAACCCAAGGCTATTCAATGAGAACAACAACGGCAAGGGCTATTGGTCTGTTGCTGTAAGGAGGCAGCTCGACTGCCTTACTTTCAATGGCTACATGGGTGCCGGTGACAGTATGGCAATGCCCAACCCGATAAGCGCCGGTGGAATAGGCCCTGCACTTGTATCTGGAATACTTGCAGGGGAGCATGCAGCAAAGGCTATAAAGAACGGAAACCTGAGCGTTGATGGCCTTTGGGAGTACAACCTCGCATTCAATGACGCTTACGGAAAGAAGACAGCCGGCCTTGAAGTCTTCAGGACATTCCTGCAATCACTGAACAACGAAACGATCAACTATGGGATGAGGGTCTTCCTAACGCCGAAAGAGGCGGAAGACGTCAGCTATGGAAATATACCAGAGCTGAGCCTTGCCTCGAAGGCAAAGATGATAATAAAAGGAGTGTCTAACCTCAACGCATTCAATAATCTGAGGTACGTTGTAAAGAAGATGAAGACGCTGAATGAGATATA
>JAJYIZ010000023.1 GCA_021789815.1 Microcaldota archaeon
TCCTTTTAGTGCAGCGCTTGGTGGGATAGGAGGATACAGAACGTTCTTCCTTTACATAATGTCACATACATCGCCGCTCTACCTATCAAATACACCTGTACTTGTTCCGGAGTGGGTTCATCTCCTCATCCTTGAGGCTGTTGCTATAGTATTGCTCCTACTATTTCAGATGCTTATCAAAAGGTTGCTAGGCAAGCCGATGGGGCTTGCATCAGATAAAAAGAGTCTTTTCTATACAGCCTTGCTAATGGGTGGGCTCACTTTCGTTGGTTTTGGCTTGTATACTGGGCTTCTAGTGTACGTCGTTATTCAAGTAATTCAGAACAAGCACTGGATAAAGCCTTAGCTGGCGGCTTTCTTCTCTACTTTCTTTTCTCGCACGACATTCTTCTTTGATATCTTGCGCTTTAGAACAATGTCGTTCTTGTAGCACTTGCTGGAGCAGTAGTAGCTTACGTTGCCTATCTTGTAGACATACATTATGCCCCTCCCTTTTTGGATTTCAGCAGAGCAGTATGAGCACTTCATAAGATAACCTTACTTTACCCTTATCTCTCTCGCTTCCCTGCTTGTGTCAGGCAATCTTATTATGTCGCCGATCCTTGCTGGGCCGAGCATGTTCCTTCTGATTATTCTGCCCTTGTCCTTTCCTTCAAGTATCCTGCAGCTCACAGAGTAGATTTCACCGTATATGCCGGTCTTGTTCTTTCTGTTGATCTCGACTATCTCTGCCAGGTACCCTGACAACTGTCTCTGTGGCTGCTCTTCTGCCATTTAAATCATTCTTGCTGTTTTGCTTCCTGTTTTGGCGCTGCTGCAGGCTTGGGAGCCCTCTGTGGTTTCTTCTCCTGCTTTGGCTGCTCTTGTTTTGGCGCCTCAGACTTTGGCATAGATCCGCTTATCCTTCCTACAACATCCTTTATCTGTGCTGTTGCTGTGCCTTGGTTCTCGACAGCTATTGCTGCGCACGGGACTATAAGTCCTATCGACTTTCCGAGCTCCTGTTTGCTCGGCACGAACGTATAGGCAATCTTCCTCTGCTCGCAGAGCATAGGGATGTGCATAACCACTTCCTCTGGCTCTACATCGCCGGCTATAACAACGAAGGTCGCGAGACCTCTTTCCACGCTCTTTGTAACCTCGTTCGCCCCTTTCTTTATGGAGCCTGACTGCTTGGCTAGCTGAAGTGCTTCGTACGTCTTTGCTACTACTTCGTTGGATACCTCGAACTTCACGTAAGTTTTTGCCATATCAACACCGTCGGTTTCCTTCATTCAGTATTGCTTCCAATACAAGAAGAACAGACTGTAAATACCATTCTGGAATCAAGCTATATAAAGCTTTTTGTGGAACTGCAGGGAAGCAATAAATAGATTGAATTTTTCAGTTTCTTGATTTAATGAGTAGGCCTGCAAGAGTGGATAGGGCGGATATGCCAGCGTCTGGTTTGGAAAGGATAGTTGCCCTGAGGCGCGATGTTGCTGAACGCACTTCAGAAACAGTGAGAATTATGGGCGAGGCGAACGAAGAACCAATAAAGATAATATCTGAAAATAAGCGTAAAACAAATGAAATTATTGCTAAAATGCAAGACGAAGCTTTCAGCAGAATAGTGCAAGAGCTTGCATCTGATGGCACCGAGATGGGTGTAGTATCGAGACGTCTACTATCCATAATCGGCCATACCTTCGTAACAAAGGAGCAGTTGGATCTGCACAGTTTGCTAGAACGGAGAATGCTTGTTCTACTCCATGATGCCGGTCTTATAGAGCGTTTAAGATGGAGTTCAGAAAACCCGGTATTCGTGGAGCCGCCGGAGTACCGACGCTCAGAGCTTGGGGATCGTGTAGCAAAGGAGCTGGGGCTTGTAAAACCAAGATCCTGATCAACAACTGTTCAGTCCATGAACTGCTCTGCCTTTGGAGGTTCTTCTGGGACGCCTTTCCTCTTTCTTATCTCCCTCACAATCTTGTTCTGCAGATCTGCTGGGAGCCTCTCGTAACCTGCAAACTCCTGATACCATATTGCCTTGCCCTGGGTCATTCCCCTCAGGTCATTCGAGAATCCCTTTATGACCTCTGCGACAGGCATCTTTGCCAGTATTGAGACCTGGCCACTCTCCTGCTCTATGTTTATTATCTGGCCTCTCTTACTTTGCAAGAACGAGATAACATCAGACATATAATCCAACGGTATGTTGATCGTGAAGTTCTGCTTCGGCTCCTCAAGAATGACCCCTGCAGTAAGCATGCCGGCGTATATCGCTCTCTTTATAGCTGGAAGTATCTGTGCAGGCCCCCTGTGCACCGGATCTTCGTGGATCGTTGCATCAACCACGCTGACCAGCATGCCAGAGCATTTCTCCCTTGCTAGCGGTCCGTCCTTTACCGCTTCGTTGAAACCGTCAATAAGCAGCTCCATTACCTCGTTCATGTACTGTACTCCTTTTGTTGTGTCCGCGAACATGCACCTGCTGGTTATCTGCTCTACCTCCTTTGCTGTCGCCCTCTCCATGCCAGCTGCAATCATCGCCTCTATAGCCACCTGGCCCTTCGGTTTGCCCTCGCGTATGTTGCCTTCGTCTATGGCCTTGAGCACGCCCTCTGGCAATGGTTCGACATTAACAAAGAACCTCGAATGCCTGTTCGGTGATTTTCCTTCTATAGGGCCTGCCTTCTTCCCTATTGTTTCATGATAAACGACAATTGGTTCGCTTGTGGTTATCGGCACCTTGAAGTCATCTTTTAGTTTTGTTTCAACAGTCTCCAGGTGAAGCTCTCCCATACCACTTATCAGGTGCTCACCCGTCTCTTGGTTTATCTCTGCCCTGAGGGTGTTGTCCTCCTTTGTAAGGATTCTCAGAGCTTCTATGAGTTTTGTGGTATCCCTCGTGTCCTTTGCTTCTATCGATTTAGTGACTACAGGCTGCGAGTAGTGCTTTATCTGCTCGAAAGGTTCTATTACATCTTCGCTGATTGTGTCTCCTACAGTCAGATTCTTCATGCCGACCAGCGCGGCTATGTTGCCCGCAGGTATCTCGTCGACTATGACCTTGTCCGGTCCCATGTATATGCCGACCTGGGACAGTTTCTGCACATCGGACCTGCCAGATATGTGGAATTCCATGCCTTTCTTTGCGGTTCCGGAGAAAATTCTGCCGACAGCTATCTCGCCTGCCTGCTGGTCGTACTTTATTCCAAACACGACTGCGTTCGTCTTTCCTTTTGTATCGGTGCTTACCATAGCCTTTCCGTCAGGTGAATTCAGATCGCCATGCCATATCTGCGGTATTCTGTACGGCTGCGCTTCTGCAGGGTTTGGCAGGTGTTCCACAACCATAGCAAGCGTTGCCTCGTCTATAGGGCAGAGCTCCTGCAGTGCCGGGATGTCGCCCTTTGCTGTCAATTCGAATATGTCCTTGAATGTTGCCTTCTTGGTCTCCATTATGCGCTTTGAGATTGCCCATCTCCTTAGCGCGGAGCCGAAGGCAACGCTGCCCTTCTCTACGCTCACCTTCCATTTTTCGCCGTAACCTTCTGGAGCGTAGTTCTCTATCATCTGGTTTATTTCATTGATGAGCTTGAACAGCCTCTCTTGCGTCTGCTCAGGTGTGAGTCTTAATTCTGTAAGGAGCCTGTCAACCTTGTTGAAGAAGAGGACCGGCTTTGCCTTCTCCTTCATGGCTTGTCTTAGAACCGTCTCTGTCTGTGGCATTACCCCTTCTGTAGGGTCCACAACGAGAACAACGCCGTCTATCGCCCTCATGGATCTTGTTACGTGGCCACCGAAATCGACGTGGCCTGGCGTGTCTATCAGGTTGATTATATAGTCTTCATTCTTGTAGTTGAACCCGAAGGATATGTAAGCGGACTTGATTGTCATACGTCTGTCTTTCTCTATTTCCTCGTAGTTTGTGTAAAGGACATCGCCGGCAACGCTCTTTGCTATCAATCCTGCGCGTGCAAGAAGCGAATCTGTAAGAGAAGTCTTTCCGTGGTGCACGTGCGCTATTATTCCTACATTGCGGATGTGCTTGTGGTCCTTCATCATCTTGGCTACTTCCTCGACCACATACTCCTTTCTTGCCATAGGACCACTACTTTGCACTCCTTGCCATGCGCTCAGTCTCGTTCTTCCTCTTTATCGCATAGCTGTTGACATCGTTCTTAGAAGCAAGTATAAGCTCGCTGGCAAGCGCCTGCGCGAGTGTCTTCCTGTTCCTGAATGCGCTTGTGACCGTAGCCATGGATATGTTCCTTAGAGCTATGTCCAGGCGCCTGCTCGCGCTTACGTCAACGGCCACGTTCGATATTATTCCTCCGTATCTTACCCTTGTCGTATCCTCAATTGGCGCACTGTTCTCGAGCGCCATTATGAAGACCTGTATTGGATTCATGTTCGTCTGCCTGTTGATCATTTCGAAAGCTTCCTTGATCGTGTTTGTTGCCTTGATCTTCTTGCCCTGCATTCTGCCCTTTGTCCTTATGACCTTGCCGCCGACCTTGCCGCCCGTTCCACCTCTCATTAGAGAGTTCTCGAGTCGCTCTATTATGTTGAGATTTGCCTTGTGGAACTGGTTCTGGCTCTTTCTGCCATATGAATTTGGAAACGCTATGGGCTTTAGATTGACATAGTTCCTGAGGCTAGGATCGAATACCTCTACATCGTAGCTGTACTTGTTGAAGAGCAACGTCGAGCTCGATATGAAGATGTCTTTCTTCTGCTCCGATGAGGGTGGTGTTCCTGCCGGTCTTCTCCTTCGGGCTGGCTTTTGTGCAACCTCTGTCTGCTCTGCCTGTTGCGGTGCTGCCTGCGTAGGTTGCTCCTCCATCATGATCATCTCTTCTGCTTCTCTGCCTTGCCCTTGATTATCCTTACAAGGTTTGTGCCGTTGACAGCCACAACCTTGTACTTCCAGCCCGGGATGCACCCCATCTGGCCTCTCTGCGAGCCTCCCATTCCTACCATTGTGACCTCATCGTGCTCGTCTATGAAGTTTATAGCTCCGTCGCCAGGTACGTATGCCCCGACAACCTTGTGGTTCTTGATGAGCTGAATCTTTACACCCTTGATTATTCCCGAATGGGGTTGCTTCTGCTCTGCCGATATCTTCTGGAGCACTATGCCCTTTGCCATAGGTACCGTTCCCATAGGATCGTACTTCTGCTTGAGCTTGAACATCCTCCTCTTCAGAGGCTTCTTTAACAATCTCTGGTGCTTCCTCTGGCGCACCAGCCTCCTTGCAGCGAATTCTCCGTTTGGCATAATATCATTCTTCTTTAAGTATATTTGAGTTGCCGGCTTCTATCACAGACAATGTTGATATCGAAAAGGGCTTTCCACATACGGCCCCAAGCTCTACTGGATTTCCCTCGAACTTTATGACCCTGATACCAGCTATGCTTGCTACATGCTGTATGTCCTGCAGGTTGCTCTGCTTTGCTTTGTCTGCAACTATGACCAGCTTTGCGCTGTTATTCTTTATCGATTCTATCACTGTATTCAGACCGATGGCTGTCTTACCGCTGTCTACAGCTAGACGTATATCATTAGCCAGATCTGCCATGCAAAACACGCCAGAATTGAAGCCTTCAGAGCTCTATCTCTTTCGAGATAAAACTCAGAATTATTGATACGGCAAAATATATATAGATGTTGGGTTTCCGGCTTGGCTGCGTGCCTGCAAATTAATCTTTGAGCGTGGAGTTGCAGCCGCCTGGCTGGCTT
>JAJYIZ010000012.1 GCA_021789815.1 Microcaldota archaeon
TAGAAATGCCAAATCGGATAACTTACGGCCTTTTACTTTATCCGCATGAACAAACTACAAGATACCCTGATTGGTACCTCCCACCGGAAAAATACAGTGATAAAGATATAGGCATAAGCAAAAGTGAGATAATTAAGAAAGTAATATCGGGGTTGGGTGAACTGTTTATCAGTTTAGAAAAACCCACTTCAACCCAAGAATCACCCTCCATTGGTGCTAATCTATAGATTGCCTGAAACAGGCCCATTTCAGCGCTAACGTGCGCTTCTTCCGGAAATGCCTATGCACATAGCCACTTTCTAGATTTGCGCAACGTGCGCAAGTTTGCGCAACTTATTTTTTACGCCGTAGAAACCCTCACCCCTGTTTTGGGCCCTTTTCAGGGCATGTTCCACGTTTATGGGCTTTGCGAAATCTCAGATGGCGTTTTCGCACTTTCCATTTGTTCGGAACGAAAAGGCAATCTTTACTTTTCATCTGCTCCACATTTATGGTCTTTGGCCCCAACCGGCTAACCCCCCTAGCTTGTTGGCAAAAAGAGGTTTAAAGAATTGCTTTTCCTCGTGAGGCATTTTTCTAGCTCATGAATATGAAACATGTAAGGTAAGAAATCAAAAACATGAAAAGCACTTTCAGAGGGCCTCACTTCCGGTAATATTGTAGTTATCGTCGAGAAAAACATGCCCTAATTTGCGCTATACGGTGAGATAGTTTTTCTTTTAGACTTTTGTCTTGCAAACGCAGTATACCTGTATAAAGCAAAAGAAAAAGGATTCTGGTAGTGCCAGAATTTAGTTAGTATTTCTAAATGATTATTACTATTGCGCAGGTTTTACTTCCCTTAGTAAACCCATGTAGTCTGTAGGCACTGGGCAGTCTGCTAGTTGAACACGAAGTGCTGCAAAAGCAATAGCCCCACCATATTGAGGCGGCATATAATCATGGGCAGCTCTCTGTATCTGAAACTGGACAGTGTCACCGGCCCTAAATGGCAGGTCATCTATCTCAAAATGTACTGCATGGTCTCTCCTTCCTACACGCACCACAACCATATTTAGCTCTGGATCTTTCATGCCTGGTCTATGAACATTTTCCGGAGTTATTGCTACTATTTTACCCTCTCTGAATCTCATTGGATCACTGGAGTTGATTACTTCTTGAGATATTTATAATTTAGCTTTGCTAAGAGAATTGAAGAAAGACTAGAACATTATCTGCCAGGAAGTTTGCCAGTTCTTTCTGTGCACGGGCGTAGGTAACCTTGCATTCGTGCGCCTATCGCCTCCTGCCTTCTCATTACTTGCACAAGTTCTCCCAGTGATCCTGGTAATTTGCCCGGACCATGAAGTTCCTTTATTCTGTCAAAACCTCGTTCTAATAGTGCTACATCTTGCTCCATCATGCCCAGTATTGCTGGTGGAAATGGAGCATCTCTCGCCGTCTTTAATGCATATCTATATGCTCCTTTGAAGGCATCTGCTAAAGAATCTGCAGGATTTTCTCTTGTTGCTTGTCCATCGGCCATAAATTCACTAATTATGTTACAGTTTCCTAGATATAAATACTGTTCTTTTCTTTGCAGAATATAAGCAAAAGTTTGCTATTTTGCAAGTTCCTATAGGGTGAAAGAAAGAGAATTCTGGTTTTACTAAAAGAGTTGAAGAAAAACTAAAACATTATCTGCTTGCTTCTGCAACCATCTCAGCCGTGATTGTTCTTCCTGCTTCTATGCTCATTTCGCTGAGTCTTTGTAGGTTTGGCTTGTGCTCCTTGCATGCGCCTATCTTCACCTGTATCCAATCGGGCTCACTTTCACGGTAATCGAGCCATGCGCCATAAGGGAACATAGAGACTACTCTTGCCCCAGATTCCTTTGATTCTACCATACCACTTACGTTGCTGTAGAGTTTCTCTTCACCACCGCAGACAAAGCATCCTGGAGTCCAATCTAGACCCATTGGTCTGACTCCAAAAGGTTCGCTTGTTTTTGGTCTCTCGTCGATTGACCTTGCATAAGAGTACTCCTCAACTATATTTGTGTATGGCCCTCTAAGATTGGAGGGTGCCTGCTCGTCCGATACGCTGATTGCTTCTTTTACAACTCCATCCAAGAATCTTCCAGGCCTGTATTCAAATGTTAATCCTATCTCAACTTTTGCATAGTGAGCATGCCTGCCTTTTAAATAAGCCAAACGGCCGTGGCCGCTTCTTCTCGTCTCGGTAGCATCTTCAAGTATGACATTCTTTCCGTCGCTTCTTATGCCGTAGAACCTCTCAGTTCCATTGTCATCCGTTCTAATGTACAGTGATTCGTGACTTCCCCTTGGCGGTATGAAATGTCTATCGCTTATAGTGGCTGCCCTGCCTTCCTTTGCTACTGCATTTGCTATCATAAAATCCGTTGTTTCTACCGTTTGTTTAGATATTTATACTTTAGCAAAAGAGAGATTTGAGTTTCTAATCCGACTCTGCATGCCTACTTGTTTGCATCCTTCCGAGGCGCGTTATGTATGGCTGGCCCCTAAGGACGAGATCGATCCTTCCCCTTTCTACTGCTGTAAGTGGCTGTCTCAGATACAATTCGATTTCCTGCCTGTCTGTTACCACGCCGCCTATAACCTTAGGTATATGGTTGTGTGCCCTTGTTATAAGGGCAGCTTGTTCGGTGAAACTTTGAGCTCCCATAATAATACCAATTTGTTCACACAAACCTTTTCAGAAGCTCGGAGAGTATTGCCAGTTTTGCGATGTAATCTGCCGATTTATTTGCCTCGGAAGTGTTTGCTGCTGGTTCTCCAGAAGCGGTTTCCTTGGCCCGGCTTGATGCCTCTGCACTGGCATTTTGCTGCACAGAATGCTCTTCGGGTTTATCCAAGTTCCTTCCTCTTAGATTGCGCACGCCTTGGCCTATCCTCGTTAGTATTCCTTCGGGCCTGTGATCGAGCAGTTCTAGCGTTGAACCGTTTGGGTTGCTGCTCGCCGTAAAGCGCGCCCACCTTATCTGTGGCGCTCCGCTCTCTGGAAAATGCAGTACTTCAAGTTCCGCGCTGCCTATCAGATCTGCAGTAATCAGCTGCCTCTGCCCCCAGGTTAATCTATCGTACACCCAGAGTGCATGATGGTGCTGCAACGTCCCGGTGCGAATGGTAAATCCGTCGTCCCTGTCTTTTCGTGGCATAATCCTTACCACTTCGGGAGTGCTTACAGATATAGATGCTGAGTTTAACGCCATTGTTCTCAAATTGATAACAATTCGCCACATATTTATAGCTATTCTTTGCTTCGGCTATTGTTGAAGTTAGGCATGCGCGTCTGCACGCTCCTGCTCCCTTCCATCCTTGCCCCTCACTATGCTGGCAGCCCCTCCGTAGTCCCCGGCCTGCTGCCTTCTCAGCAGGTCAAAGTCCGCTGTAAGGACCACGCGCACCCTCTCAAGTACTCTCTTTGCTATGCTTATAAGGTCAGAACCACGTAATTCAAGTTTATCAGGGAACTTCGCCGTGGTCACTCTGACACCATGCCCGGTCTCCTCGAATTCTATCGTTGCGGCTTCGTTGTTGTACCTTATTCTATAGCTCTGACTTCCGAGCCCGTTCCTTAGTGTGGGCCACGTTTCGTTCATAAAGATCTGTTCGCGCCCGAATTCTCGTTCGAGCACCTCCTTAACATCACTGAGTCCGTACATTCTGGCCCCCAGCCCTCTGGCCCCTGCTGTTCTCTCTTGCACAACCTCAAAACCGAATGACACCTTGGCATCTCCGGTCCTAGGGTCGTGCCATCTGAATGTCTGGAGCTCGGGGTACTCGTTTGGGGTGCTTACCCCGGCGTCGCCCGTACTAGCTGCGCGTCTTGCCATCCTTCCACCCATACCTTCTCTATTAGGTAATATATATGGGTTTTGTATAGCCGCTTTTACCTGATGCATGTCACTGAATCCCAGACAGGTATTTGTCCTTCCAGGTTACGTGCACCATGCTCCATCCGCGCATCAGTCTTTCCTGGTTTATCGCGTCAGAGAGAATTAGCGTGGTCTGCTCTAGGTCTCTTCTTATGTTGCCAGTCTTGACTGCAAGGGCGTCTGCCATTCCCCTGCTACTCCTGATCTCGTTCTCTGTGACCATGAGCACAGAATACTCTGGAGCCTTGCATTCCTCAAGCATCTTTTGATATCTTCTCAGGTTCGCCTCGACAAAGTTTGTATAGTCCATACGGACATCATTGACCGTTACCTCCTTTCTCATCTTCAGCATGCGCATCCTAGAGGCCTCGCTTCCGTACATGAAGACTATGAGCGGCGCTCCTGAAGCGCTGCAGAATATCGGCATGAGCTTTCGTTCGACCCAGCCTCTCACAAGCGCCTTTGCATCCTTGTCTATCTTTACTCCTTTCCCTATTTTTGGGTGGCCTATTCTGGAGGACATGCTCCTTAGCATGAAGCTATCGAGCAGGACCACAGGCCCTGTATTCCTCATCTTTGATGCGAGTTCTATTGCAAGTACGTTTGTCGTGAAATAGAAGAGAAGGCCGACAAGGGCGCTCTTGTTGTGGTCTATTACCGCTACGCGGGCGTGCCTTCCGTAGTCACCGAACACTTGGTCGAAGTGGTTCGTTGACTGGTTTTCCAGGAAGGTGCACTTGAGCATTCTTCCCAATGCGAAGCACAGGGTCGTCTTTCCTGTGACGTCGCCTCCTTCAAGGACCACAGGAAGTATCTTGTGCCTGTTAAAGGTGTCGAGGCTCGCCTTCATTCTTTCAAGAAGCCTGTGCTTCTCTATAAAACGAATCACATCCTTTTGCGTAAGGTTCGTGCTCTTGCTCTTTGGGAATTCTTTCATGAACCTTCTCTTTGCCTCTATTTCGTCCTTGGATCCCAATTCCTTGTTGTCAGGAAGAGTACCTCCATTGACAATTATGCGCATCATGTCTTCGCGCATCTGCCTGCTTATTTTCAGTGCTGGCACTAAGTCAACCTATTTGATATGCATTTAGCCTGTAGAATTTACCAATGGCCCTGGAAGGCTTGTTACCTTGGAGTCTGTAGAGCTCTGAGATACGTTGGTAGCCTGCAATGTGATGTATATGTGGCCACCGTTGCTTGGAGCAAGCGTGGCGTTGGCCTGCAGAGGCACATAGAGCTTGGATGAGAAGCATCCGTTGAATGAAAGTATCGCGCTGTTGTTGAAGAACTCGCTGCTTCCGTAGATCTTTCCTCCTCCGGAGATCTGGAAGCATGGCATTCCGTTGTAATAGCTGGGTGAAATGCTCTTTATGCTGACATTGGAATTTCCGAGGTTTGATGCGCCGAATTGATTAGACAGATTTTTCAGTATGTCTGTGGGCGAGCCCTTTGACCTGTAGCATCTGTATCCCTGCTTATCGCTCTGATAGCACACATACACGGTAGTGCCGTTGTTGATGGAAATGCCGACAGCGCTGAAGTTTCCTATGTGCGGAAAGTCATTCAGGGTCAGTGTCACCCTTGTATCGTTATGATATTTCATGAAGCTTAGATGGAATGGTGGATCGCTTGTGAAGTTGATGGATCCTACGTATGAGAGAGTGAGCTCCGGATTAGAATTTATCTTCTGCAGTATCGCTGGTCCGAGTGTGGATGGATTCTGGCCTGCCTGGAATGCGACTGTTGCGATTCCACCGCTAAGGAAAGCATAGTAGAAATACACTCCGCCAATGATCACAATTGCAAGGATTCCCAGTCCAATATACCTTCCAACATGCCTCTTCTTTGCAGTCGTTGGCATACCTGCATCTGAAGCGTTCGCTTTCGCCATTCTGACCCCATGTCTATGGGCATTGCATCTTTTTATATCTTCTTAGCCAATTAGCAAAGGTCTGATGCTAATGAAGGAGAAAAGGATAGTCCTGTCAAAAACACCCCTAAGGATAACGTTTACAGGCGGGGGCACGGACATACCATCGTATTACAAGGAGCACGGGCCCGGAGCGGTCGTTTCTGCAGCGGTCTCCCATTACATATACGTTGCTTCTGGAATAAACTTCTACCCGGATGAGATACGTGTAGCGTACTCAAAGACAGAGAATGCTCTCAAATCGATAGATGAGATACAGCATCCAACAGTGAGGGAGGCGATGAGGCTCCTTACAGTAAAGAGTGGGGTGCAGCTCGTAAGCATAACAGAGATACCATCGAGAGGCACGGGATTGGGATCCAGCAGCAGCTTCCTTGTAGGCGTCTTGAACACACTGCACACAAGGAAGGGCGAGAAGATCAGCCCGAGGCAGCTCGCCGAGGAAGCCTGCTTGATAGAGAGGGAAATACTAAGGGAGCCAGGCGGCAGGCAGGACCAATACATTGCTGCGTATGGTGGAATAAAGTACATGGAGTTCGCAAAAGACGGAAAGGTCTCTCTCAAGGACATACATATAGACTACAATGATATGAAGGATCTTGAACGGCACATAATGCTTTTCTACACAGGCAAAGAGAGATCATCTACAAAAATACATGTAACCCAAGCAAAAGGAACCGAGGATCATATCGAATCGTATGATAGGATGAGAGACGCGGCAAAAGAGACAGCCTTGGCAATGGAGAAAGGTGATATGGAGCAGATAGGAGCGCTGCTCCACGAGAACTGGGAGCTAAAGAAGACCCTTGCTAATGGGATAAGCAATCCCATGATAGACAGGTGGTATGGTGCTGCGCGCAAGCACGGTGCGCTTGGCGGCAAGATAATAGGTGCAGGCGGGGGAGGATTCCTTATGGTGTTTGCCCCTCAGAAGAGGCACGCAGAAATAGCCAAGGCCTTGAATGGGGGGCTTAGGCAAGTTCCATTAACATTCGAATTGGAAGGCAGCAAGATCGTCTACGTTGACGAATGATTCTACTTCTTGTACGACTCAGCGGTCATCCTTATTGCATCCTTTGTATCGACAAACTTGTATGTTCCGAGGGTCTCGAACAGCCGCGTAGTGTCCGCTGATGTAAGGTACTGGTATGTGGGCATCGGATTAGTGACATGCTTTCTGGTGTTGTTTCCATCGATCGCCTCTGCGATCTCGTTGTAGCTTATCGGCTTGCCTGTGCCGACGTTGTATATTTGGTATGTTCCCTTATCGAGAAGCTCGAGCGATATCTTCGCTGCATCATCTATGTATATGTGGTCTCGTCTCTGCTTGCCGTCACCATAGATGACTTCATTTCTGTTGATGCAAAGCTTCGATACGATGCTTGCAGAACCGCCCTTTGATTGCTCGCCTGGACCGAATGTGTTGAAGTATCTGGCGCCTATGGTGCTCATTCCGTATATATCGTGATACGATCCTGCTATCATCTCATTCATCATCTTCGATTTCGCATAGTGGTTGCGCTGCTTGTTTATGTCCAGGACTGCTGTTTCTGAGAAATTATCAATATAGACTACAGCGCTTGATGCGTAGAAGAACTTCTTGACGTTCTCTTTATGCGCAGCCTCTATCACATTCATGAAACCGACAACGTTGGTGCTGTAGCTTGCTGAGGGATCGCTGATGAATGTCTGTGGCACGGTGATAGCCGCAAGGTGCATTACATAATCTGCGCCCTTCGCTGCGTTTTCCACAGCGCTCTTGTCGGTAATGTCACCTTCTAGACATTTTACCCCGTCAATCTTATGTTGCTTCCTGTCGAGTCCTACTACATCGTACCCAAGCTCCAGCGCCTTGATAGCAATGCTTCTTCCTATGAATCCAGCAGTCCCTGTTACAAGCAAACGTCCCTTTGACATCGCATCGCCATGCGCCATATCGCAAAGAAACTATAATAAGAAGTAGGCTTTCCTAGTTTGATGAATAAATGTTATGATATCCCATATAGTACTCGTACAGATACGACAACCCTGAAGGCAGAAAGCCGTAATCGCCATAGAAGTATTCCTTTTGGCTCGCTATTGCGGCAGGCACGGTTGCATTCCATATCATCGTGGTATTAACCGTATACTCGGAACTTATCCTGACTGTCGTGGTTTGCCCGTTCTGTAACACAAATGCATAGTCTAGGCACGTTCCGGTGTATGGCGCGCTGATTGTTCCAGAGGTGCTGTTGATGACGTGTGCAAGGCTGTTGTTCGCGAATCTTCCAACATAGTAGCCATAATTTTTCTGGTATGTATCAGCCAATACCGTATCGGCCATTGCAGAGTCATTCCGGAATATGAAAAGGCTTTCTGGGCTGATGGCGCTGTAATTGATCGAGACGTGGTGTGAAGTACCTGGGAGACATACATTGTTTAGCTCGTAATACGGAACCGTGCTGAAGTTTGCGTATGATACCCTATCCACTGTGGCGAGCCCGTAGTACCTTTCAGTAATGGTAATATTTTTTCCCACATTTGTGAGGTTGCCGGCCAATGCGTATATGCGGGAGCTTGCCGCGCTATCGTAATGCTGGATGGTTTTTGTGTAATTATTGAAGCCGGTACTGTATGATGTGATGTACAATCTCATGTTAGTTCGATTGCTTATTTTTGCTTTTGTGCTTATGAGCAGGGTCATGTTATAGAGCTTTGGCGCACTGCCGATGACAGAGACATCTGTTACGTTCCCATCGATATATAGGAGCATGTTGCTCCTCTGCGGATTTATCAGCGTGGGGTATTTGCTGAGGTCTAAGTTGAGTATGTATTGGCTGCTATTGTAGGTATGCGATATCTGGTAGATGATTACCGGGATGTATGGCATGAGAGAGGTGTGGATGTGCATACCCAATGGCCATATTGGAAGCAACAGGATAGCTATGCCCAAAAATCCCAGAGCCGGGACGACAACCGAGTTTGATTTTTTCCAGAATTTTCTTAAAGGATCAAAAAGCGAGCCCAACTTTGGCGCTGTGCTATCGTGCGCAAGCCTTATCAGTAGCGCAATTATAGATGAGATCAAGAGATAGTAACCAACTATCCCTATGTTTTGTAGAATCAGAGAGCCCCTAGTAGCATTGACAGAATAATAAAATATGCTGCTTACAGATATGATAATTGTTGAAGAGACCAGTGCCATCCCGGCATTGCGGTAGTCTCGTGAAAGCACGATGCCGATGAAAGCAAATGCAATAAATGAATAGAGTATGAGTTCTGAGTTATTCAGAACCACAAGGAACAGAAGCACTACCATAAGGATTGCAAGATACAATGGAAGTACAATCTTGCGGGCTGTGCGGAACGTTCGTGAATTCCTAATATCATTGTAAATATGTGATTTCATCTTATCCTCTTGTTAGGCCTTCTTGGTGCTCTGTGTTTTCCAAAGCCCAGATACACTATCCAAGCTGCTGCTGCAAACGCAGCTATGCTTATCAGCATTGACCCCCATCCGGTAGTCTGCGGTGTGTAGTAGATCGTTATGGAGTAGCTTCCTGTCTTGTTGACATACCATGCATTGGCAAACCCATTGACCTGTATATGGTATGCACTGTCTATCCTAGTGCCATTTGCATAGAATGCTTCCCAGCCCGGATCGTACGTTTCCCTAAACACCAGATAGAATGGTGCTGTAGCGTTGCGTATGTTCACTGTTGTCTTAGTAGGCGTATCGATTTTGAAGCTCATAGAAGGTTCTGCAAAGCCGGTTATGTTCCTCGCTACTATTTTCCTGGTGCTGTTGAAAAGGCCGATGCTCTGCTCGCTATAGACAGAGATGTTCCTTATGTCAAAACCTTTGCTCCCTATCACGCTCATTATGGATTGGTATTGTGCGTTCCCTATGTTCTGAAGGTTGCTTGCGTATACTAATGGAACGGCATTGAGGTTTTCGTATACAGAAGAGTTGTTGAAGCGTCTAACGAGGACCATACCAGAAGAATTGTTGATATTTCTGTATATCGTATTGAAAGTGAATTGGGCTGTTTTGCAGCAAACGCCCAAATATGGATAGTTCACTGCGTCGCCCTGCACAATTATGTACTTGATGCCAAATGTGCCAAGAATGCGAGAGAAGTCTATCGATGTAGTGTTGGATGTGGACAACTCCTGCCCCGCAGCCCAATACTCGTAGGCAGACACAGGGAAGAAGACCTCGTTGTAGACGGTCCATGCTCCTGTGTATGTTGGATGTTCAAGCAGAGAAGCGTAGACATTCACACCCACGTACCATGTTGTTGATTGCCAGGATGCCGCCATTGGGAGCACAGCAACAGAGAAATTACCAGGCTGAGAGTTTATGTAATTCGAAATGTTAAGCACATATGCCGGTATGTGCTGAACATTGAAAAGCGAGTTCGGTCCTGTCTGCGAGCTAGAATTCACATATGGGACATAAAGGAATTGAAAGATGTATGAAACAAAGATGACCAGGCAGAATGCCGAGAAAAGATATCGAAGGTGCTTTTTCTTCGTATCGTAGATATGGTTATGGAGTAGTGCTAGCGAGATTCCAAACAATGTGAATATCATGAAGACGAATAGGTAGTGCAGGTTCGTAGATGGATACCTTAGCACAGAGAGTTGGTTGAAGGCCTTTAGCATCAGGCTGAAGAGCGCTCCGAAAGGACCGTTGAATGCAGAACCTAGGAAAATAAGTACAATATATGATGACCAGAGCCCTACGAACACGGGTTTCAACCCATTGTTCCTCTGATTCTTGTTTGTGAAGAGAAGGTATGTGCCTGCTGCCGACACAATGATGAAGAGTGACCCGACCGCCAATGACACAATATTTGAGACCATATCTGAGATGAAACCGAAAATAGACTGGAAGATGCCGAGTGAGTTTTGCGCCAGGATGTTCTGCGATGCCTGGCCGAATATATAGCTTGCCTGGCCGCTCCTGTACAGTAGAAGGTAACTCGAAGCTATAGCCGGGGTGCTCATCGCTATCGCTAGCACTAACGAGAATAGATAGCATTTAAGCTTGGCTATCTTCGCGCCGCCTGAAAGCAGGAGGAACGCCAGCGCCATCAAGGCAAAGAATATAGTAGTCTGGATTATCGATCCTAGATTGAACATTATGACCGCTGCAAGGGAGAGCGACAGAAGAGATGCGTCGGAGTAACGGCTCGCAGTAGGCACACCGGAGCCAACAAGGTTGCATGCTCTTGCCGTCCTATATGCGAAGAGTAAGAGATATGGAAGGAATATCATTCCTGGCTCGAGAGTGAGACTCGCTCTGGTGAAGCCAAAATTCATGATGAAGAGTATCGATATCATGAAGAAAATTGCTTTGAGGGCCTTGGACTTTCGCCATGCAAAGAGCTCATTAAGGAGAAGATATAATCCAAGCGCGCCTATCCAGTAGAACGTTGCATCAAGAATAAATGCGATTTTTATCCCAAAGAGCGAATAGAGAGCGAGGTTGAAGAGCGAAAGCGCAAAGACCGGCAGTCCAGATAGGATGCCGGCCATGCCAGTATACTCCATCTGCTGCCATGCGTATAGGCCGGAATCTATCGTGCTCTGGAACTGGTAGACCGGTATGGCCTGGTCCTTTCCGAATGAGAAGCTAAAGTTGAAATAGAGAGCGAAAATCACAACAAGAACTACAAGCAGGAGCAGACCTGGAAGCAGGATATCTGACCGCAAAATTCGCTTGCCTGCTCTCACCTCTGGCTCGCTCATCACATCAATGCGGTTCTCTTATCCAGACTTATTAAGTCTTTGCGAATGCGCCATGCTTTTAAAGATTGGGATGCAAGAGATAGATGACATATGCGTTAAATCGTGCGGTTTCTTTTAAGGAAAATTCATAGAGGATGATCTGAATGGTCTCGATAAGCGGGCTTACCTTTATAGCGAAGAACCTCAGCGAGAGGGACATAAAGGACAAAAGGGTTCTGGACGTAGGTTCGTACAGCAGCAGCACAGGCATACGCCATCTCATAGAGTCCTTCCACCCTGCTAAGTATGTAGGAGTGGACGTTCGTAGGGGCAATGACGTAGACATAGTCTGCGACACAGAAAACCTGGAATCAAAATTCAAGGAGAACAGCTTTGACATAGTAATATCTACCGAAGTTGTTGAACACATAAGGAATTGGAGAAAGGCCATCTCAGGAATGAAACACGTCGTAAAGCCCAATGGCATAATCCTCATAACAACAAGATCAAAAGGTTTTGAGTATCACATGTCTCCTCAGGACTACTGGAGATACGAGCCAGAAGACATGAGAAAAATCTTCTCCGATTTCAAGATACTCAAGCTAGAGAAGGATTACCTAGATCCTGGGGTCTTTGTAATCGTGCGAAAGCCCTTAAAGTTCAGAGAAAACGATTTGTCAAACCACGAGCTCTATAATATGGTGGCTGGCAGAAGGGCCAGAACTGCAGATACAGAAGGGATAAGTTCAGCCTATGTAAGCGGGCTGATAAAGGCGCACGTGAAGCTTGCGATTTACAAGGCAGGTCAGTTCATTTTCTCCAGAAAGAGGGAAATATGATGGCATTCAAAGATAAGATAAGCTGCCTTCTTCTTACAAGAAACCAACCAAGAATAATCTCTGAACTTGTTAAACACCTCTACGATATTGTTGACGATATAGTAATAGTTGACAGCAGTGACAAGGAGAAATTCGCGGAACTGAAAAGAAATATGAAGGGCTTTGAAAAGGTGCGAATCTACTATGCGGTGCCTTTGGGTTATGAAGAGCCTTACAGGATGTACGGACTGAAGAAGGCAAAATACGAGTGGGTACTTGGACCAGATGCTGATCAAAGACTGAACCCAGAGTTCAGGAGGAATCTGCACAGAATAATAAAAGATAACGGTTCGTTCTACGGAATCATCGCCGGACAGGACAATTTCTTAAATGGCAAAAGGATTTATGGAGAGAGCTATGGCATACGGGTAGGGAAGAATGACTGGCAGCTCAGGCTGTTCAGAAAGTCAAAGGTGTTATTCAGAGGTATAGTACACGAAGCCCCGGATCTTGGCGGAAAGTGGAAATCTAGGACCGGCAAGGAGCTTAGGGTACATTTCCTTCCAGAAAAGTACAGGTTCATACAACAGCATGAGAAAGGCGATTTTAGATATAAGATAATGAAGACGATGAAGCTGGAGATGTTCGAGTGCAGACATACATACAGCTCGACAAAGCTGCCAAAGCAGCTTGCCGGACCATTCAGGCTATACGGCTCGCTGAAGGGCATAGGCAAAGAGAGAGAGTTGACAATGCGGGATTACCTAATGCACGAAAGGCTCTACTCAATACTCAGCAATGGCGAGCCTAGCGAGTGGTTCAGGCCAATGCCCTACTACTTTAGGAGAAAGGTCGCAACTATATTCGCTGCCGAACCAGAACTCAGGGAACTTTCATTCGCAATAAGCGAAGACATAAAGAGAAACGATGGAGTAATAAAATATCTTGGCTTTGATAAGGATAATACTATAAACAACTTGAACAGGAAGTATAAAGGGTCTAAGCTCAAGGGCATAGATCTGTTCATAGTCCTGCTTGTTGATGAGTTTTACAGAAGACATTCGGAATGGAAAGCGAGAATCCCTGCAAAGAGGGTTGTAGAGCTGCTCGATGACGCATTGGAAAGGTCTGCGAAGATGGTAGGTGCCTGAATGGACGTCTGTTTGCTCGGTGTTAGGGGAGAATTCACAAATGCCACAGGCCACGGCGTCAACAGGTACATGCATTACCTATACGAAAATCTCGACTCCATGAAACCAAAGAACGTAAAAATCATAAAAAGGGAGGTCGGTACTATACCCTATCTGCACAGCATGTTCACCATAGCTGCGCGCAGTATGATGCACGATTTCAGCATGTATGACATAGTGCACCTATTGGACATAAGGCTCATCTCCTATGCGAGATACGGCCAGGCCATTTCTATAACAACGGTTCATGACTTTCGTCCGTTAACAACAAAGGAGCTTGATGCCGACATGTATAGGAGCGTGCACGGGCTTGCGGATCTTCATCTGGTTCGTACTCCGGCCATCAAGGCGGCGCTCAATTCCGATTACCTGATTGCAAATTCAACGCAAACAAAGGAGGAGGCCGTGAGCCTGGGCTTCGAAAGGAGAAAAGTGTTTGTAACAAACCTGGGCGTAGACCAGAGATTCTTCAAAAAGAAGGTAGGCAGAAGGACAAAAAGTAAGCTATTCAAGGTAGGATATGTAGGTGGTGTCCAGAAAGCCAAAAATCCGATATTCGCAGTTAAGGCGTTCCGCTCAATAAAAGGTTATGACATGTCTATGGAGCTCTGGGGGTTGGGAAGCGGACCCGCGCGCGAAGCCCTTACCAGAGCAATCGGCCCAGACAGGCGCATAAAGTTTCTTGGGCTCGTTCCAGAGGATAGAAAGGTAGAGATATACGACACGTTTGATGTGTTCGTTTTTCCCTCATTGTATGAAGGATTCGGGATCCCAATAATAGAAGCGCAGGCGAGAGGGGTCCCTGTGATAATATACAAGAATGGCATGATACCGAAAGAGGTGGCAAAATATTGCATGAAGGCAGATGATGAAGATCACATGGCGCAGCTGATAACTAATATAAAGGAAAATGGTTATAATGATAGAGATAGAAGGAGAGCGGTGCAGTACGCGAGGGGCTTCACCTGGGAAAGGATGGCGAAGCAGACCGTAGATGTGTACAGGCTGGCTTACAAGGAACAAGGCAGGAGATGATAATGGATCCAAGAACCATACCTATAATGAGAGCCGTTGCTAAGAATCCCTTCTCTGTTATGAGAAGATACAAAATCGTAGAGGAGAAGGCAGGGTGCTTCCAAGAGATATTCGTTGAGCAGTCGTACTATTGGCTTGCGAGCAAAGCCAGGCCGAATACCACCGTAGTGGACATAGGCGCAAAGATAGGTGAGACCGCAATTTTCTTTGCTATGTTCCCAAATGTGAAGAAGGTCGTGGCGTACGAACCCATGCCATTCTCGTACAGCATGATGAAGAAAAATATTTCGATAAACCCATTCAGGAAAAAGATCGAAATTCACAACAAAGCACTTAGCTCTGTCAGAGAATCGAGAAGAATAGAAGAAGAGAAGATAATGAATGGATTGTACTCGTTCACAAAATCAAGGGGCGACACCAAAGGGAAGATTATCGAATCGGTTACTTTGGCGGATGCGATTAGGGGACTGAAGAACGTTATAATAAAATCTGATTGCGAGGGCGCAGAGGCAGACTTCTTTAACGGCGTTGACATGTCTGAAGTCTACGCAATAGAGCTCGAGTATCACTACTGCCTACCAAAGGTGACAAAGGCGCTGAAGGAGCAAGGTTTCAAGGTTACTGTAAAACCTACTACTCCAAAAGGTTGCGGGCTTCTTTACGCAGAAAGGTAGCAACTACCTTGGAACCTTCTTTTGTGTTTGTGCGTTCTTTCCGAATACCTCTTCGAGAACCTTTCTAGTATCACTCAAATCCCTAAACAGGTAATCTGGGTTTTCCTGCGCAAGTTTCTCGTATTTTGTATCCCCTGTACCAACCGCTACAGACACAATCCCAAGGTCTCTTGATATCGGGATGCTCGCGTACGAATCGTCGAAGTAATACGTGCGACTTGTTGTAGTTCCGGCGCGTCGCGCTCCTGACGCTAGTCTCCTGTACCTTGATGGTTCTGTATCTCCGCCGATTATGAATTCAAAGTATTTGCTAAGCCCTGCGCTCTCGAGTATTAGGGAGCAGACCTCTGTCACATTACCTGTTACTATTCCTATAGTTGCGTCTCTCGACCTGAGCTCTTCAAGTAATGGCAGAACACCAGGAAGCACGGTAATTCCTGAGCCGTCTATGTGCTCAAGGTAATATCTCTTCAGGGTGGGCACCACCATATGAATCTTTTCTTCGGCCATTTCTTCTGAAAAGCCGAGTCCCTTTAGTGTCTGCCTGACAGTGTCCTCGTTTGTCCCACCAGGCGTATAGTACTTGCGGAAATTTGCACCAGGGATTCCATAAAGCTCTCTGATTGTGGCTTCATAGGCTTTCTCGTGGATCGGCCACATTGTTATTAGTGTGCCATCTAAGTCAAACAAGGCTTTAAGACCAGAATGCATGGGCATCTGCCCTCTTATTGCAAGTCCGCCTTGTTCCATAAGAAATCACGAATTGGCGTTAGATCTATCGATCACGGTAATCTTCGGGTATGACTGCTCTGGAAGCGAATGGGCCTTTTGGAGCATTTCTATTGTCTCCGCGTACCATGCAGATCCAAAGTAGGCCCGACCGAATTGGAGCATTGCACCCAATCCCGCATCTGTTATTCTGGCGTGCTCCTTTTGGGGAAGGATCAATTCTTCTAGTATGAACCTTTGCAAAACTTTTTCATCAAGCCTAACTTCGTATACGCGGTCATGCTCCGACATGCTCGTTTCTGTAAGTCTTTGTAATGACCAGTTTGTCTCCATCATGTAGTTGAAATTTGGGTTCGGTGCTTCTGTACGTCCACGAGAGACTCCAATCAGCAGAGCGGTTGTGCTGCTGCCCAGAGTAAGCCCGGCCTCTTCGCTGGCCTCTGCGCCCAGCGCGGCAACAAGGGTCTTTCCCTCTTCAACAACGCCTGCAGGGTATGTATCTATTGCACCGCTAACTGAGACGTTAGCCCTTCTTGCAAGATACATCACTCCGTGTCTTGGAGAGGTCAGGACGCCTCTTACTGCTATAGGGGCGAAGTGATCAAGAACCGGGTGCATTACCTGCTCAGTAAATATTCCAGTTAGATCCCTCAGGACCGGGAGTACACCGTAGTTAATGTGATTAGCGCGGACCTCTAGCCTTCCGCTGGCTTCTGACATCCCTATCAGATTCAGAATATATTCAGGGGTGAACTTCTTTCCTTGTACAAGCTCTGCACCCATTGCAAGCACCTCTGGGGGTATTGGTGGTACAAGCGATCCAAGGCTGACACGCGGCTCCCTAAGCTGTTCGTCTGCGGTTTTTGCAGGCGCTTTTATGTTCTGGACTCCGTGCCTGAGCCACGGGGAAAGGTATTCATTGGCAACGCTTAGCCTCGTGTGATCTAACGGCACTCTGTCAAAATTCCTAAGCAATTCTACTGTGTAGGGCTTTGCTACTTGTACGACCATGTACTCAAAATTATAGCGGGTTTCATGATATTTATAGATATCTAGAGATGCAAATCCGATAGTATTTTATTGCGCTTTTGTAAAGGCGTTTCTCTCTAGAAGTGTGGTCCCTAAAGTATTAAATATCATTTAAGACAGAGTATTTGTGACCTCGGGTAGTGACATGGACACCGCAGTGATAATAGCAGGTGGAGAGGGGACAAGGCTCAGGCCTCTTACAGATGGAATACCCAAAACGCTTGTGGAAGTCGCAGGCAAGCCCATGCTGCAATGGACCATAGAATGGCTCAAGGCCGGAGGAATAAAGCATCTTGTTATAGGCGTGGCTTACAAGAAGGAGAAGATCTACGAATTCATGAAAGCGCACAACAACTTTGGCATGGATGTGCACTTCAGCGAACACTCGCTTGAGGGCGGGACCGCGGAGGGCTTCAGACTTGCGATAGAGAGGCATGTGAAGGACAGGGATTTCATAGCAATGAACAGCGACGAGCTCACTAACATGGACCTGCGCAAGCTTATAGAAAAACACAAGAAGCACAGCCCGACTGTAACCATGGCAATATCGCCGTTCTACGTTGGAGTAAGCATAATAGACAGGGACAAAGAAGACAAAATAACATCGTTCGAGTACGGAAGACTTGTTCATTCATTGCCGGTCAGCATAGGCATATATGCGTTCAATTCGGGCATTATTGATTACATACCAAAGACCGGGTCGATAGAGAACACTGCATTCAAGCAGCTTGTAAAGGAGGGCAAGGCGCGCGCCATGATGCTTTCAGATGGAGAAGAATGGGTTACGGTCAACACTCCGCACGACATAACAAAAGCAGAGCAGAAGCTTAAGGAATGGGGAGGGATCTGATCAGGCCTTTAGCTTGTTCTTCCAGTATTCCACGCACATCTTGAGGCCGTCATCGAGCTTTACTCCTGGCTGCCAGCCGAGCTGCCTCTTTATCTTCTCGGAGTTCAGGCTTATGAACGGCTGATCCGATTCTATAGGCCTTACGGGATAATCGGACGGATACTTGCCCATAACTATTTTCTTCTTGTATCCAACGATATCTGCAATCTTCAGTGCTACTTCCTTGTTTGTTATAGGATTCCCGGTGCTTGCGTTGAACGCCTCCCCGGATATCTTGTGGTGCTCTATCGCCTTTATGTAAGCGTTAACATGATCGTCAACATACATGTAGTCGCGGATCGAGTTCGGCGCCCCTATGTATATAGGATTGCCCTTCAGCATCTCCGTCATCAGGTACTCGATGACAAATGACCTGTCCATCTTCCTTCCGTATGTGTTTGTGCACCTCATTACCGTTGTGTTGAGCTTGTAGACGCTCGACATCATCCTGAGGTACATGTCGGTCATCGCCTTTGTGTTTGAGTATGGGCTCGAGGGATTGAGGGGCGCATCCTCCTTTATCGGCTGCGTCTTCTGCATTCCGTAGACTTCTGCAGTTGAAGCATAGACAAGCTTGCGCGATTGGAAGTCTGGCAGCTCCATCATTGCGTGGGCAATGTTCATTGTGCCGACTATGTTCGCCTGCACGTAAGAGAACGGTTTTTCGAAGGAGTCCCTTACCGGGCTGAGCGCAGCGAGGTGTGCCACAACATCAGGATCAACCACCTTAAGTGTATTCCGTATAGAGAAGTAGTCTGAAATGTCACATGTAAGCGTCTCCACCCCACCGATGAACTTGTTCAGTTCGGCAAGGTTCCTGCTCATCGAGGGCTTTGCGATTATTACAACATCGTAGCCTGTCTCGTTGAGCTTCTTCGCAAGGTGGCTTCCTATGAAGCCCGTTGCGCCGGTAACAAGTACTCTCTTCATTCGCTATACACCTTTACACCTGGTATTGCAACTATCATCTTGCCTCCATTCCTGAGAAACTCACTTTCCTGTTTTCTTATCTCATTTATAAAATGGTATGGTAGGACAAATAGGTAATCGGGTTTTTCCTTCCTGTATTCATCCAGAGATATTATCTTTATGTTCGTACCTACTATGTATCTTCCCCACTTTTCGGAACTCTTGTCAGTAGCGTATTGGATAAGTTTGTTATCTATTCCTGCGAACTGCAGCACTACAAGGCCGCGTGTGGATGCACCGTATATGAATACACGTTTGCCGCCCTTCTTCTCTTTCTCAAGAAGGTTCACCAGATCTCTCTTTATCCCATTTATCCTATCTGCAAAACGCATGTAGGTATCAACACTCTCGACGCCCAGCTTTTTCTCGTAATCTCGCTGTTTTTGCAACCTTTCGGTCGCTCCTACAGGAGCCTTTACATTTGCGCCTTTGTGCCTTATGTAGACCCTGAAGCTGCCACCGTTGACATCGTTGAGCTCGACATCAAATACCTCCATCTCATGCCTGTTAAGAAGGTACTCAAGCGCAAGTAGCGAATAGTACTCAAGATGCTCGTGGCAGATGTTGTCGAAAGTGTTCTTCTCGAGCATTAACCCAAGGTAATTCATCTGGATTATCCAGAGTCCGTCGCTCGCAAGGCATTTCTTCACGTCTTCAACAAACGTGTTCGGATCATCGAGGTCGTAGAACATTGCTATGCTTGTTATTATTCTTGCTTTCTTGTCTTTGAAGAGTTTTGTGAAGCTCCCATAATTGAAGTAATCGTGCACTATAGTTAGCCCTTTGTCCTCTTTCGCGCTCTCCCAAAGATTTGAAGGCTCAAATCCCACTCTTGTTATTCCGCTGTCTTTGTACTGCTTGAGCGTCGTGCCATCGTTCGCCCCTATGTCTATGACTATGTCACCAGACCTTAGTGGGACTATCTTCTCTGCAGCATTCACTATGTCTGCTAGCGCAGCAACCATTGATGTGCTCATTCCAGATCTGTACCAGTACTTCCTATAGAGTATGTCGCGCTCGAGCGTATGTTTCAACTGCAGAAGGCCGCATCCGCCGTTCTTCTTATCGCACATCACAATCTCTAGTGGGCCCTTGTTTGCTTCCTTTTCGTTTGCTTCCGGGAAGTCGACTGCGTATTGTGTGCCAAGCGACAGTATAGGGACTAGGTTATTCGAGCCGCAAACCCTGCACTTCTCAATTTCCTTAATGTACACTATCCCACTATTTTTCATATAGAGCTTAGTTTAGAACTTTAATAAACTTTAGCACACGCCCCCAGTCGTTCACAGCGTCTTTTTCGTAATGTCCCTCAAGAGCGGTATGCACGTTCTGCTGCATCGACTTCAGAAGCGCTGGCCTCTTTTCAAGCTCCTTTATCCTGCCAGCGTATTTATCTATGTTGTCCTCAATAAGAGCGTTGACTCCATCAACAGCGTTGTAACCTATGAAAGATGACTTTGTGCCTATTACAATCCTGTTTGCAGATAGGTAGTCGAATATTTTGATCTTCACACCTGTGTTTGGTCCGGTTAATGGAGATAGGCACATATCAGATATGTCGAGCAGTTTGCTTGCCGATATAGAGGTATCCATGAACTGGATGTTGCCTGCAGTCGTGTTTGGGCAGCCCTTGCCAGATATTATGAACTTCTTGTCTGGAAGTTTTGGTGCTATCCTTTGCTTGATATAATCAATCGCGTCCGCGTTTGGGCCGTATCCATAGCTGCCAAGAAAGAGCAGTGTTCTTATCTTCTTTACAGGCTTGCGTTTTTTTATGTCGCTCCTGAGCACGTAACTCGGGAATATCGCGAAGGATTTGCCCTTTGCATTCGGGAATTCCCTGATTATCTGCCTTTTGTGGAAATCATCGGTCGTTATGAATGCGTCTGCAACCTCAATCATAAGTCGGTATAGCTGGGTCTGGTAAGCAAGATAGTTGCCCTTGAGGAATTTCTTTAACGGCCTGATCACGGCCGCTTTCGTCTTTGTATTAGCGAATGTGTCTATGTAGTCTAGCGTTGTGCCTATGCTCAAAGAATCAGAATAAGATATTATTTTTGCTCTGTTGCCCTTGTGTCTCTTCCTGTACCTATCAAGTGTCTTTGAGAACATAGTGTCTGTTATGAGTATTACATCTGGCTTATACCTGTCAAGCGCTTCGATCATCCTGTTTGACTTGCTCATCGTCTCTACGCTCGGCCTGAAGCCAAACGCAGCAAGCATCGAGAAGTCCATTATCCTGGGCATAGTGAAACCGCTGGAGAAATCCGGCCTGGGCATCTTTATCTCGTTCTGCTTGTACTCAAGGAACTTCGACTCAGAATCCTTATCCGATATGGAAAATATCTCGACATGGAAGCCCAGCTTTGTCAGCATGTACGCAAAGTTTCGGTAGACCTTTTCGCGTGCATCCGCGGCAGACAAGCTAAGCGGATAGTGGTTGATAAGCGCTGCCTTAATCATTCGATCACTTTTAGGAAGAGTTCCAGCATCTTTTTGAGTATTACGCTCTCGTCAAAATTCTCTTCGGTCTTCTTTATATTTATCGCTTTGTGCATGTTAATAACCTTTCCCTTGGATTTCAGCCCTGCGAGGTGTATCAGCGGTTCCATATACTCTTCCGCTTTCCCGTGATTTGCAACGTTTATCTTTATTCCAAGATCCGTAATGTCCTTCCAGCTGCCGGTCCTTTTGCTGGTCAGCACATAGAGTCCGCTTACCAGCCCCTCGAGCATTGTCTTGGAGAAAGTTTCATATGCAGGGACTATTATCACATCGCACTGGCCCATGGTCTTGATTTTCTCTCTGTCACCAACCATTCCCAAAAAGTGGACGTTATTAAGGTGAGCGTACCTCCTCTTTGATTCGTTGTCCTCCTCACCTATGAAATAAAACTCGAACATGCTGAGCTTTTTCATGGCATTGAGCATGTCGATCACTTCTAGGACTATCTGCATGTCCTTGCCTATGCCGCCAACGTGCAGAATCCTCAACTTCCTGGAATTGTTCCTCTCTGGATGGTAGTCCTTTGCCTTGATCATTATAGGGACATAGAGGATGTTCTCCGGCCTGAAACCGAAGGTCTTCCTGACATACTCCTGCTGCTCCTTGTTTATGACGTGGCAGTATAGATTGTCTATCTCCTTGCGGTTTATGCGGAGCGCGTTCCTCACCATGGCGTTGAGCGTTTTCTCAAGCATGCTGTGGTTCTTCACTATGTGCCCCATCTTCAGGTGCATGCCGTGGGAGCCTATGATGTACTTCTGCCCTGCCGGCTTTGTCAGTATGTTGGGAATGTAATCGTATATGCTGAATGGCAGGTACATTACCGAATCCTGGGGCAGTCCATCGTAGAAGAAGAGATGATACTTGAATGGCAGCACCATCTCTGCGCAGTCGACCTTCCTCTTCGGAATTTCCCTATATCTCTTCTTAACCTGCGAGTAGTTCGCTATCTGGCTTCCCCCGTCCTTTCCCTTCGTTATGAGTATCTCTGTGTCGATGCCGTTTGACTTAAGGAATTTGGCGTACTCGTATACAAGGTACTCGGTTGCCTTGTAGCTGTACCTTATATCAACAGGTGTTACCAAAGAGACCTTCAAGTTATCACTTACCTTTCGAAAATGCATCGTTAAGCGCACTTCTCACTCTATGCGCGCTCCATCCCTCTGTTATTGCCCGGTGAGCTATCCTATAGCCTATGCTGTACCCCTTGTTCTTGCGCAGCGTCACGATGCCCGCTATAATATTATCGAGATCAGTCCTGGACTTTAGGGTTTCGAGGTCTACGTCATACATTCTTGAGACGTAATATGAGAATAGCACGCTCTCTGCTGTGAGTTCCTGCGGAAGCGATGCTATTGATGTACTGCGGCTGTCCGATTGATGAAGCGGATGGTGGACCATTGCTCTGTCAAACCATATTGGGGTAAACCCTCTGAAAAGCACCTCTAGTGCTGCAGCTGCCTCGTTCCGGCCCCCTTTCTTTGTATAGCCCGGTAGCCTGAAACCATGGAGCGCATCCCTCTTCCAGCTCATGTTGACCCCGTGCTGCTTGAATGTTTTTATCAGGTTGTGCCTCTTTCCTGTATCTACGAGCATTCCGGATTTTCCTATGTACATTCCGTAATCCTTGAATTTCGGGTCTATAGGCAGGTCCATGAGCGTATGCTTGTTCATGAGCCATTTCCACTCGTTCATTTTTCTTGTGAAGAAGGGCAGCGCGCTGCCATCTGCAAATGTGCTCTCATCAACCATGCCTGTGGCCATACCTGCGTTCTTTATCTTTCTGTGTATATCCAGGTGCTCTTTTACCCAGTTCCTGGAGACATGCGCATCGCTGTCTGTGTTTACCACTATATCTCCATCTGCCTTTCTGTACAGAGTGTTCAGCGCCTCTTCAAAAAGTCCGGCATCCTGTCTTACCGCTTCTATCTCAAGGCCTTTGTAGTCCTTTATCATGCTTAGCAGCTCCTTACAGCCGGGCCATTCCTTATAGACCACCATTGTCGTAAAGTTCCTGTACGATTGCGCCTTTAGGCTGTCAAACAGTTTGAATAACGTTTGCCCTGTCCTATATATCGGTACAAATACAGTTACCTCCAGATTATCACCGACTATCCTTTGACCACTTTGCCGTTTATTATGCTTGTGGCAACATCTTTGCCGCTCGCAGCAAAGACAATGTTGTTCACTGCATTTTGCCTGCTTAATGGAGTTATGGATGCGCTTCTGCTGAGTATTATTATGTCAGCCTTTTTGCCGCTTTCTATGCTGCCTGTGCCGCTTGCGAGGGTTCTTGCGGCGTTGACCGTCGCCGCATCAAGCACGGCTTGCGCTGGAAGCCTGTTCACAAGAGCAGAAAACTTCATTGTTTGAAACATGTCTAGGCTGTCGTTCGATGCTGCACTATCGGTGCCCATCGTTACATTCACTCTGTTATTGATCATGTCCCCTATTGGCGCAGTCCCGCTACCGAGTCTCGCGTTGCTTATTGCATTGTTAACTACAGTTGTCCCTGACGCAGCCAGCATTTTGTTCTCCTTCTCGTTGGCCCAGACGCAGTGCGCAGCGACCAGCCTCTTTGACAGGAACCCGTTCTTGTGCATCCATTCGATGGGTCTTGAAGAATATTTTTTCATGTGTCCTTTCACTTCCATTTCGGTTTCTGCGAGGTGCATGTGGAGGATCGTACCGTGCTTCTTTGCAAGCGCATCTGTCTGCTGGATCGTCTCTTTTGAACAGACGTATACTCCTTGTAGGCCGAATGATGGCGTGACCATCCCCTTTCCTTTGTATCTTCTTACAAACGATTCTGCATTTCTGATTGGATCTCCTTTCTGTGTTGTGTACTCCTTGTCTAATGTAACCCATGACAGGAATGCCCTTAGCCCACTCTTTGATGCAACCTCTGCTATTATGTCCTCTGAGTAATAGAGATCAAGGAATGAGGTTGTTCCTGTAGAAAGCATCTCCTCAGTAGCAATTTTTGTTGACTCTTTTATCATCTTGTTTGTGTTCCTGCTGTCGAACGCCATCGTCTGATCAAGGAAACTCTTCAGGCTGCTGCAATCCACCATTCCCCTGAGCGAGGTCATGCCTACGTGTGTGTGCATGTTTATCAGGCCGGGCATGACTATCATGCCGTTTGCATCGATTACCATATCAGATTTGTCGGCCTTCTTTCCTACGCTTTCTATAGTGTCTTCTTCCGCAAGCACGTTGCCTTCGAGCACTCGTCTGCTTCTATCTTGCGTTACAACAATGCCGTTTCTGATGAGTATCATAAAGGCCCCCAGCCCCTGAATACGACCTAAGTTCACTTTATAATTATTTGCTTAGAAATAAAAGGGAGTGCATTTATGGTAGAGGTAAGTATAGTTGCACCGACGATGCATGAGGAGCGCGCCCCAGCAATAGCGCGAGAAATATCCAGGGTATTCGGCGAACGCGCAGAGGTCATAATTGTGGACAAAAGCGCGCCTGGGTACAGGAAACGCTTCAGGAAGACCGGAGCGCGCGTCATGATACAGAAGGCGAAGGGCTACGAGGATGCGATAATGCAGGGCTTCAGGAGCGCAAAGGGCACGCGCGTGCTTGCTTCCATAGACCCGGATGGGACGTACTTCGTCAAGGACTTGAAGAGAATCGTAGAGGAATGCGACAGCGGAAACTACGATTTCATCTCTGGCGACAGATCCGGCTGCTCTGACGAGGCTATGCTGCCGCACCTGAAGTTCGGAAACAAGGTGATGGCGTTGATATTTGATATACTATTCTTGCAGCGCATGGCGGACGTTTTTAGCGGGTCCTTCGCCATGAAGAGAAGCGCGTTCGACGCCATAAAACATGTCAAGCCATACCACGCAGGCACTATTTTCTTTGAGATGGAGCTTGCGAAGCGTGGCTTTAGGTTGAAGAACATGCGTATATCATATGAACCAAGGGTTGGCACAAAATCGAAGCTTGCAAAATCAAAGGTTGTATATGGATTCAAGACCTTCAGGGAGATGCTGAAGGTCAGAGGCAGGGAGACCCGCCTGCTTCTTGCAGACATGTTCAGGGGTCGCTTCGGAAAGTAATCGTGGATTATATGAGACTCAGCTTTATAGTGCCCACAAAGAACGAGACGACAACACCGGGCATAGTCCGCGACATTTACAGAGCATTCGGAAGAAAAGCAGAGGTCATAGTGATCGACAAGAGCGATCCAGAATACAGAAAGCCGTTATACAAAACAGGGGCGAAGATTGTCGTACAGAAGAAAGGTGTCTATGAGCATGCGCTTGTCCAGGGCTTCAGGATGGCTCACGGTGATCTGCTTGCAGCGATAGATCCTGACGGAACGTATTCTGTAAAGGATCTGAAGATGATAGTCGACTATCTTTCAAAGCATAAGGAGTATGCCTATGTAGGTGGTGACAGGCTCGACTGCCCGAAGGAGGCGATGCCTGGCTGGATAAAGTTTGGCAACAGGATGTTCGGCGTGCTTGCAACCGTCTTGATGGGCCAGAGGATGCGCGACACCTTCAGCGGATCCTTTGCGATGTGGAGAGAACCTTACAACAAGATAAGAAGCATGGAGGGCTATATCGGAGGCCCAACAATATTCCAGCTTGCGCTTGCACGAAAGGGCTTTAAGGTGAAGTGCATACCAATATCGTACAAGCCAAGAATAGGATCAAAACCAAAGACGACAAACTTCAAGCCCGGACTTGCAGTAAAGCTCGCTCTAAATATCATAAGGGGTCGCTTTTCGTGAAAATAGCGTTCGTGTCGGATGCAGCGTTTCCCTGGCACGTTGGAGGTGTGGAGAGGACCGAAAGGATGGAGGCCGAGGCCCTGGCAAAGATCCATGAGGTGCACTTCTTCTCTTTCAAGTGGAAGGGCATGAAACCAGAGTTCACAGACAAGGGAATCCATTATCATTGCTCGCACTATCTCACAGACAACGAGTTCTACAGGCATGGCAGGAGGTCGATAAGAGAGGGAATATACTTCTCACTCATAGTCTGGAAACTCTTCAACTACAGGTTTGACGTCATTCAAGTCAATGCGTTCCCCATTCTCCATCTGCCTGTCGTGAAACTCTACTGCAGGCTCTTCAACTGCAAGCTTATCATGGATGTACATGAACTTTGGAGCAAAGAGAAGTGGACCGAGTATCTGGGGCAGGCTGTCGGGGGCAACGTCAGCAGATATGCGGACCAGGCGATATCTGGCGCCGATATGTACATAGCAAACCCTGGTGAGACCTACGAGGGTCTGCTCAAGCTGGGAATAGACAAAAAGAGGATCAGGATTTTCACACCAATAATAGACGATAAAGAGATAAAATCGATCAAGGCCAAACAGAGAAAAGGCCTCGTTGTCTTTGGCGGCCGCCTTATCAAGGAGAAGAGGTTTGATAAATGGCTGAAGGTCATGAAAAGTGTTTCTGAAGTGGTGCAGGGAGCGAAGGGAATGATAGTCGGGGATGGACCTGACAGGGATCACGTGAAGTCAGAGATAGAAAGGATGGGGCTTGGTGGCGTAGTAGAACTGAGGGAGTACTACAAAGAGAAGAAGGATATCTACAGGCTTGTCAAAAGCGCCTCGATAATGCTTAACATGTCAGAACGCGAGGGGCTGAGTGCTCTAGCTCTT
>JAJYIZ010000013.1 GCA_021789815.1 Microcaldota archaeon
CGATCTCGTTTATCTTGATGGAAGAATAATCGGTGTTGTTAAGGATGGCTCCGCCTTTGCAAAAGAGATAAGGAAGAACAGGCGCGGAGGCCTTGTATCTGGTGAAGTGAACGTAGCGTACATAAGGAAGCTCAATGAAGTGCATATAAACGCGGACAGGGGACGCGCGCGTCGTCCCTATATAATAGTAGAAGGGGGCAAGAGCAAGCTCACAGAAGACCTGAAGCAGAAGCTCTCAAGCAAGGAGATAGACTTCAACTACCTGCTAAGAAGAGGAGTAATAGAGTATCTAGATGCAGAAGAGGAGGAGAACGCGCTTGTCGCGCTAGATGAGAGCCTTATAACGAACAAGACAACTCATTTGGAAATAGACCCTGCAGCGATATTCGGCCTTACGGTCAACTCAAGCGCATTCATGGAATTCAACAGCGTGGGAAGGCACTCGATCGCATTGAACTTCAGCAAGCAAAGTCAGGGACTTTACGCGATAAACTTCAACAACAGGTATGACCCAAGGGCGTTTCTGCTCTACTACCCGCAGACACCGATAGTTGATAGTCTGACATACAGGAGCATAGGCCTGAGCAGGCACCCGAGCGGACAGAACTTCGTCGTCGCTCTTTCAACATATTATGGTTACAACATGAAGGATGCAGTTGTCCTTAACAAGGCAGCGGTGGATAGGGGCCTTGCAAGGTCCGTCTTCTACAGGACGTACAGCGACGAAGAGAGAAGATACGCAGGAGGGCAGCAGGACCATCTGAAGATTCCGCCTGCAACAACGGACGGATATCTGGGAGAGCACGCCTATTCAAAACTAAGCGAAGACGGGATAATAGAGGTCGGCACAGAGGTCTCTGAAGGAGATGTGCTGATAGGAAAGGTGTCGCCGCCAAGGTTCCTCGAGGAGCAGACAAGCTTCGGGGTCGGAGAAGAGAAGAGCCGTGATAATTCTATATCGCTTAGGGCAGGTGAAGAGGGCGTTGTCGATGATGTAATGCTCAGCGAGACAACCGGAGCGACGAAGATTGTAAAGGTAAGAATACGCAGCATAAAGATTCCCGAAGTAGGGGACAAGCTTGCAAGCAGGCAGGCGCAGAAAGGAGTGGTAGCGCTTATAATCAACCAGGAGGACATGCCGTTCACAAAGGACGGTGTTGTTCCTGATCTGTTACTAAACCCGCACAGCCTTCCAGGCAGAATGACTATGGGTCACATGCTCGAGATGCTTGCAGGAAAGGCAGGCGCGCTCTCCGGAACGCACGTTGACGGCACAGCATTCACAAAGAGGGGCCGCGAAAGAATAGATGAATATGGAAAGATACTAACAGAGCACGGCTTCGACAAGTTCGGTGATGAGGACCTCTTCGATGGGCGAACGGGCAAGAAGTTCAACGCGAAGCTCTTCAACGGAGTTGTATACTACAACAAGCTGTTGCACATGGTCAGCCTAAAGCTGCAGGTAAGAAGCAGAGGTCCAGTCCAGATACTCACACACCAGCCAACAGAAGGAAAGCCAAGGCGTGGTGGCCTCAAGTTCGGAGAGATGGAACGTGATGCACTGGTGGGCCACGGCGCGAGCCTTTCGTTGAAGGAGAGAATGCTTGACCAGAGCGACAAAGCAGAAATATGGATCTGCAAGAACGACGGAGATGTAGGGTATTATGACTACATAAAGAACACCCAGGTCTGCCCCTTGTGCAAGTCCAACAATCTTGAGAGAGTTGAGATAAGCTACGCGTTCAAGCTTCTGTTAGACGAGATAAAATCTATGCACATCCTGCCAAGGGTGATGCTGAAGAGCGAGTGATGCTATGCAAGCAGAGAGTATAGACAGTGTTAAGTTCACGACATTGAGCCCAGAGCTCATAAAGCGAATGAGCGTAGCGAAGCTGATAGTCTCTGACACGTACAATGAAGACGGCTACCCCATAGATGGAGGTGTGGTGGACCAGCGTCTTGGTGTAATAGACCCTGGACTCAAGTGCAAGACCTGCGGAGGCAGGGCAAAGAGCTGCCCTGGCCACTTCGGGCACATAGAGCTTGTACGTCCGGTTATCCACCCGGAGTTCGCAAAGACGGTTTACCTTCTTCTTCAGTCAACATGCGAGAAGTGCTTCAGGATTCTCTTATCTGAGCAGCAGATTGCCGAGGTAAGGCCTGCGATAGAGAAGTTCGTAAAGGAGGAGGGCGAGGACGAGATAGTTGCACCAATAGTCAAGGAGGCTGAGATGAGGGGCAGCCCAATGGTAAAGAAACTAAAGAGCGTCAAGAAGTGCCCGCACTGCGGAGCGCCACAAAGAAAACTCAAGCTTGAAAGACCGACCTTCTTCTATGTTGAGGGCAATAGAATTAGGCCTGATGAAATACGCGACTGGCTCTCGAAGGTCAGCAACGATGACCTCTCGCTTCTTGGGATAGACCCGATCGCAACGAGGCCGGAGTGGCTCGTTATCACAACATTACTTGTACCGCCAGTGAACGTGCGCCCGTCCATTACCCTAGAGTCCGGAGAGAGGAGCGAGGACGACCTGACGCACAAGCTTGTCGACATAATGAGGATCAATCAGAGGTTGGGCCAGGACATAGATGCAGGCGCACCGCAGATAATCATAGATGACCTTTGGGAGCTTCTCCAGTATCAGGTCACAACATACTTCAACAACGAAACGCCAGGTGTACCGGTCGCAAGGCACAGGAGCACACGCCCGCTGAAGACCCTTGCGCAGAGGCTCAAGGGCAAGGAAGGAAGACTCAGATACAACCTGTCGGGAAAGCGTGTCAACTTCTCTGCAAGAACTGTCATCTGCTCTGATGCGAGGCTTACAATCAACCAGGTAGGGGTCCCAAGAAGAATCGCAGAGAACCTGACCGTGCCGATATACGTTACGCAATGGAACATCGACCATGCGAAGGAGTACCTTGCAAGGACGGAGTACCCGATGGTGCTGAATGTTCTGTCTAAGGACGGGATAAGAAAGCGCGTCACAGATGTCAACAGGGACGAACTGCTAAAGGCGCTTGTACCCGGCTTTGTACTGGAACGCCAGCTTATTGACGGAGATCTCGCGCTATTCAACAGGCAGCCTACACTGCACAGGCTCTCAGTAATGGCGCACGTGTGCAAGATACTTCCAGGAAAGACCCTGAGGCTGAACACGTCTGCAGCAGTGCCGTACAACGCGGACTTCGACGGAGACGAGATGAACCTGCACGTCCCCCAGTCTATAGAGGCGCAGGCAGAAGCAAGATATCTCATGCAGCCGAAGGATCTTATACTGTCGCCAAAGGACGGAAGGCCGATAATGTTCACTGAAGAGGACCAGATAGCAGGCCTGTACATGCTCACGAAGGATGACGCCTACTTCACAAAGGAAGACACATCCATTCTGTTGTCGTCTGTCAACATATACGACATGCCGAAGAAGGAGAAGAACGGGATGTACAGCGGAAAAGCGATCTTCTCTATGATACTGCCGAAGGACCTTGATTACACAGCAACATCCATGGGAGGCAAGGTAGTGATAAAGGATGGAGAGCTCGTTGATGGAATAATCGGCGAAAATACAATAGGATTCGGAGGCCCGCTGATACTCGAGATGTTCGAGAAGTACGGACCAGACGCAACAGAGAAGTTCCTGCACGATGTTTCAACGATAGCTGTGAGATCTGTCTACACAGCCGGCATGACCATAAGCATACGCGACTATTACGAGACAGAAGAAATACGCAAGGAGAACGAGCGCATAGTCAAGGAAGCAGATGAAAAGGCCGCTGCGCTGATGAGCAGCTACAAGGAGGGCAAGCTGGAGTCCTTGCCAGGGTACACCAGAAGGGAGACCCTCGAGCTGGAACTCAGGGTGCAGCTCGACATGGCAAGAGAGATCGCGGCGAAGTTCCTGCAGAAGAACCTTACACCGCAGAACAACGCGTATCTTATGGCAATGGTCAAGGCAAAAGGGAACATACTCAATTTTGTGCAAATAAGCATGCTCCTTGGGCAGCAGGCGGTAAGAGGAAGAAGGCCTGCAAGGGGATACAACGGAAGGATACTTACATATTTCAAGAGGAACGACAAGAGCCCAGAGGCTCGTGGATTCATCAGATCGTGCTTCATAGAAGGGCTTACGCCAACGGAGCTCTACATGCACGCAATGGGAGCGCGTGACTCGGCAATGACAAAGTCGCTTATCACTGCGGTAAGCGGTTACATGCAAAGAAGGCTGATCAATGCGCTGCAGGACCTTTACGTTGCTGAGGAATCGAGCGTAAAGGACGCGAGCGGCGCGCTAATAGAGACTATATACGGCGGCGACGGAATAGACCCGACTATGGAGATGATAGCGAAGAAGAAGAGGCAGTGATATGGCAGAGAAAAAAGATAGAGATCTTAGCGTTTCAAGGGGCGAGGCAGTAGGAGTAGTGGCAGCCCAGTCGATAGGGGAACCTGGAACGCAGATGGTTCTCAGGTCGTTCCACTCTGCAGGAATATCATCCATGATCACTACTACAGGTCTTCCAAGAGTAATAGAGATAGTAGACGCAAGGAAGAGGCCGAAGTTCCCTATGATGGAAGTAAGGCTAGAAAAGAACGTCTCAAAGAATTATGATAGAGTGAAGGACATCTGGAAGAAGATTGAGGAGATAAAGGTATCAGGAGTAATGGACAGGTTCGAGGAGAACCTCAAGTCGGGCGTGCTTCTTATATTCCTGAACAAGGAGAAGATGGAAAGGTATGAAATAGCAGCCAGGACTGTCGCAGCAAGGCTCTCAAAGATGGAAGGTGTCAGCGTCGACCAGGATGGCGATACGCTAAAGATCAAGGTAAAGGAGAAGGAGATACGCTCTGTCAGGACAAAGTTCGTAAAGATAATGGGGCATACCATAGGTGGAGTGCCAGGAATAATGAAAGTTGTCGCCCAACAGGATGATGAAGGCACGTTCTTCCTAACGACAAGCGGCAGCAACATAGAAGGCGTGCTTCAGATAGAGGGAGTTGACAAGGATAACGTCTACAGCAACGACATATTCGAGGTTATGAGGGTATACGGAATAGAAGCTGCAAGAAACCTCATTGCCAGCGAGCTGATGAAGACGATAAAAGAAGAAAGCATTACAGTGGGATTCAGGCATTTGGGTCTTGTGGCAGACGCTATGACGCACACAGGAGCAATAAAGAGTGTTGGACGACATGGGATAGCCGGAGAGAAGGAATCCGTATTCGCAAGGGCCGCCTATGAAGAGACTGTAAAGCACTTCACGAACGCGAGCGTGTTCGGTGAGGTGGACAGGCTCAAGGGCGTGGCAGAGAACATATTGATAGGCAAGCAGATAGGCGTAGGCACAGGAAGAGTAAGACTTGCAATTAAAAAGGAAGAGTTAAAGAAGATAAGGAAGAGGGATTGATATGACCGAACATATACAGCAGAGGCCCTTCGACCTTCTTAACAAGGTGCTTGGCAAGCAGGTTCTTGTAAGGCTGAAGAGCAACCTCAACATACGAGGGAGGATAACCTCATTCGACGCGCATATGAACATAGTGATGGAGGAAGCTGAGGAACTGGACGGAGGGGAGACAAAAGCAAAGCTGGGAACAATACTTCTGAGAGGGGGCAACATAATATTTGTGTCTCCTGCATAAGTGAACCATTAAGTATCTGATAAAGAGAGTTAGTTTGGGGTTTCGATGGCAGCGCGCCTGGCGAACAACGGTGGCAGACTCACTCCCGATCTATTTATGCAGACTTATATGGGCAAGCCAGTGGTGGTCGGCACTAACGGGAGTCAGAAGGAGGTCGGAAGGCTATCTGGAGTCGTTACAGGAGGTCCCAAGAATGCCTTTATCCAGGGGATAATTGTGGTTGACTCAAGCGGTTCAGAATTTGTGTCCAAGGAGCCCGTACTCTTCGAGGAAGGGTACATAAGGATACTTCGGGATTTCGGTAATGGCTCGGAAAATGCACGGCTTGATGATCTTAAGCGCTAGAGATAAATAGTCGAATGTCATTAATGCTTTTTGTGGGCTTGTAGCGTAACGGTAGCGCACCTGCATGGCATGCAGGGGGTTGCGGGTTCAAAATAAACTTTTGGAAAAAGTTTAATCAAAAGCTATGAAAATCCCGCCAAGTCCACTATATTTACAGGTAATTTCATGGAAGCCGGAGTAGATTACATAGGAATATGCACGCCATTCTACTGCAACGACGGGAAAGGAAATTTCCTCTTGCATAAACGCGGCGATAAGTGCAGGGATGAGAAGGGAAGATGGGACACAGGATCCGGACAGCTCGAATTCGGCCAGAGCCCAAGCGAATCCGTATTAAGAGAGCTGAAGGAAGAGTATGGTCTAACAGGTGAAATACAGGAACAGCTTCCTGCGCACTCCATATTGAGAGAAAACAATGGAAAGAAAACCCATTGGCTCTCAATACCCTTCTTCATAAAGGCAGATATAAAGAGTGCAAAGATAATGGAACCGGAGTACGCCTCAGAAATTGGGGTATTCAGGCTTGACGCACTCCCAAGCCCGCTGCATACCGGGCTGCAGAAGACCATGTCTATGTTCCCAGAGCACTTCAAGAAGTACATGGAGTAGGCATTTCCAACTCTACTCTTTTAGCCTGCGCCATAGACGACAATACCTAATAAAAACCGAAAAATGAAATAGGGTATATATAAGTAGATGGCGTTACTCCTGTGTGGTGAGGAGTTGACTAAGACGTGGGATACCAAGAATAGGATAATCAAACTGCTTAGCGTAAAGAAGATGACGCTTACAGACCTTTCAAAGGAGCTTGATCTTGCCCCTTCAACAATGAACCAGCACATAAAGGAGCTGCTCGATGCCAATGCGATAAGGCAGATCGAGAACCCATTCTACGTTAAGCTCAAATATTATGAAGTTAATCCGGAATTCAGCGGCATAGAGCGCGTAACGCAGCGTATCAAGAAGCCTGAAGAGAACCGCGTCTGGAGAATAGTACCAATAGTCATAGCTATAGCAGTCATGGGCGGCCTGCTGGCCGTGTTTGGAAGCCCATTGATAACCGGGCAGAGCGGACCAAGCGTGCCAACGACCTTCAGCATATCGGATGCACCAGGCAGCGCTGCGATCACGGCCCTTAACATAACAGTGGCAAGCGCAATGATACACAGTACAAGTACTGGCAAATGGTACACAATAATAAACTCCTCTAAGAGCTTCAACCTTGTTCTGTTGCGCAACGTATCATCCTTGCTTGCAACGACGAACATACCTGCAGGGTCGTACAACCAGCTTGTCCTTGATGTATCGAATGCAACTGCAGTGGTAAACAACCAGAGTACAAGTGTCTTCATACCATCGAGCAAACTGAGGATAACGGGCAACTTCACCATAGGGGGCAACTCTGTAAACTCATCTTGGATAAACGTAGACTTCAATCTTGCAAGATCACTCCACGTCACGGGTAACGGCGAGGTCATTATGACGCCTGTTCTCACAATCAGGTCTCAGGACAACGCCTCGCTGGGTACCGACGCTAATGGGATAATAACAGTGAGAACGCCGGGTGGACACGAACATAATTTCAATGAGTCCATGGATGAGAACGGCAACTTCTCAATGGGTCACATGCCCCTTCCGGTAGGGGCAGATCTCGGCATACTGACAGATGGCAAGGTTACAGTTCTAGGCAACACGACCAACACGATAGTGATAAGGACCCATGGCAGCATAATCGTGATAAGGAATGTAAGCGATGTTGCAAACGTGATAGGGAACCTTAGTACAGAAGGCGAGGGTCATGGAATGCTGCCTTTTGCTCTTGGGTGCATGTTCAATGGCGGATCAGCTGACTGCACAGCGAATGTAACCATACCTCAAGGAATACTGCCTGGCCCAATAATACCATGTAGAGGTGGCATGTGCCCTCATAATGGGGTGGGTTCCGATGGAGGAGGCAGTGAAGGAGGGATGATTACCAGTGATATAGGAGTGGGCAGCCAGGGCTCTGGTAGCATGGGCAAACATATAGGAATGGGCATGAACGAAAGTGGAGGCTAATTAGGTTACTTTTTATATTGGTAGTAGCTCATTATCTTGCCGAACCTGCTGTCGAGCCTCTTGGCCATGTAGTCAACGATGTCGTTCGGTTCGTCGCCCTTGTAGAAGCGTGCCTTGACAAGGTAGCCGAAGTCGCCATCAGTCAGAAAGACCTCTTGGACGGGCTTGAGGGAGAGCAGCTTATTCACTAGAGACGAAGCATCAGCATTTTCCTTAGGCGATATCAGATAGAACCTGTGGAATGCACCTCTCTTTATCCTTTTATTGCGAGAATTGCTCATCAGATCCCGAACTTGGCAAGCCTTATTGGCTTGACAGAGAGGTTCTCGGGTTGTGGGGAAGTGGTGGGATTGGGAATCAGGAGAAAGAACCCCTTTAGGGAGATTCTTATCTTGTGGGTAGATCCTTCAACAGGGTAGAGGAAGGAGTCTTCATAGGTAATAAGTTTAGAGCGGGGTTTTGCCTTTTGATTATTATGGCGTCTCCGTGATCCCATCCAATCCCACCTGCATATTTTCTTGGTTTAAAGATTCTTATAGCCTATTATTTTTGATAATTTATTTGTAATAATTTCGGATTTTTTTATATGCCTCAGTCGGCATATTATGTCCATATTAATCTGTAGTATTGTTTTGCATCGACGTTTCTAAGTGGCAATAATCCTTTTATTGGTTTGGTGATAATTGCATGTGCTTCATGTGGCTGATTATTTTTAAGTAGATTTAAATGCCATTTTATGCCTCCAGAAAAAGATTCCTCCTTGGTCTTACCGAATGACATGCCAAAGAAACGGTAGCTTCCACTAAGTAGAACAATAATTGGTGTTCGATTTATCAGTGGGAGGGCCTCGTTCTCAGTCATGCTGTGCCTTCTCTGCTCTGGAAAGATATCGCTGATCGTATGTTTATCGAATCGGTAACGCGCAAAGTAAGCGCCTACAACTCCGCCGGTCTTTTGAACTGCTACTGTAAATCTGCGTATAATACCTCTCTTGACAAGCTTGAAAACTCTATATCTGATGGTGTCTTCGCTTATCCCGAGCTGCTTGCTTATTTCTCTATAACTTATTCTGGAATTCTCATTTAATAGCTGTAAAATCAACCTATCTTTCCTATCAACTTTGACCTCTTCTTTGATGTAATTTACGAATGCGTTGTTGAGTGGCATGTACCCAAGAAGATCAAATACAAATTCAGAAGGCCTTAAATCAGGAAAATAATCTGATAAGTTTGCAGCTAGATCCGTTTCCCATTTTATGTAATTTCTCGAAGTCTCTGCAGCTACAAAAATCAACAAATCGAACTTCCCCTCCGTGATATATACGTCTTGGGCAAACGGATCATCCTTAAAAAGATTGTAGAGGAATGCCTCATCGGGTTTGTTCTCGAATTTTACATAAATTATATGGCGCTCTCCTAGTCCGAGTTTATCTAGTTCTATTTCCAAAGTAAAGCGTATATCTAACTTTTTGACAAGATTATTGAGTAACTTGTTTGCTGTGGCTACCGAACATCCTGCTGTTTTTGCAAGACGAGTAAGGCTAACCCTCGAATTTGTGCTAAGTTCTCTTAAGATCAGTTTGTCCCTGTTGGTGAGATTCAACTCAGCCTCTGACATGCAAAACAATTGTATGAAAGGTATAAATTGCTTAGTATAAAAATCCGTAAATTAACTAAACAAATTTAAAGAAATGTGTAAGGTTTTTAGATGAGGGCATCAAATTCACAAGTATGAACATCAAGCATAAAGGCGCACTCGCCTTAGCCTTTGTGATATTCGAGCTATCTTTTTGGTCGATATTCTTAAAAATAGGTGGAACCAGCATAGGACTGATCCCACAGCTCTTCTATGGCTTTCTTGTAGGCTTTATCGTTTCACTCTCAATCAGCTTGATCAGAGATAAGGGTAGTGGATTGCGCTCTGTTGTCAAAAATCCTAATATGCTAGTTTTGATAATTATCATGGGGCTGTTGAATAACGCATTTACGCAACTCTTTCTTGGCGTAGGGACATTAGGCACCAACCCGAGTATAGGTGCGATTGTTTACCGTAGTTGGCCGATAATAATTGCACTTCTCACCCCCTTGGTTGTAAAGCAAAGGGTAAGAAAGCTTCAAACCCTGGCCACAGTTCTCGGTTTCGTTGGTATCTATGTCATTCTTAACGGGGGTGTTCTGTTCAACTTTAATCTGGCTACAACACTTTTCATAGGAGCGCTATTAGTTGCTGCTTTGTGCACTAGTTTCTCCGGACTTTTCATGAATAGGTACACTTTCGATGCATTCGGTGCTGTTGTTATGTTTAATTTATCATCATTGATCTTTGTTGCCGTGCTCGCTTTTATAACACATACCAGCCTAAATGTAACGTTCACAGTCGGTTCTGCAATTTCTGTATTGTTTCTAGGGGCGTTCGCTTATGGGATAGGCACCGCCCTGGTTTATTATGTTATTAAGGTCTTCGGTCCCCTCCTATTCGGAAATGTGGCACTCTCCATTCCCTTCTTCACAATCGTACTTTCAGCATTTTTAACTGGTACCCAAATAAAGGCTTATTACATCGTTGCGGCGCTGTTAATTAGTTCCGGCATAATGCTGCAACGTTATGGCTCGGTAATACCAGAAAGGATAACAAAAAGGGGTTCTTTAAGTAGAATCACTCTTTTCGATGTTACAGGCGCATTCGTAAGCAACAGAAGCCAACTAATAACCAAACAGGTTCGTGGAGGTGGAAGAGCTCTAGCAATAAAGCTTGACGATGAAACCATATACCATGATGATCTGCACAGGTGGATATTTGAGAAAAGAAACTGTATAGTGTTCACCAACATAGAACCTCTTAAGGATTCAAAGCCTGAGGAAATTGCGTTCATAAATGATATAATGGGCATGCAGAAAGGGGGAACGGCGCTTATAGCTATGGGAGAGCCTGAAAGCATAGAAGATGCCTTTGAGGAGTTCGCTAGCGTGAGCAAAAAGGTTTAACGGCTAACCGGTAGCAATTCTGATGACTACTAATGCAATTTCCATTATAGTGAGCAGCACCACACCCCCCAGTACTACATTTTTATATGCTCCCCAGTTGTAATTTCTGGTTAATGCGCCAACATTAAGCATTGCAACTCCGATAAATACAAGGATTGGTAGGTAGTACAGTGTTAATTTGCCGATTGATATCAAGACCAAAAGCACAATAGCGGATGCCGCGAAGGCGGAAAGGCTGAACTTGATTGCTGTTTTAACGCCCCACACGCTGGGTATGGTCTTTACCCTGTACATTATATCACCCCTGATGTCTTCGAAGTCCTTAAGAACTGCGGTACCAAGTCCGAAAACAAAGAGAAACAATATCATATAGACTGGAACAGTATTATACGGATTAATTGCCCATCCTGCAAGCGGAAACATTACAGCATACAGAACATTGATAGTCAGAGTGCCAATCACGAAAAATTTCTTTAGATGTATTTTAGGATGTGAATAAGCCAGAGAGAGAGCCACTGCGATTATCTCTATAAGTAGAAATGTTAAATTTACAAGTATACCGAGCAAAAGAGCTACTACGAAAAGAGTGGCTGACACCCAAATAGCCTCTTCTTTCCTCATAGTTCCAGAAGCAAGTGGCCTATAGGGTTTGTTGACCCTATCCACCTTCTTATCATAAATCGCATTGAATGCGATGTAGCCAGAAGCTATAAGGAGTATGCAGATCGGAGCCAGAATCAAGTTGAGTGTGATATTAAATATAGTGGTAGAGAAAACGAAACCAACTATGACTGCCATTACGCCAGGGTGGTTGTATTGTGGTATTATGAGCCGAATAAAATCTATAGTTTTCATAGAGAGCCACCGCTATTCTATCCTTATTTTACCTGGTCCTATTGGTCTTTGCCTGATATGGCTACATCGCAAATACTTTAAAGCATTTGTATTATTGTCATTACTTTCCTAATTGGCGCTGTGCCTCTGGTGAGGGCTGAAACTGACCAACTGGTCTAAATTCAAACTTGCATACCGGTGCACCAAGCGCGGCGCACTCAAGTTCGATTACATCTATATCTACATTAAATGACGCAGATGCTGCTCCAGCAACAAATCCCCTTATCAGATGGTCTATCGGTGTTTTTACCTTGCCTTTCAATTCATCAGCTACAGGTGCGTGGGCTACTGTGATGACACCTATGTGTTTATTCTCATCAAGGACTTTCCATTCCACTATTCCCCAACCTGCAAAAGCAAAGATATCTGTCATCCATTTGAAAAAGTCATGAAAAGAGAATTCGTATGTCTTGCCTACCAGCGAAGCAAATCCTTCCCTTTGTGAAGCTTTAACGCTATGATACATGTTTGAGATTAGTTCTGGTGAGTCGCTGATTTTTTCTGTGTAAGCAGACAATATACTTGCGGGCAGCATGACCATGCGGTTGCCAAGCAGCCTGATTTCACCATCAGTGAACGATAATTGCCGCATCATTGAGAGTTTTTCAAATATACTCGTCATCAGATCAGATTTTTAGTGGGGGCGTTCCTTAATTTATATAAAGAGATCATTTTATTACTTGCTCTGCAGGCTTGACAACTATTCCCTTATCTGTTATTTCAAAATCATGTATGTAGGGGCTGTGATTTGTCTGTCTCATTTTAAGTATTGCAAGCGTTCTGACCCTCTTCGCACCTAAGAGGTCATTATACAGATCTATTATCGCGTCGGCTGCAAACTCGCTCACGCCATCAGTTGTAACGGTCCCATTTTGCTGTTGGTTGCCATGTCCTATTAGAATATTTGTAGTGCGGAGATCCCTCAGTTGTTCTACTATCAGATAGATCAGACGTTTTTCTGAGTTTGCAGTGTAATGTACCGTGTCTTGTTCTGATCCGCTTCGCTGCAGACCTGTCTCATCTTTCTGATTGAGCCTCTCAACAAAATTGGCGTTGAGAGTTATAGATGAAGCTGTTTGCCCCATATAGCCCAAGGGCATGCTGAAGAGGTCCATATTTATCGCGAATGTTGTCATGTTATCGAAAACAAGCCTCTTTGCGTTCATCTCCTCTACAGCCTTCTTTATCTCATCGAACATACTAAACTTAACTTTCATCATAGGAACATTGAGGAATAGTACCTTTAATTTTTCAGATTGCTCTAAAGGATCAAAATTCATCCCGAAACGCGTGGCCTGTTTTTTTAGATCTTTTGGGGAGGAGTCGAGCGATACATATATGCCAGCGTCGCCATTCATTGCGCCATTGTATATGTAGTGCAGGCCAAAGATCGTCTTCGCTGCTCCTGGGACACCTGCCAATAAGGTAGTGCTTCCAGCTGGCAGACCTCCCTCTACAAGCTCGTCGAAGCCCTGGATGCCGGTCGCGACTCTCTCCATCACTTCACTTTCTTTCTTTTACCTTAAATCTTATTAAAGCATTATAAAGCTTCCTGAATTTCCATGCAGTGTGACAGATGTCATACCTGCAAAAAGTGGTATATATTCTCGCTTCAGAATAATACTGTGAAGGCTGTTGTGGCCGCTTGCAAAAGGGATGAAGCAAATGAGCCTTCCCTGCGCGCAACTCCCATTATTTGGCGCGCCCTTCCTTTCCGGCCACAGGTTGTTCAATTTTGGTTGTTTTTCATATATGACTACAATTTTTGATTTTTACTGAATTGTAGGCATTATGTCCACAATATTTAAATACCTTAATATTGTAGGCATACAATATGCCATTTATAGAAAAACAGAGGCACGGCAAACATTTCTACTACTATCTAGTCAAGACTGTAAGAACTTCATCGTCTAACGTAAAGAAAATCCGCATTTTCCTCGGCCGGGAGGTACCGGAGAAGAAGATCCTACAAAAATATTTCTTGGATCTGGAAAAGAAAACGATGGAGAGGTACAATTCTTTGTGGCTCCCGAAAGATCTCATTGAAAAGGTTGACGACCTTAGCGCATCTATAACCGTGTTCCACAAAACCCCATCTAACGTACTGCCTAAGGATTTTCTTGTCAGATACACGTACAACACGAATGCGATAGAAGGCAACCGCTTGACCCTCAGGCAGACTGCCCTTGTGCTTAGTGATAAGATAGCCCCCGAAGGCGCTAGGACCGATGATGTAATTGAGGCGCTTAATGCGGCAGATGCATGGATGTACATCGAATCTTATAATGGCAGACTGAATAAGGCATTCGTGTGCAAGGTCCAGTACAAGATAACAAAGAACACGTCTTGCAGACTCCAGGGAAAATTCAGGGACAGCCAAGTGAGGATAATGGGATCTGAGCACGTTCCTCCAAAAGCGGCGGAGGTCCCCCGCCTTGTTGATGTGCTGATCAATGATTTCTATAAAAAGAAGGGGGATTTACACCCAGTGGAGCTTGCCACCCTACTGCACAACCGCATTGTCAACATACATCCGTTCACGGATGGTAATGGGAGGACTGCAAGACTTATTATGAATTGGATTTTGCTTAGGAACAAGTTGCCACCTGCTATAATCGAGGTTGTGAACAAGGAGGAATATTACAAAGCGATTGAAGATGCAGACAAGGGCGACCAGAAACCGTTTGCAACGTTTTTAGGGAACCAGCTACTTTCACAATATACCGCTGCCGCACCAGATTAAACAAAATATTTAAGCTGGTTCTTCCATATACCTGCAGGTGGAGAGCACGGAAGTGAATCTGTCAAACGAGATAGGGCTTGATGCCCAGACGATTGTCACTGGAAGAGGCTGCGTCATAGGCCAGAGCGGCTCTGGCAAGTCCTTCCTTATAGGAGTAGTAGCAGAGGAGCTTGCGAAATCCAACATGCCGTTCTGCGTTGTAGATACAGAAGGTGAGTATTCCTCATTGAAAAGCTCGTTCAACGCGATAATAATAGGAGGAAGCAACAAGGATGCTGGCCTAGATGTGGACTACACAAAGCTCTTCCAGGCCAGCATAGAGAATAGCATACCCGTAGTGCTGGACCTTTCTGACACATCAGACAAGCAAGGTGTAGTCTACGATGCGATGGATGCGCTGTTTAGCCTTGAGAGCTCTCTACGCAGACCCTACCTTGTCATAATAGAAGAAGCAGACAAGTTCGTTCCCCAAGTAGTAAGCAAGCGAACCAATCCGATAGAGGAGATAGCCTTCAGGGGCAGGAAAAGAGGGCTGGGCCTCTTCATTGCAACGCAGAGGCCAGCTAACATAAGCAAGAACGTGCTTGCACAATGCTCCTATGGGTTCATAGGACGCCTTACAATAGACAATGATGTGAATGCAATAAGAATACTCTTCAGCAGCAGGAAGGCGCTGACAGAGGTGACAACCCTGAAGGTCGGTGAGTTCATACCCTTTGGCATGGATTACCATGAAAGGTTCAAGGTGAAGGGCAGGGTAACGAAGGCCATGGGATCAACTCCATTGGTATCTGCACCGAGGCAGTCCTCGGCTAAGATAAACAGCATAATAAAGTCGCTCAGTGGGAATGCCCCCCAAGTAAAACCGATCACAAGTAGAGAGACACGAGAACTTAAAATCCAATCTCTTCAAAGGTTATTTTCGGAAGATGATGCTAAGGAGTTTGCCGAACGCATGAAAAGGAAGCAGTTCGGCGTTTTTGGCAAGAGCGTAGAGAACGTAGACACGGTATCGCTGCAGTACGCGCCTCTCGAACTAGTGTCCATGAGATTCCCAACAAATCGCAGGAACGAATATCTGGAGTACTACGCGCTTCTCTCAGAGAAAGGCAGGCTCGTCAAGTTCACTGACAGGACGAAGTTCTTCGATTATGTTGCGGAGAAGGAGGGCGAGCAGCGCAATTTCCTCGCATACAACATCTACACCCCTTCATTATCAAAGGTTCCATTCAAACTTGAGGATTCCTCTGTGGCGAAGGCTGACCTGGTATCCAAAGGCCTTGGCAAGAAGAGGATACAGAAGCTCGTAACAAAGTTTTTCCCAAGCGCTGTGATAATAGACACAAGCAGGGTCTATTTGCCATTCTACAGGATAGTCCTTAGGGCGAACAACAAGATAAGGGTCTTCACTGTCAATGCTGTTGACGGAAGGACTTTTGAGCTATCGTAGATTGGCGTTCTGGCTTATGTGACTACAACCAGAGACGCTGTAGTCACACTTATGCAAATGGGCCCGAGGAGAATCGAACTCCTTATCTTCACGTTGTCAACGTGACGTCTTACCAATCGACTACGAGCCCCTATATCGTTATCTGCATACCGTCGTATGCCTGTGTTGTGTTCTTGAACACCTTCTTTGCCTCTTTGATCAGAGGCTCAGCGCTCTTGTACCTTGCGCTCATGTGGAATATAATTAGGCGCTTTGCTTTAGCATTCTTTGCCACAGTTGCGCCCTCTGCAGCTGTTGAATGGAGTCTTTCCTTTGCCAGGTTCCTAAATTCATCCGTGTATGTTGTCTCATGAATAAGGATCTCTGCGTCCTTTGCAGCTTCTATGGTTGTCTGGGCAGGTCTTGTGTCAGCAGCGTAGACTACCTTTCGGCCCATGACCTTCTCTGCAACGTCCTTAAGTTGTATAGTCTTGTTGCGAATTTTTATGCTGCCGCGCGATACCAGTTTAGAGAATGCATCGCCCTTCAGGCCAAGCCTCTTTGACTTCTCTTTATCAAACCTGTATCTGTCATCCTCTTTGAATGCGAACCCATATGTAGGAATAGAATGCTTTAGCTTGAATGCCATTACCGAGAATCCCTTACCCTTGAATATCTCGCCAGATTTTACTCCCTTAATGATTATTTTGTAGCTTATCAGTGCTCTGTCAAAGGTGAGCAGCGGCATCACCTTGCTCTCCTCCCCTTTCGGAACGAACAGATATAGTGGTTCTGTCCGCTTTGTGAGTGCGAGAGTCCTAACCAGGCCCGCAAGGCCTATCACATGGTCACCATGGATGTGCGTTATGAATATGCCCTTAATCCTGTAGGGGTTTAGCGAGTAGGTGCTCATCTGCCTCTGCGTGCCTTCGCCGCAGTCGAAGAGATAGGTGCTGCCATCATACTCGATCGCTACGCTGGGCAGATTCCTCTCTTTTGTCGGCGCAGAACCTGCAGTGCCCAGGAACGTTATCCTTATTGGGAGTGGCATTCAATCGATCTCTATCGTTACAGTCTTATTCTTGAGGTCTATGCTCTGCACACCTATTTTGGTACGCGAGCGCAGTTCCTCGAGCGTCATACGTTTGCTCTTTTTCAGTTCATTAATTATATCGTTTATCTCATTCATGTTCCTAAATATCTTCTCTGCGATTTCTTTATTGGTTTCTATGTCGGAGTCTATACCCCCCATTATCTTCCTCTGTTTTTCTATGCTGGCCTTGAGCTGCTCCTCAAGTGCATTATGCCTTTTCTCTTCCATATCTACAGGGTTTTCGTGGTAGAATTCATCTAGCTCCTCCTGCAGTGTCTTGAATCCCTCCTTTATCGTTATTTTTTCTGTTTTATATTCTGAAGACCGTTTTGGAGCTTTGTATTCAAGGTGTGGTGCCATTGTTCTATCCTTGAACTGTCTGCGCTTGTAAACCAGCAGCATACCCATTGTGTTATCTGTGATTATAAGGTTGCCCCCGCCGAACATCTCTGCTATCAGGTTTGCTTCAGAGTCGCCCTTCTTCAGCTCCAGCATCACTATCCTGTCGTTGTTTAGCTGCTTTATAGATTTTATCTGGAAGCCCTCTATGCGCTTGCGCACAGCCATTGTGAAATCCGTGGGCTGCTCCCCCTTCTCTATGTATTTTGTTTTGTTTATTGTATGTGACAGGATTATCTGCAGGTTGGCCTGCGCACCCTTCTTGCTAAGCTTTATCCTGAAGCGCCCGTCGCCTAGCTCGTAGAACCTGTCTACATAGAAACCAACAAACTCCTGCAGTTCGTTGACCAATACACCAAGCTCCGATGCCGAAAGCGTTCTCATAGGACCAGTAGTAATTGTTTGATGGTATTTTAGAGGCTTGGGGTCACATCTTCTTTAGCTTCTTTGCCCCTTCCTCCTTTGCAACCTTTGAGAATAGCGATGCGGTCTTGTAGGTCTTGCCGTTGTTGTCTCCCTCGAAAATGGTGCCAACCTGGACTACGTCTGCTCCGGCCGCGTATGCTGTCCTCAGTTCCTTCTCGCTGCGCATTCCACCACCGACTATATAAGGCACGCTTATCGCAGATTTAACTGCGTGTATCATCTCCGGCGGTATAGGGCCAGAGCCCTGCGCCTGCGGGTTTGAGCCCGTATCGGTGAGTATGAACCTGTAGCCGAAGTACTCGCCTGTAAGCGCCAATATCGCTGCGATCTTCGGCTTCTCCCTTGGCACTACGTTGGCATCACCGATCCAGCTTGCTGTGCCGCCTGGTGCAACCAGTATGTATCCCATAGGCAGCGGTTCTATGCTCGCAGCCTTTATCAGGGGTGCAGCGAGCATCTGGGCCTGCGTATGGAAATACGGGTTCCTTGAATTGAGAAGCGATATGAAGTATATCGCATCGGCATGTGGCGTGAACGTCGAGTTGTTATTTGGGAAGAGAACAACCGGCACATCTATCTCCTCCTTTATGCTCTTCGCAACGTTATCCAGAAGGTTGCCCTGCACGCCTACGCTGCCGCCTATAAGGACAACATCGGCCCCTCCCCTAACTGATTCCTTCGCTGTCTTTATCGCATACTTCTCTTCTTCATAATCTACAGGATCTATCAGGCTGAAAAAGAGAGCGCCCTTCGATTCCAGCATCTCGTTTATGTATCTTTCTACCTTGCCAATCTTCATGCTACTACCTTTGCCTCTAGTCTCTTGTATCCTCTCATGAAGTCCTCCACCATCAGCAATCCATCTACATCGACACGCCTTGTAGGCCGGAAGCCGAGCTTCTCCTTTATCTTGTTGGCGCTGACTATTCTGTCACCGGCCAAAAATTCGTACTCGTCATAATCTACGTCTGCAGCCTTTATGAGCAGGCGGGCCACTGTAGGGTTTACGGACTTTGTTGGTGGACTCACACCCATTATGCCTGCAGCTAATGTGAAGAGCTCTTTCGGAGTGTGGGGCACTCCGTCCGTTAGGTTGAATATCTGGTTGAACGAAGCCTTCGGCTTCTCCGTAGCAAGCATCATGGCGTCTGCAACGTCCTTAGAATTGACCAATGGCAGATGGTTTGTGCCTCCACCTATATAGCGCATTTTCCCCTCCTTAATCAGCTTGAATGCCTTGAAGTAGTGCGGTTTCTCGTAGCCCTTGCCGTACATCGTGCCTATCCTGAATATCGTGTAGAAGATCTGCTTGTGGCTCTCCGCGAAGCTCTCTATTAGGTGCTCTGCCATAAGCTTGCTCTCCGCGTAGTGGCTAGATGGCCTCACTTCTGAGTTCTCTGTGAGCGTTTCACCTTTTCTCTTGTAGCCGTAAACCGTTGTACTGCTTGAGAAAATGAAGTGGACCTGACTGTTCTGGTTTGTTGCCAGTATGCTCTCAAGAAGGTTTTCTGTCCCGACAACGTTGGTGTCTATTAGCTGATTATAATTGAACTTCGAGTTGAATGTAGCGCCAGCAAGGTGGAACACGCGCTTGACCCCCTTGCAAGCGCTCTCGAGGTTCTTCTGATCCTCTTTTCTTTTGAAGGTCAGGTCGACAACATATGGTATGACGCCTGGAGGAAGCATCTTCCAGTCGGCGTACTTGTCTGGTGCTTCCTTTATTATCGCCCTTACCTCATCCCCCTGCGCGAGCAGGCGTTTAATGAGCTCTGTGCCTATGCCGGATGTGCCGCCAGTAACCAGGCTTATCTGCTTACTCTCCGGCATTGTATTCACCAATTTTCTGTCCGTTCAGCAGTGCGGTTGCAATGCTTCTGGTCCTATTTCCTGCAAGGCCGTATATCGCGTATGTGGTCCAGTCCTTTCCGAACGGCACATATACATCAAGGTTCAATTTCAACTTTTCTAGCTTATTTAGCTTGTGCGCGCTGTAACCGAATGGAATGCCAAAAGTGAGATTCTGCTTGTGGCCGTTGCTGCTCTTCGCTATCTTCGCTATCAGCCTGTCGTTCGATTCATGGATGAAAACCTTTCCGCTCTTTTTCACAAGCACGCCTATTGCGCCAAGGTACCTTGCGAGCATGCTTCTCTCTTCTGTTTTTTCATTCTCGGGTTTCCTCTCTGCCATGTATTCGTGCGAAGTAATCCTTACCATTCCATTTGGCTTTATCATCTTTGTTAACCCGTCCATCTTTCCGTAATACGATATTGGTATCTCTACGCCTAGATTCCGCATGCCCTTCCTATCATGATACACAGACATTAGCTGGTCGTTTGTAACCCCGGCGCCGCTCTCAAGCCAGACCGTAGTGCCTTCGCTAGCTGCCTCTAGTATCTCATCAAGGAACCTGTCGGCAGATTCGTGGCCTGTAGCGTATCCTATCTGGCTCAGCCTAACCGAGACAGAGGAATTCAGGTGCAGCCTCGAGATCTGCCTTATCATCTGCACATACGTGTTCGTGTTGTACCTCGCCTTGATCGGGTCGCTGACGTGCTCATTTAGGAATGTCAGCGTTGTGTTCATGCCCTTTCCGTTGAGGTAACGAACGGCGTTCAGTGCAGAGTTCATCGTCGAACCGGCGATGTGGCGCCTGACGAGCCTGAATACAATGTTCTTAATCAGCCTATGTTCTTCCACGATAGATCACTGATCGGATATGATAGGAAATCGCAAGTATTTAAAGGTGTTTGTCCCTAAGGATTTGACGACATGGCTGACATAAAAGGGCTTACAATAGGGGACCTTCTGACAAGGCTGCACAGGGCAATCCTTGACTTCATAGAGACTATAGAACAGACAATAAAGGAAGACCGTCAGGTCGACACCAGAGAAATTAGAGAGCTTAGAGAGCACATACGCGAGCGTCTTCAGAGAAACGAGGACATAGAGGACAACAGGAAGCTGCTCAAGGTGCTTGATCTTTTCGCATCAAACAGAGCCGTAATGGAACTCGTCAAGGAGGACGCAGAGGACTGGATGAGGTTCATAGATGATATCGAGAAAGGCATGAGAGGAAAAGAGGCATCTGCAGACATTACAGAGAGGGAAATGCGCGAGATAAACGATATAAGAAGGCTCACTGGAGAGATACGCGAAGTCCTAAGAAGGGGCTAATCTCGTTATATTGCGCCCAATCCGTGTGCAGCTGCTGGGCCTACATCTTCTGGTCTATGTCCACTGAATACTCCTTCTGGATATGGAGCAGGAACAGGTGGTGGTGGCATCCCAGCTATGTTGGCCTGCGGCCTTACATATAGCTCCTGATAGAGATGCTCGTGCATCTCGTTCCACCTGCTGTCAAGAAGCTCGACAAAATCCACTCTCTTTGACCTTATAAGAAGTATCTGCTCTGGTGAAAATGCCAGTTCCTCCTTGAGGCGCTTGTCGCTCTGATCAGATCCCCATGCACGCATTGCAAGAGATTCCATCATCTGAATATCAATTGTGTTGTCTACCTTGTCGATAAGCTTCAGAACGCCTGCAGCGTCTTTGCCAAAGTATCCAGCAAACTCTTCGCTGGCGCGCCCTCCGATTCTCCTGTACCATGTCTTCATCTCACCTCTCCACATCTTCATTGCCTCTTCCATGCTCATGTCATTTGAGAGGGCAGAAGCATCATCCGAGAACGTACCTACCTTCTTCCTGTAATTGATCATCTTCTCTCGCCACTCTATGCTTACCACCTGGTTCGCCATAGCCGCCTGTGGCGGCTCGTTAAAGCGCGGTTCGGCTCCGTTGAGGTAGCTTATTATCTCTCCTGGCGTGTATTCCCTTTGCAGCAAATCTATGGCGTGTCTTTGCACCACCAGTTTCTCAAGGTAAACTCTCTCTTTAGCAACAATCTCTGCGATCTGCCCCCTTTCGGAGTCGGAAAGTAATATGCCAAGTCTGTTCATCACCTTGCCTACAGTATCGCTGTATCCGACCGGGTAGAGCACACTTCCACCAGCGTCGCTGGCAAGGTCCTTAAGCCTCTTCATTTCCTCTGTTATTCTGTTTAGGTTAACGACATACTCGGGCTGGCCAATTTGAGGAGTCTGACCAGCCAAAGCAGAATAGATTGTGGCTCTAGGGTTGCCCTCAGAAGTTATTCTGGTAGCGAGCTCTGTACGGAATCTCGTCACCTCATCCTTTTCTTGGTCAGTAAGCGGGCGTGAACCTGCGTTTATGAGCTCAGTCATACCTCTCTTGAACAGTTCGATTCTTCCTTCAAGGAAATCATGCGCTGTGGGCGGCTGCCTTCCCTCTGCGGTTGCCCTCCATCCCTCAGCAACAAAATCCTTCACAAGCTGATCTGCGTTTTTGAGTGACCTCTGTATCTTTGATACTTGTCTTCTGGCTGAACTTATCTGCGCATCTGAAACGCCTGCTCTAACAAGATCATTAAGCTCTGTCTGAGCACTGTTTAGCTTTTCTGCATTTACTTTAAATTCGTCTGCCTTCTTCTCTATCCTTTCTACCAATCTATCTGAGATCGTGAGATAGCCTCCGTTTATGCTCTGCAGCAACGCCTGTAGCCTTGTGGTCTCGTGTTTTGCTGCTGTATTCTCAAGGAACGACCTGTCTCGTTCTTCTATAGCATTCGCTACTTTGCTATTAGCTAATGGCATAGTAATACTTGGCATCCTACCACTTATAGGATAGCGTCGTTCTAGATATAAATACGTATCCTAGGCCCATTACTGTAGTCGTATAGAAGGATCAGCTTACCTTTATCTCCCCGGAGTCAATTTTCTTTATTATTATCTTGGGATTCTCGTTCTCGCACTTGACACCCATACTCTTGCACGTGCCGAGTATCTGCTTTACCCTCTGGGCCATGCTCTGGCCGTACATCGATGCTTCCTTAGACTTGGCTATTTTCTTTACCTGCTCGATGGTTAGGTTGCCAATGGTCTCATCCTTTGTCTTTGCTCCAGATTGGACTCCGAGCTCCTTGAGAATCAGGGCACTAGCTGAAGGAGAACCTATTTCTACTCTAAACTTCCTGGTTGCGGTGTCCACTATAACCTTGACGGATATTTTTATGCCTTCGAAGGCCTTTGTCTTCTCGTTTATTTCCTTGATTATGTCGTTGACAGGAACTCCTAGCGGGCCCAGTGCCGGCCCCAATGGCGGTCCTCCCGTTGCCTTTCCTCCCTCAACCAAACCTGTTACAACTGCTTCTGGCATAAAATCAACTCTTCTGCGCCTTCTGTATTATCCTTGCTGTGTTCATCTTCGTTGTTATCGGTATTGGGACAACAACATCCATAAGCTCTACTGTCATCTCGCTCTTTACATCGTCTACGCGGAGCACCTTTGCCTTGTAGCCCTTGAACGGCCCTGACGTAAATTCAACAGTATCGCCATTGTGTATTTCCTGGGCATAGCTCTTGACAACAAGCAGCTTGTCTACCTCCTCGTCGCTTAATGGCTTCGGGAGTATGCCGCGGATGTTTCTCTCTTTGGTGATGAAGCTTCTTACCGTAACTTCATCCTCTGCCTCAACGATTATGTACCCGCGCATCCCTTCTACAACTATTATCGAGTATATCGGCAGCTGCTCCTTGTTGAGCTTGTTCTGCAGCATGTTGGCTGCTATCTTCTCCTGCCCGGACGTAACCTTCACGACAAAGAACACATTATCACTCGAAAACGAGTTTTGCATAGCGACAGCTATGTCGTATTTCCACATAATGTTATGACTGCAAAGGTTAAAAAGCTTCTCAATTAACTGATTGGACTATGGTACGGGTGAAAAGAAGAAGCATGCCGGGTTACGACGTGCTAGGCAACCTAGTGATAGTGGACTTCGAAGGCATTCCGAAGAGCAGGGAGCAGAGCATTGCGAAGAGGATACTCAAGGAGCACAAGAACGTTGCAACCATACTAGCTAAGGCAGGACCGGTGACTGGGAAGTTTCGCACAAGAAAACTCAGGTATGTGCTTGGCAGACGCAACTACATTGCAGACTACAAGGAGAACAACTGCAGGTTTGTCTTTGATGTAAGGAAGACCTTCTTCTCAAACAGACTATCGTTTGAGAGATCTAGGATATCATCGCTCTATAAGAAAAAAGAGAATGTGCTGGTCATGTTTGCAGGGGTGGGACCGTTTGCCATAGAGATAGCAAAAGGAAATAGGAAAGCCAAGGTTGTTGCTATAGAGCTCAACAGGTATGCATACGAGGCGATGAAGGAGAACATAACACTTAACAAAACCGATAATGTAGTGCCAGTTCTTGGAGATGCAAACAGACTTCCTAACAAGTACAAGCGTTCATTCGACAGGATTGTCATGCCGTTGCCTTGGCAAAGCCTTGACTTCCTTGACAGCGCTATACGGGCTTCAAAGCCTAACGCAGTGATACATATCTATGCATTCACAAAGGCAGAAGGTGGAGCATCTACAATATTTGATGCGGTAAAGAAGCATGCCGAGGATGCAGGCAGAAAGGCGAGACTACTCAGGACGCGGAAAGTAAGGGACTATTCTTCCAGGGAGGTTGAGATTGTGCTTGATGTAAAGCTCCATTAACACAACCTTCCGCAAACCATAGCATTCCAGCTTGATTTATAAAGTTTGTTATCGCATACTTGAGAGTATGGCGATCAGTGAGGCGACAACCGCGGTAGCCTACCGCGAGCTTGACCTACAGGAGTTCGTGCAGAATGCAACGTGGAGGGAGCTTCTTATCGAACTTGTTGATACGAACCAGCTCGACCCTTGGGACATAGACATAGTCAAGGTCGTCGATGGATATCTTTCTGCGATAAAGAAGATGAAGGTTCTCGATCTAAGGATACCTGCGAACATCATGCTTGCTGCGTCGATTCTCCTGCGCATGAAGAGCGATACAATAAGCATATTCAGCATGACAGAGGAGCAGGTTCCTGAGGAACAGGCAAAGATGGAGCACATACGTCCTGAAGTCGAACCGCTCATACCTGTGGCAAGGATGCAGCCGAAGAGGAAGGTGAGCCTGAACGAACTGCTTGAGGCACTCGACCAGGCCATGAAGATAACCGAGAAGCGCATGGTAGAACAGGAGCGTACGATAGTGCCGATGCAAATAGTTATAGATAAAGTTGATATAGAAGATAAAATGAAGAGGGTCTACCTGGAAATAGTAAGGGCGATGGACCAAGAAAGGCTGACAACCTTTGGCGTGATAGCAAAGAGCTTCAACGGCACCGACAATGTATTGTTGGATGTCTTTGTTCCTGTGCTCTTCCTTGCTCATGATGGGAAGATTGCAATGATGCAGGACCAGTTCTTTGGTGAGATATTCATAAAGATAATGGATGGTGAAAAGATTGAGGGAAGAGCAAGGATCAGAGCGAAGGGAGCAGCTTAATGTCGTAGAAGCGGCGCTCTTCGTTTCCGGCAAGGCCATGAGCGCAGAGGAGCTCTCTGCTGCGACAGGCATAGCATCGATAGGCTATGTGAAGAAGCTGGCTGACGAGCTGATCGAGGAGTACAGGACAAGGGAAGGCTCGATATGCGT
>JAJYIZ010000001.1 GCA_021789815.1 Microcaldota archaeon
TTTGCAGGACATATCAACAGCGGTTTACACGCTGCAGAACAAGACCTACGGCTTCTACTACATAACAGGCATAAGAAACTCGACCAACTCAACTGCGTGAATTGAGGTTCTTGAATATAGTTCGCAGGGTTGCCGTTCCCATCTTCAGCGTGCGCATCTTTGGTTCCCCTCCAGCCCGCCTTTTCTCAAAGCTTGGCACCTCGATGACCTTCAATCCGACTATTGCTGCGCGGGTGTGCATGTCCGGTTCTATCCCTTCCTTCAGCTCCGTGAGTTTGAGCCTTTTTATGGCATCTTTGGTGAATGCCTTGTAGCCGTATGACATGTCGCTGAAGTGCGTGCCGTACAGCAGGTTTAGCAGTGCTACGAAGCTCTTGCCGCCAAACCTCCTCAACAAGGTTATGTCATCGCTGCCGCCTCCGGTTATGAACCTTGAACCGGTGCACATGTCATAACCTGTTTCTATCCCTGCTATCAGCAGTTTTAGTTCCTGGGGCCTGTTAGAGAGATCCGCGTCCATGGCGATAATCACCTTGCCCCTTGCTTTCTTGAAACCAGTCATGAGGGCGCCTCCCTTGCCCCTTGTGTCGTAAAAAACCCTTGCCCCCACAGACCTCGCAATTCTGTCAGTTCCATCTGTAGAGTGTCCATCAACAACTATTATCTCGTAACTGTATCCTTTCATTACACCCCTTATTCCGCGTACAAGGGGGCGTATGTTCGACGCCTCGTTCAGGGTGGGTATGACTATACTAACGTATTTACCTGGCATTCCGATCGCGCTTTCTCCTCTTTTTTACTATAGAAAAAATGATTAGTCCAATTATTGCAATGATAACCGCCGTTCCCAGGAGATATGGAAAATAGGTTAGCTTGGACTGATTGTTTTGAGTTGATTCAAAAGCTATTGTATACTGTCTTAGAGATGAGTAGTGCACGCCGTTCTGCGTATATGACTGCGTAGCTGCAGCAGAATATGATGCTCCAGTGAAACTTGGATATGATATTGTGAAGGCCGTGGTCGAGTTTCCCTCTGGCGAGAGGGAAACGATGCGGCTCTTGGGTTGCGATTGGAACTCCTCTGGCAGGAGCAACGAAACGTTTGCATCTATCTGGCTCTGACCTATGTTAACCAAAGACACTCTTATCACGTTGCCAGTCCTGTTGACACTTGTTATCGTGACTCGGCTTGGAGAGCTAGATAGGAAGTCGAGCGTGCAGGGGAAGAGCGCGAAGAAGACATTCTGGTCCTGTGTATATTGCACTGTGAAGCTACCGGAATAGCTTCCAGGTGCAGAGAAATTATAGAAGTATATTTTCTCAGAAACGATTTGGTTCGGTGATATGGATGATAATGAAAGAATTGAATTGTAGGTGGTTGCTCCGGGAAACTTCGGGACTATAAGGAGTCCGGTTGCAGTTTCGTTGCCAGAGTTGAACAAAGAGAAGTTTGCGTAGTTGGCCGTCGAGTTTATCACGCTGGTTGGGCAGCTGCCAGTGAGCGAGACCGTGCCTGCGGCGGACAGCCCAAGCGCCGACAATAACGCAAAAACAGCAAAAAGAGGCTTCATGCTAACACTTTATTTTCTGGTACCCGCAGATTGTAAAGATATCTGCTGCTATCTATTTAAAGTGTTTCTTATGCAGGGGGAGAGATTTGAACTCTCGCATCCACTAAAGGAAACGGGTCCTAAGCCCGTCGCATTTGGCCAGGCTCTGCCACCCCTGCGCGATACGAACTCTTTATAACTCTTTATAAAGGATTTATATAGAGTAGCATGATTACGACGAAGTATGTTCGCGAGCACATAGAAGAGATACGCGAATCGATCAAAAAGAGGCGTAGCAATTATCCTATAGATGAGCTGCTCAAGCTCGATGAGGAATGGAGGAAGCTCAAGACCTCGCTGCAGGAAATGCAGGCGGAGAGGAATAGGGAGAGCGTGAAGATAGCAGAGCTTAAGAAGAAGGGAAAGAACGCGGACAAGAAGATAAATGGGCTGGCAGAGCTGAAGGCAAAGATAGAAGAATCAGAAGCGGACCTAAAAAGCAAAGAGGATAGGCTCGAGAAGCTGTTATGGAGCATTCCTAATGTTATCGACAAATCCGTACCAGAGGGAGACCCTCCGGATGCTAACAAGATAATAAGGAAGTGGGGAGTGCCGAAGAAGGTGAGCATGGGTTCACACGAAGAGATACTTACAAAGATGGGACTACTTGATATAGAACGCGCAGCAAAGACTGCTGGCGCACGATTCTATTTCCTTAAGGGCGACCTTGCGCTCCTCGAGCAGTCGTTGCTTAGGTATGCGCTTGATTTCCTTACCTCAAAGGGCTACACTGCGGTGCTCCCGCCGTTCATGCTTCGAAAGAAATATTATAGAGGTGTGGCGCCCATTGCAACTTTCGAGGATGCGCTCTACGCCGTAGGCGAATCTAAAGAGGCAGCGGAAAGGAAAGGCATCGAGCACGTAGAGGATGAGCTTTACATGATTGCAACAGCAGAGCACGCGCTTGCGGCGATGCACGCCGATGAGCTATTCTCGGGAAATCAGCTTCCTTTGAAGTATTGCGGAATAAGCCCGTGCTTCAGGAGGGAAGCCGGAGCCCACGGAAAGGACACAAAGGGCATATTTAGGGTACATCAATTCAACAAAGTTGAACAATTTGTCTATTGCAAGGAAGAAGACGAACAGAAGTACTTCGATGAACTGCTATCGAACAGCGAGCAGATGTTCCAGGCGCTTGGCATTCCTTATAGGCTTGTGTTGCTGTGCAGCGGCGACACCGGGCACCAAATGACAAAGACCGTTGACATAGAGGGATACTTCCCTGGCCAGGGCGATTATAGGGAGCTTGCGTCTTGCTCTTCTGCAGGCATCTGGCAATCGATGAGGCTAGATATAAAGTATGACCACAAGGCAGATAGGAAATACGTATTCATGCTGAACAACACTGGAATATCGGCTGAACGAATGCTTGTCTGCATAGTCGAGAACTACGCGAACGATGATGGTACGATAACCGTGCCGAAGCCCCTTGTTCATTATATGGGCAAGAGCAAGATAGGGGAGTAGCCCTCTTTTGTGGTCTTATGAAGCAAGAGTATAGCATAAAGAAGGAGCTGAAGAGGCTTGGATCCATTCGCGGATCCGGTACCGAGCTGATAAGCTTCTACGTGCCGCCTGACGCACAGATATCCGATATGATAGGGACCCTTAGGGATGAGCACGGCCAATCGAGTAACATCAAATCGAAGACCACAAGGCTCAACGTCCAGACTGCGATAGAGAAGATAATGCAGTACCTCAAGCTATACAGGAATCCTCCGAAGAACGGCGTAGCTGTCTTCTGCGGCAATATCTCAAACGTGCAGGCAAAGCCTAACATAGAACTTTTCTCGATAGAACCGCCGCAGCCGCTAAGGTCAAAGATCTACAGGTGCGATTCGCAGTTCCTTCTGGAACCCCTTCTAGAACAGATGGAAGCAACTGATCTCTATGTTCTGCTGGTAATGGATGGACGTGATGCAACACTTGCGCTGCTGAAGGGAACTAACGTAACCGTTGAGAAGAAGATAAGGTCATTTGCCCATGCAAAGGTCAGGAAGGGAGGCCAGTCAGCGGCGAGGTACGAGCGTGCCATATCCGAAAGCATAAGCGACTACTACAAAAGCGTAGGGGATTCCGTCAACTCTGTGTTTGAAAAGTACGGGTTCAAGAACTTAGTCGGTCTTGTCGTCGGAGGGCCCGGACCCACAAAGGACAATTTCGTCAAGGCCAAGGTGCTAAATTATCAGATAAAGGTGCTCGGTGTCTTCGACACCGGTTATACAGATGAGACGATGGGCGTGAGCGAACTGCTTGAGCGCTCAAAGGAGCTGCTCAAGGAGCAGGCCGCAGTCCAGGAGCGCCGTGTGATGGAACGTTTCCTGACAGAGGTCTCAAGAAACGGCCTTGCGGTATCAAAATATGATAATGTCAAGGCTGCTTTGCTCAACAACAACGTTTCAAGGCTTATAGTGAGCGAGGATGCAGAGCTCGTTGAAGTTACATACAGGTGCACAACCTGCGGGGTGTCCTTCACAGCTGTTGAGGTTGGCAATTCGAGGCAGACAAGACATACGGAAGGAGGCACTCTGGAAGTGACAAAGGTTGCGGATGCTATAGAGGGCCTTGTAGAGACTGCGGACAACCTTGGTGTTGAGATTGTCTTTGTGTCGTCGAACAGCCAGTACGGCAAGGAGCTGCTCCTGGGTTTCGGAGGCGTGGCCGCGATGCTGAAGTACAAGGCTTGATCTCAGGCTTAGAGAAAGCATTTATATCTTAAAAGAATGGGTCCTATTATGGATTACAACAAGCTCGTTGCTCTTCCTAGCAGTTGCCGGAGATTAGTAACGGAGTCGGCAAAGACAAAAGATGTCAAAGGTATCAAGACGCTCTTTGATAGGCTCTTCTATGGCAAACATGCGATCGTCAGATATAGCCTAGAATCTGTAGAGCGATTTATGCCAATAAAAATTCCAAAACAGGTATGGAAGGATAAACGCGGGCACTGTTTTGAGCTAAGTCTGTTCTGGATTGCCTGCTTGAAGGCACTAAAGATTGAATCGCAGTACTGCACTAAATTTTCGTGGTTGCAAGACGGTGTATTTTGGAATCACGCGTTCGTCAAGGCAAGAATCGACGGCAGGACCATACTGATGGACCCTGGAAGGAGGATCTTTAGCGCACGTTTCAGAAAATATAGGGAGTTGAGCAAGAGGCAGACGATAGGCAATTATTACGCTAATTACGCAGAGATGCTGAATCCACTGCACTCGAAGAGCCAAAGAAAGGTTAGGCTGACAAAAACGCAGCAAAGGGAACTCGCCAGAAAGGCACTAAAATGCGCCTCGCTTGCTTTGAAATACGATCCAAAAGAGACGAGGGCGAAAAACCTGATTGAGACTTATAAAAGATTAAGTTATCTCTGAGGCTACGCCGCACAGGCCAAGGTACTGCTGGTTTCCAGAGACGTACAGTGCTGTAGGGGTTATGTGAGTGCTGTTTGCAGTGCTGTAGTTTACGAATATGCTTGGCTCATGCGCGCTTATGCTCAGGCAGTTGGATATGGAATTATACGTGTAATTCGATACAGTGCCGCTCACGCCATATTCGTATGTGCATGCTGTCCTGTTCAGCACGAAAAAGTCTATCGCGCTTGCGTTCCTGTGGTACGTAGGGTTGCCCACTATGCTCTCTATTATGGCTGTTGCACAACCTATCGCGGAGCTCCATTGTGTGCCGTTATTACCCTTTGCGTATATTGCTACTCTTTGGGCCGAGTTGAAGTTGCTCTTGAAGGTTGATATGTCTGTAGGTTTTGTGCTTTCAAGTCCGTAGACCAGTGCACCCGCTATTATTATCACTATTATGGTTATGCCTATTACGGCGGTGTACTTCCTTTTTGATGAAGCGCGCTCTTTGTCGTCGATCTTCTGCTGTTTTGCTGGGATCATCCCACCTTTATTACTGTATTGAGATAGCAGCTTCTTCCGGATGCGTCAAAACCGGCTGCGTATAGCGCGTGGCCGTACATTCCTTTGTAGAGTATGTAGTCGGCTCCCTGGCCCAGCACTATTACTGGTGTGCCATTGCCCAGATAAGCGTCAAAGCAGCCTGCGGGTCCTCCTGATGTGCAGGTATAATTCTGCATCGTTATCGTGTGTACTGTCTTATGCGTGCTGTTGAGCGTAGCTTGCAGGGAAGATGCGCATTGCTGCAGGGATTGGTTCGCAGCGGCTGCTGTGCTGTTGAATGCTATTACTGCATTGCTATGAGACGATAGTTGACCTAGGAAGCCATCTATAGGCAGGAACGTGTTGGCCTGAGCTGCGAATGTGTAATTGAGATATGATATTATTCCACCTATTACCGCAAGAGCTATGAAAAGGAAGAGCCATGCCTGCCTGGCCTTCCTGTGCAGGTGAAGCCTTCTGCGCCTTCCGAGTCTATAGAATGTAGTGAAATATATCACCACTATGATTACCGCTACGAAAAGTGCAGAGATAAGCAGCACGTAGAACGGTGCCGTGCCCTGCTTGCTCGGTATGGGTGCGTTCGATCCGGCGAGTATAGCAGAGACTACTCCACCATCGACAGCCTTAGTGAAGGATGCGAAGCTGTACGGGTGGTATGCCCCAAGCCCGGATTTAACTGAAGTCAGTTGCGCATATATCGATGAATAGGCTGATGAATTAATTGTGTTAGATAGCTGGACGTTTATGGACTGCTGCTGCGATGCAAGGACCGCAAGCGATGAGGGTTCTGTCTGGAAGTCAAGCTCTCTCAATATTATCGTAGCAGTGTTGTTTGTTGATATTGCTTGTAGAGTGCTGTATTGCTGTGCTAGAGGTGTATATATCGAAGACAGGTTGGCGAACTGCTGCTTGAGCGTTGTGTTGTAGGTGCTTGCGTTCTTCCTGTAGTTGTAGTCTACAAGCTGCGCATATGTTGCCTGCAGGCTCTTCAGGCTGCTGTTAAGATTTGGATTGTAGAACTGCGCAAGCAGCGCTGTTGCGTTCTTCGTCGTCGCGTTGTACTGGTTCGAATACAGGGTTATGAGCGCGGATATCTGGGAACGGTACTGCGGTGTAAGCAGCACAACATCGTATTGCACGGTGAGGTTTGCAAATGCATGGATCTTCGGGCTTGAGATAGGCTGCGCTAGTATGCCAGAGATCGTGGTCTGTATGCCCTTCAAGACGGTTGAATTGAAGCTTAGGCTGTAGCAGAACCCAAGTGAGTAGCAGTACCACGGACCTTGCCCAGTTACATACGAGCTGCATTTCGAGAAGTTGCTTGGCGGTATGCCAGGCGGCAGCGGGAAGAGCAGGTTCTTCGGCAACGTGGTTGCCACTATGCTTATGTTGTTAGTGGCCCCTTGCATTGCCTGCAGTGATGTGTAAGCGTTTGTTGTGTTTATGCCGGCAAGGGATGAGAAGTACAGCCTGTAGCTAGCGTTCAGCAGCCTGTACTCAGACGACAGGTTTATTATCCCTGTATAGACAGAGGTGCCTACAGCGCTTGCAAGCTTCCTGCATATCGGTACGGTCTGGCAGGACTGGCAGCCGTTTGTGAGCGTGCACGTAGACCCGGACGTGAGCCCGGTCTCCTGCAGGCATGATGTAATGGGGGGCGCTGCTGTCCTCTCGTATGCGTTCATAGTGCTGTTCAGCTGCTGCAGTGTCTGATTGCTCGGGTAGAAGTGCACCACAGAGAAGGGGCTTAAGACAGCGTATGCTGTAGAATTGTCGAGCACGAATGAGTACATGCCGTTTGTTGTGTTTATCAGTGCATAATTCCCTGACTTCAGATTGATTATGACGTACGTGAAGTTCCCTACAGATTGGTTGTAGAACGTTGTTGTGTTTATCTCCGATTGCGAAAGGTACTTGCCCAAGAACGTGTAGAATTGCGCAGGGTATGCAGCGTGGACCTGTGTCCCTACAAGCATGAGCAGGAAAACTGACGTCAGAAGATAGGGCCGCAAAGAATTACCAGTTTATTTTGTAAGGCAATCTTTATAAAGATGACGAGATATTTCGATTGTTTTTCCGAGAGCATTGCATATGCATGGCTCGCGCTAAAACATTAAAAATAAAAAAGAAGGTTGGAAGGCAAAACGCCTTCCATTATCTGCGTGATTACTACTTTAGTGTGTTGCTGCAGCGTAGAGATCCTGTATGAACTGGTTTGCAGCAGCTGTTGTCTGTGCCGCTGTGTATCCAGCCACGTAGATCTTGTTGCCGTATGCCTGCACTATCTGTGTCGATGGTACGACGGTTATGTTCTGGCTCGACTCGACCTGCTTAGACACGCTGTTGACGTATCCGCTTCCTACTAGGACCAATGAGCTGGCAGGGTTTGCCTGCGAGTCAAGGACCACTAGCGGTGTAGTCGTCAGGTTGCTCAGCCATACTGCCGTTGTTGCCTGTGACACTGATGGTGTTGCTGTCAGGTTGCTCAATCCAGATATCGAGTATGTCGCTCCTGCTCCAAGCGTTGCCGTGCCTGTTATCTTAGACACCGTAACGTTGTGTACTCCAGGTATGTTTACTGCCTGGCCTACTGAGAACGGACCATACTGGTGCTGGTTTGTGGTTGTTACTGCTCCACCTGTGCTTGGCGATACCGCGAACTGCAGGGAGTCTACCTGTGTTGCGTAGTTGATTGTCAGCGATGTTGCTGAATCTGACGCAAATGTTCCTCCGCGCTCACCCTTGAATCCTGGGCCAACGTTCACCTGGTTGTTCTGAGTTGATGTGTACGTTATGTTGTTCCTTGTTCCAGGCGTTGTTCCTGTTGGTGCTGATGCGTTCACCCAGAAGAGCGGTGCTGCTGTAACTCCCGATGAGGCGTTGCTTATCGAGAATGCATGCTGCGATGTGAACGATGTCGTTCCAGGTACTGGGTACGATATTGCGTTGTACACGAAGTATGCCGAAGCTGCGTTCTGGCTTGGTGTTCCTGACGTTGCTGCTATCGTGAACGTTGCCAATGGTTGGCCGTTCTGCTGGTTGTATATCACGTTCGCTCCGCTTACCTGGCTCATGTAGTTCTTGCCAGATTGCTGGTATAGCAGTGTTGGCGGCAGGGTTATCAACGATACTGTGTTCGATGATACCGCGTTGACGCTGTTCAATGTTATCGTCACGCCTGGGTATGCGCTGCTCAGCTGTATCGATGTTATGTTCGTGAACGGAGTCCATACCAGCTGGTTCGCGTTCGGGCTTGTGAAGACTATCGAGTTTGTCTCGGACAGCGTGTTTGACGAACCCTTCAGGGTTACTGTCAATGGGTTGTTCGTGTTGACAAAGTTTCCAGTCATCTGCAAGCGTATGTTCACGTTGTTTCCAACAGTGTTGCTTCCCTGGTTTCCTATGAAGTTACCAGCGAAGAGCTCGTACGGGTCAAGGTTATACTGTGCTGTGGAACCCTGCTGTCCGCCGAAGCTGAACGCGTTGTTTATGCTGCTCGTCAGAGTCAGGTACTGTGCCGGCTCTGTTATGTTGTTGATCGAACCGTTTACACCAGTCGAGGTTGCGCTGAATGTGCTCGTTACAAGCTGGAACTTCGCTGACGATGTTGAACTTGTCTTCCAGTTCAACGGGTCGTAGTTGCTTCCAAGCGTGTCACCTAGGAACTGTACGCTCCATGCCGCAGGGTTGTGTATGAATGTGAACGACTGTCCCTGCATCAGGGTTCCTGGCGTAGCGTTGTACACCAATATTCCCTGCAATGCTATCGCGTTTCCAGATGAGCTTGTGTTTGTCCAGAGCAGGTTTACGTTCCAGCCCGGGTCGTTCGTCTGGTTGTAGGTGCTCCCGTCGTTCAGCTTGAAGACGTTGGAGTAGAGCTGCATCTTTGCGTACTTCTGGTATGCATACAATCCGGCGAATGTCTGGTTCACCTTCAGGTATACCTTTACGCCAGATACGTTGAACGATGCTGTTGTTCCTGGCTGTATGGACGTTACGTTTGTCAACGCACCATTGTAGTACAGGTTTATTGCTGCTGGGCTTACACCGTTGCTGTTAGGCTGACCTATGTCTGTAAGCTGCGCCTTGAAGGCACCGCCCGTCAGGTTCTGCCCTACGTATATTGTAGCAAGTGGTGATAGCGATGATGCGACTATCAGGTGTCCGCCGTTTACTACTGTTGTTGAGGTTGCAGTCTTTGTTCCAGATCCTGCTCCCAATGTTATGTTGTATGTTGACGCTCCTGGCAGTTCATATCCTATTATTGTCCAGTTCTGGCCAAGGAACTTGAACGCTGCGTTGTTCACTCCTGTTCCGCCAGAGGTTGTGCTCATCACTATTGGCTTTGCGAATGCTACCTGGTATGCCCCGCCTACGCTCTGTATCGTGAAGGCGTTGACTCCAGACGCTTGGTCGAATACTGGGAATCCTGTTAGCCAAAGCAATTCGGATTCTCCGTATGAGCCGGAGTTCGCAAGCAGTGATGGTAGTTGCGACGCTGTTACTTCTAGTATGTTGTCATCGGAGCTGTTCGTGAATGACGAGTATGCCATTCCGCCTCCAGATGTGGTTGTTACAGTTGTTCGTGGAACAGAACCCAATGCAGAGTATGGCGAGGCCGCTGGCGATACTGTAAGCGATGCGCTCTCCGGGTATGCATAGTTCGTGTTGCCCTGTGCAACCTTTGTGTACTGTGGTGCGCCGACCTGGACCGCTCTGTTAAGAACAGATCCTATAAGCGCTGTGAATGAGTATGCTCCTGATACTGTTGTTGCTCCTGTCGTGTTCAGCCAGACCTGCTGGTTTGTTATCGTTGCTGCGCCAGGGTTTGATACCGTGACGTGCAGCACGTTGTTTGCGTTGGATGTGTTGACTGTTGCGGTTACCGCTACAGACGTATAAGCAAGGTTGCCTATTGCAGCTGCAATGTTTGCAGCAGCGATTCCGTCTGATATTGCCGCCTTTGATCCAACTACAATCTGAACGAGTGGTTGTCCTGAGCTACCGATTATCTGTACGTTCTGGAAGGTTACTGGGCCTGCAAACGCAAGTCCTACTCCTAACAGTGCTGCCCCTGCAGCGACTGCTGCTATCCTTTTCGTGCTTAGTCTATTCATGCTATCACGTAAGTGTGTGAGATTACCTAGAAAGTAAAGTATTTAAAGGTATGTGTAATCCATATAATTTATTTTATAAAAAGACTTTTATTATTCGTCTTGTGTCATACATCCTTTCTTTTATCAACGCATTACCTAGATGGTAGCGCATTTCGGTTTACTTTCGGCTTTCTTCTGGTTTCCAAACCTCTGCACCTAAGTATAAAAGCTTTCAGGTCAAAGCTAATGCTGCTTGTGATCTAGATGGATGAACGGGAGGAAGCAGCGCTTAGAGAGAAGCTAGAACGGTTGAGGACAGGGAGCAAGCAACATCGTCACGAGGAGCCCCAGGTCCATGAAAGGAAGAGGAATATACTTGATAATAGGTATATCTTCCTGTCAATCGTCGTCCTGATCTTCCTTGTCAATATAGTGCTAAGGATGGGGCTGGCGCATTATACGGGCTTCTTCGAGCCGGATGGCTTCTTCCACTATGCTGTATTGGGCCAGGCTATAGCCAACCATTACATAGTTCCAGCCAACCAGACCATCTCTGGCTTTCCGTCGCATAACGGCATAACAGAGCCCAACGGCCTCTATTATATGACGCTCATTCCATACTCAATACTCAAGTATGTAGGGATCAGCTACTATAATATAGAGCGGTACATATCCGTACTCTTCGGGGTACTTGACGCTGTTGGAGCGTACTTCCTTGCAAAGTACATAACCAACAGCAGAACAGCCGGTCTTATCTCTATGCTCTTCATCAGCATATCGAGTGGGGACATAGCAAGGACAGCCGCGCTTGTCTATAGAGGAGATACATTTGTCACCATATTTGTACTGCTTGCGCTCATCTTCTTTGCAAAGAGCGCATTGGAGAGCAGGCCGACCAGACAGTATATTTATGCAGCATTGAGCGGACTGGTGCTCGGCACTGCAGCTGCCATATGGGGAGGGGCGCCCTTCGGCGTAGTAATATATATTGGGGCGCTTGCCGTATTGATAGTATACGCATTCCTGAAAGCGAGCGAAAGGCTCCTTTGGTCTGGCTTTGTCCTTTCTCTAGGGCTTCTCTTATCATATATTGTAGAATGGATTTACCTGTATGCAAACGTGATAAGGTATGTCCCTTCGCTAGGAAGCATACACTTCTTCATATTCCTGCTCCCGCTGCTCCTCGGCTCGCTGCTAGCCTATTACGTGATAAAGAAAAAGGACGGAACGTTCTCTGCAATAGCAGAGACCTGGCAGAAGAGAGCGGTCTTCGTCATCATCGCCATACTTGTTGTCTTTGGCGCCGTATCCGTTTTGTTCTACGGCTACTTCACAACGCTCGCGAGCAGCGCATTCGGGACAGGCTCGCTTGGCACAACCATACAGGAGCTACAGAGGCCGAGCCTGCTCTTCGTCTGGGATAGCTTCAGCTACCAGCTCATACTTGCACCCATAGGCCTTCTCTTGGCGCTCATCTTCGGCAGAAAGCTGGCAGGGCACGACAAGGCTGGCATGGCAAATGTTGCGCTCATTGCGGTTGCGGTCTACTTCCTAGTTACGATATGGCTGCAGTACAGCGCCATAAGGTACAATTCGCTGGTTGCACCTCCGATAGCTATACTAGCTGCCTGCACAGTATACATTCTTCCAAAGCTCTTTCTTGGAAAGAGGAGACTTTTCACGTATGTATCGTACTTCTTTGTCGGCCTGTTCATAGCCCTCATAGCATTGAACATTTCGCAGACCTACGTGAATTCTTACACTAGCGGACAGGCCGACGGAATAAACAATCAATTCCTTGCAGCTATGGCCTGGATGTATAATAATACACCGACAAGCGCAACCGTCTTGGCGCTCTGGCCTGACGGCAGCGTAGTAGAAGGCTGGGCGCACAGGCAGAGCTACATGGACAGCGTGAACGGCCAGACCAACTCGAAGATATACAACTTCTCGAGATGGCTCTTCTCGCAGAGCCCAGATGCGCAGTACCTGCTCAACGCAAGCAGGCCTCAGTATTTTGTAGTGCGCAATTACTGGGTGCAGGAATTGGGCGGCATAGCAGCAGAGGGTGAGATAGCGAATGCATCGCCGTACGGCTACGAGCAGATGAGCAGCCTGCATATACAGCAGGCCAACAACGGGACAACCGTGTACTTCTTCAACTCTAGCGCGTACCCATACTACAGCGTGGATCTTGTCGAGCAGCACCCGGCCAATAGTACAGCAAGGTTCGTCGCCCTCTTTGGCAGCGCACTGTCCCAGGGTCGCGTTCCGTTGTCTTCAGTAATATTCGTAAACCAGACCGGCGGCCCATATTCCATTGCATTGCCAGGCCTGAACAACACCCTCAACTTCTCATTCGTGATGTTCTACCAGGGTTCGACAATAACAGGAGGCGCAATACTGGGCCCTACCATGCCGAGAAGCAACTTCTTCAGGTTCGTGGATCTCTGCAGTTTGGCAACATGCCCATACAACGACAGCGGAGTGACGATGCAGGTCGTCTACCAGAACAGCGACACAAAGATAATCAAGATAAACTACCCATAGCATAACTTAAAAATGCTGATTGCATTTCTTTATCATGCCAGGCATGCTTGGGCTCCTTCTGCAGCTAATCATAGATGCCTCTTTCTCTTGGGCGCGTATGCTGATAGCGCTCTTCTTGTCAATTGTTATAAGCATAGGAATAGGCATCCTGGCAGCTAGGTCAAAACGGGCAGGCAGAATAATAATTCCTATACTTGATGTGCTGCAGACCCTCCCGATACTTGCATTCTTCCCTTTTGTAATCTTCATAGTTGTTGCAACGCTCCCGAACTACATAGGAATCAACGCCGCGGTGATATTCCTTATAGTGACGAGCATGGTCTGGAACATCGCGTTTGCCGTTTATGAATCCGTGAGCACACTTCCAAACAACCTTATAGAAGCGTCTAGGCTCTATGGCCTTGGCTGGTTCTCAAGAATGCGAAAGCTGTATATACCTGCGTGCATGCCTAGGGTCGCAGAGCAGTCCATACTCTCCTGGGCGGTGGGCCTTTTTTATCTAGTCACGAGCGAGATATTTTCCACTGGCAGCGCGCAGTATACTGTAAGGGGCATAGGCACAGGGATAGCACAGCTTGCGTTCTCTGGAAGCAGCCTGTACTACGCTCTGGGCATAGGCGTCTTCATACTCTTTGTCGTCGCTACAAGGTTCCTTCTCTTCAGGCCCTTCGAGAGATACACAACAAGGTATATGGAGCCGCAGCAGAGGAAGGTACAGGTCAGGGAGGTCTGGCTCGTTAGGGCCTTTTCCGGAATCTCATCGGTGCACGTGCCGAGGATAAGAATGCATATGAAAAGGCATGCAAGGGTCCCGGTGCCACGCGTCGAGAGACGGATGAGGCTGCGCTTTTCGGGCTTCGTGGGAGTCCTCATACTTACGCTTGCGCTGCTCGCCGCTCTCTTCTTGACACACCCATACTTGGCAAGCTACGAGTTCATTACACTAGAGTCGCTTGTAGACTCTTTCGCTAGAGTCTGGTTCGCCTTCATAGTCATCTGCGCGGTATCGGTGCCGCTCGCGACATACATAGTCTTCATGTCCAAGAAAAGCAGCCATTACGTTACCCTATTCCAGATACTCGCATCGATACCAGCTACGATACTTCTGCCCGCTATAGCTGGGGGCCTTGCCGGAGTGCCGCACCGCGGCGAGATAACTTCATTGGCAATATTCTTCATAAGCGGACTCTGGTACATGGTCTTCGGCATGCTCTCCAGCGCTAGGACCCTGAGCCCAGAAGTCTTTGAGGTCAAGAGGAGTTTTGGGGTGCGGGGATGGCGCGCCTGGAAGGGTGTATACATTGGAGCACTCCTTCCAGGTATGATAACCGGGGGCATAACTGCGATAGCAGGTGAATGGAACGCCAGCATAGTCGCAGAGTTCTTCACCAAGCAGGGTATCTCCGGCACAAGCATAGTCAGCTCTGTGGGCACAGGTATAGGCAGGCTGCTCGACCTCTCGCTCGCAAACGGCAACCTGCTCCTGGTCGGGATTGCATTAATAAACATGACCGTGATGATAGTACTTATCGACATATTCGTGTGGAAGAGACTCTACAGGAAGATTGTCAGCACATGGGGATAGTTTGCACATAATAGAGGTTAACGAGGTTGGCTTCTCCTATGGGGATGCACAGATAATAGATGAGGTGTCACTGCACGCCGACAGGGATGAATTTGTCTCGATAATAGGGCCATCAGGATGCGGCAAGAGCACCCTGTTAAGGATAATGGCCGGTCTTATAAAGCCAACGAAAGGGGACGTTCTCTTTGGACAGAAAAGGGTGGATGCCCCAGAAAAGGGAATCTCTTTTGTATTCCAGGACTTTGCTCTGTTGCCGTGGCTGACAAACATTGAGAACGTCAAGCTCGGCCTATCGATGTCGGATCTTAGAGAAAATGAAAAGGAAAAGCGGGCTATGGAATTGCTGAAGTCTTTTGGACTGGAGGGCTTCGAGGAGTCTTATCCGAATGTATTGAGCGGAGGAATGAAACAACGAGTTGGGATAGCACGCGCTATCGCATCCAATCCAAAAATAATACTGATGGATGAGCCCTTCAGCTCTCTCGACGAACTGACGGCAAATACACTTAGACAAGAGGTTCTGAGCATGCTAAAGGGGCCGCGCTCTCCGGTAAGCGCAGTTGTGATGGTTAGCCACAACGTTGAAGAGGCAGTGGAGCTCTCAGACAGAATAGTCATCCTCTCTGCAAAGCCATCGCATGTCACAAAGATGGTATCTCTTGATATGGCAAGGCCGAGAAACAGGGAGAGCAAGGAGTTTATGAAAACTGTAGATATCCTTTATTCTTATTTGACAGAGTGAGTCACGCCGCACTCCACAATCCGCGTCTTGCATCCCTAGAAAGCATATGGTAGCTTATCGCCCATCTGTAGAGCGCCTCTCTAAGCAATGCCGCGTTTATCTCTGTCTCATTATGCAGATATATTCCGCGTTCCCTGAGAAGTTCTGATAGTTCTGTTGTGGGAAGCTCCCCCTCCTTCTTGAGGATCATTATCGAGCTCTTGAATGGCTCTATATTGGAGATTTTCTTTTCTATGTATTTGTCGATGCTTGTCTGCTTGAGTTTGCGACCCTGCTCAGTCAGTGCAATGCTTCCGTCCTCCAATTTCACTATGCCCAACATAACGCACGCGTCAAGCAGCGGCAGCAGCTCGTCTATATTCTGCTTCACTATCTTAGAAAGCGTCGATATGTGGATGCTGCCCTTGTTATCCTTGATTATGCGCACAACCTCTTTTAGCTGACCAGGCTTTGCGATCGTTGGGAAGAGCTTTGCCATACGGATATTTCTCAAATGGTATTTTAATTGTTGTTTAGAATTCTGAACAGAGGATCTCATGGCAAAGGGGAGGAACATTAGCAAGAGGGAGGAGCTCGCCGTCACACTCATTGCCTTGCTCGCGCTTATGACGGTTACCCGGGCCTATTATTATACAGGACCCATATTCGCAAACTCTCAAGACGAAGCAATCTATTTCAATCTTCTTTCTGGCACAGCGGTGTTCGACCGGCCGTTCAATTTCACAGCCTACAGGAACGCGAACTTCAGCAACGCAACATCCGTCCTCTTCAACCCTGCCGAAGCTCACAGTTTCTACGTCGGCATGCTCTACCCGGAGATGTTTCTGCTTAAGACCTTCGGGTTTAGTCCAACACTTGCTATTTCCTATATAATACTCAATTCGTTGGTTGAGGGTGCGATGCTCTTCTTCATCGTAGACCTGCTGTGGAGCAGGAGGGCTGCCATAATAGGAGTTGTTCTGCTTGCATTCTTTCCTTTAGACGTGCTTTATTCCACGCATCTTCAGCCGCTCATCCCTATGGTGGCCATGCTGAGCGTCTCTCTGTATCTCTTCCTGCTAGCAGACAGGCGCATACAAAAAGAGAAGAGAAATGGAAAAATACTTTATCTCTTCTCTGGGTTCTTTGCGGGTCTTGCATTCCTTGTAAATCCGCTTGCACTCGCATTTCCGGTCTTCCTGACATTGCTTTTTGTATTCAGATTCGTAACAAAGAAACAGAAATTTAGCCACATGCTAGCGTATGGCCTTATATTGCTGGGTGCGTTTTCTGGATATTCGATAGCCGGTGTTGTTTTCCTTGCCCAGTCCGGGAATTTCCTGCTCTACCCACTAGCCTACCATGCAGTATTCCCGTACCAGATGCACACACAGGCTTACGGTACCTACAATATAACAAACTCTGTGCTTCTCGAATACACAGACGGCAGCCCGTTCTACTACCTGCCTGTGATATTTGACATGCCGCTCTACCAGTATCTTCCGCAACTGAGCTATTTCTCGATTCTGACGTATGTATTTGCGTTTGCTTGTGTAGTGTTATTCATCAGAAGAACCAAGCTCATTTACCTCTTCATACCGATGTTCATTTTCTTCTTCCTGTTCATACAGCTCTTCCCCGTAGCATTGACATACAGCAACAGCATCCTAAGAATCTACATAACAAACATGGAGCCATACGTTACAACAATTCTCACGCTTCCCATGATTATCGTTGTGTCTATATTCCTCGATTCAACGCTCAAGATGAAAAGATCTTATTGGAAATACGCTGCTTATGCAATCATCCTTCTTATACTTGTATTCGACGTTATTGATCTGAACAAGGACGTCGCGTTCTACAGGGACGCGATGTCGACGACAAATGCGTTTGCAGCCTACGTGACAGCCAACCCAAACGGAAGCTACTTCTCTTCAAACTACCTCTCAGATGAGGTGAATGTGTACACATCTTACAGGTACAAGGTCTATGATATCTGGTGTAACCTGAGCAACGCTTACATGACAAGTAATTCGTATGTAGTCATCGGCGGCACAGCCAGCGTGGACCTATCGCCGGATGTGCTCGCAACGTTCAACACCTGTGCTGCAGCCAACCTGACCGGTTTTAGACTGGTATACACGTACAAGAACAGATTTGCTAATTACATTGGCTCGCAATATGCGCCAGACCTGGAGATCTTCCAGAAGAATTAGCTGTTAGAGCATCTGCACTAGGTTGCCGACAAGCGACTGGTGTGCCTCACATGCGGTCCATTCGACGGGCTCTTTGCCATCCATTATCTCTTTCCTTACTTCCTCAGCTATAGGTGTATGCCACAGGTTTGCGAGGTCGTAGTCGACATCGCGTATGTTTCCTATCTTCTTGTCCCACATTATCGATGGGTAAACATTCCCCCAGCTGTCGAGATAGAGCGAGGCGTCAAGCCCTCTTGACTTCATAGGTGGCTTTCCGCTCTTTGCGAATGTAATGAGCTTTCTCATGAATGCGTCTTCTATAAGGTGCATCGGGTCGAGCAGGCGCTTCCTCTTTGAGTACATCTGACTTATCTCCATCGATGCCTCTTCGCCTATTGGGCTGACGCTCTGCGCACCGTTTTTGTAGTACATCGATGATGTCTGCGCAAGGTTTATGTGGAAGTCCGTGTACTCTATATCTGGGAAGAACTTCTTTACTGACTGGAATGTCTGCTCGAACTGTCCAAGGTTTAGCCTGCTCATCGTATAACCAAAAACTGCGTCGAAGTTAGGATAATCCTTCTTTATGCCAAGCATCATCTTGTAGTTCTCCATCGCCTTGTCGAAGTTGCCTGGGATTCCTCTCAGCTTGTCGTGTAGTTCCCTGTGACCATCGAGGCTGACAGTCATTATGTACCTAGGGACTCCTAGCTCGAGTATGTCTCTTATCTTACGCTCAACCATCTTCAGGTCGCAGAGCGAATTTGTGGGTGTTGTTACAACATAAAGATCCTTGCAGTTTTCTACAAAGGCCCTTGCAACCTCGACTATGTCGCTCCTCAGGAATGGTTCCCCGCCCGTCAGGTTCACCCATCTAAATGAATTGTTCTTCTTTGTGAACGACCTTATCTCATCTATAGTAAGTTCTCCTTGTGGCTTCATCTGCCATATGGAGCAGATCATGCACCTGCTCTGGCACAGATATGTCATGCAGAAGTTCAGCTTGTAGGGCTTCTGCAGGCTCGTAAAATTGGATTTGAGAGCCGTAGCAGCTAGTCCAAATAGTTTTCCCCCACCAGCCATTGCAATTACTCTAACGTTGAAATATTTAAACCTACTTTTACCATGGAACCTTCTTGATTTTCAGCCTGTGAGCGCCCATGTTTGTTAATATGTGCAGTATTCCGGTAAGTGCAATCAGAAATATTATTCCGTAGAAGCTTGGAAGATGCCCAAGGGGTGCTGCAAGCAACATAGCTACGACAAAGAATCCATACTGATCGAGCAGAAGAATGCTTCTTCCAGAAGGCACCCCCGCCTGGCGTTTCACAAAGCTTCCGAGCAGGTCTCCTATGTTAGCCCCTATTGTCAAAAGGATTGCAATCGGCAGCATGAAATGTAGAAATGGATACTCAATCAAACCAACAGCAACACCGCATATTATACTGGCTACCGTTCCCTTGATGCTCTTGTGAGGTCCAAATATTCTCCTTCCTGCAATCTTCTTGTTGAAATCAAGTGGTCTTCTTCCACCGCCAAAAAGAACCGGGGCGCCGTTCGCGACATATGCCGGGAAGATGTAGATTATTGGATAGAGTATGATTGCGTAGAGCAACTGATATAACAACTGAACACCGATTAATGGAGAATCGAGAATGTTACGAATATTGGCGCAAGGAGTATCGATATTGTGCTGACTACCTTTATCATCGAGTTGAGCGACGGTCCAGCTGTATCCTTGAGCGGATCTCCAAGCGTGTCACCGACTACAGCCGCTTTGTGCGCATCGCTGCCCTTGCCACCGAAGTTTCCTACCTCTATGTACTTCTTCGCGTTATCCATTGCGCCGCCGGCGTTGGCCATGAATAGCGCAAGGACGAAGCTCGCCGGTATCATTCCGACAAGAAGCCCTCCCAATGCAGCTTTACCAAGTACAAGTCCAACAAGTATTGGTGTGAGTATAGCAACAAGTTCCGGAACAACAAGCGACTTTAGCGCATTGACAGTTGCGATGTCAACAGCACGTGCATAGTCTGGCTTAGCCTTTCCTTGCATGAGTCCCTTTATTGACTTAACCTGGCGTCTTACCTCTTCAACCATCATGTTAGCCGCATGTCCAACAGCTTCCATGAGGAAGGATGAGAAGACGAATGGCAGAAGTGCACCTATGAATATACCGGCTGTTACAAGCGGGCTTAGCGCATTGAGTGTTGGAAGCCCGACCGCCTGTGCGAATGCTACGAAAAGTGCGGTGGCGGAAAGCGCTGCTCCACCTATCGCGTAACCTTTTGTAGTTGCCTTTGTTGTGTTTCCTATCGCGTCGAGCTTATCGGTTATCTTCCTTATGCTGTGCGGAAGTCCGCTCATCTCAGCGATTCCGCCAGCGTTGTCCGTTATAGGACCGAATGAATCTATTGTAAGTATCGTTGCTGTAAGCGAGAGCATTCCAACTGCAGCTATTCCTATTCCGTAGACACTCTGAGTGACCCCAAAGCTGATCAGTATTGCTGCTACAACGACTATTACTGGGAGCCATGTGCTCCTCAATCCAACAGCGAGGCCCATTATCACGTTTGTGCCTGCACCTCCTTTTGCAGCTGTAGCAATCTTCACAACAGGCTTGCTCTCGTTGCCTGTGAAGTAGTCTGTAATCCAGAATATCAGTATTGCAAGCACAAGTCCAGAGAGAACTGCAATGTAATCGTTGAACGGCATCTTCATTACTATTGTTAGTATCAGGTCAAAGATCGCTGTTATCACTACTGAAGCTAGTATGCCCGCGTATAGAGCGCGTATTGCGTTGCCCTTCCTTGCTCGCATGAAGAGCATAGCAAGCAGGCTTCCTACTATTCCTGCTGCAGCGAGCAGGAGCGGATACGAGAAGAGATGGCCTGTTGTGCCTATTCCTGCAGCAATCAGAAGCGCTGCAACAAGCGTAACAGCATAACTTTCAAACACGTCAGCGCCCATACCTGCACAGTCTCCTACATTGTCTCCAACGTTGTCTGCGATTACGGCAGGGTTCCTTGGGTCATCTTCAGGCAATCCCAATTCTGTCTTGCCAACAAGGTCTGCACCGACGTCTGCAGCCTTGGTGTAGATTCCACCGCCGACCCTGGCGAAAAGTGATATAAGAGATGCGCCGAATCCGAATCCTATGAGTATTGCAACATTAGATATTGTAAGGTACATCAGTAGCAGGCTTATTCCTATAAGACCGAAACCGACAGCAGAGAATCCTGTGACAGATCCACCTATTATCGCTGTTCTGAATGCCTGCTCTGCTCCCTTTTCTGCGCTCTTTGCTGTTCTGACATTTGCCCTAACAGAGACATTCATTCCTATATATGCTGTAAGATATGAAGCAATTGCGCCTGTTGCGAACGCCAAATCAAGCTGTGGGCCGTTATGCAGGAAGAAGAATATTATTGCAAGTATAACTCCAAAGATTACTATTGTCTTTAGTTGCCTGTTGAGATATGCCTTGGAGCCAGCCCTTATGGCGAGGGATATCTCCTTCATCTTCTCGGTTCCTTCAGGCTTCTTCAGCGTTGACATCGCGGCCCAGGCTGAGAATAGAAGTGCAAGTATTCCTGCTGCTAGAGTGTACATGTAGAATGACATGATCCCCACTGAGAACAGAAAGGTTTGCCATCAAAGCTTTAAAAAGGTTTTGTGGGTCAGAGCTTGTCTAGGAAGATTTTAGGATATTTGAAGCTTAGCAGTTTCTTTGCCTCTTTCATAGTGGCCCATTTGTAATCATCATGCTCTTCGCTAAGCTTTATTCTTGAGCCTGCAGGTATTTCGCAATCAAATATCAGAAGCATTAGGCCTGGTTTTCCGTACCTCGGGTGCATCTTGAAGTAATTCGAAATTGCAGCGTCCCGAAGACCAAGAACTTTGAAGCGTTTTATCCCTGTTTCCTCATCAAGTTCCCTTTTTAGCGTCTCGGTTATTCCTTGGTTTGTTATTCGCCCACCAGGGATATCCCAATGGACAGGCCAACGGCCGTCTGCCCTATCGGGCGTTGCCTTTAGAAGGAGCACCCTCCCTTTGCTGTCCTTGATAAATGCTTTGACACCTACCTGGAAGAACCTCTCTTTCATTTACTCAACAGTAGCTTTTATTCTCCGTACACCGGCTGCAACGGCTTCCTGCTTTATTATCTTAAAGCTTTTGAGTTCGCGCGTGTTCTTCACGTGCGGTCCTCCGCATACCTCTCTGGAGTAGACCTTGCTGCCTTTTGAGATGGTATAGACCTTCACGTTCTTTTCGTACCTTGCTTCGAATATGCCCTGCGCACCTGCCTTCTTCGCATCTTCTACACTCATGATCTCAAACGACACGTCTGCTTCTGCCTTTATTACTCCGTTCACCCAGTCTTCGATCTTTTTTATCTGCTCGTCTGTGAGTTTTTTGTCATAGTTGAAATCAAACCTTAATCGCTCCTTGGTTATGTTGGACCCCATCTGATATATCGATGGATCGACCACCTGCCTGAGCGCTTCGTTCAGTAAATGTGTAGCGGTATGCAGTTTTGTTGTTTCTTCGCTGTGGTCTGCAAGTCCCCCCTTGAACTTCTGCTCTGCCCCTTTGCGCGAAAGCTCTTGGTGGGCTTTCATAAGCAAATTGAAACCCCCTTGATCTACAGAAAACCCTTTCTCTTTGCACATTTCCACGGTAATCTCAAGCGGGAAGCCAAAGCTCTGGAAAAGGTCAAATGCACTTTTTGCATCGAGCATTCTTTGATTCGACTCCTTAATGGATTGCAGTCTCTTCTCAAGCTGGACCGTTCCGTTCTCGAGCGCTACCGAAAACTTCTCTTCCTCCTTTTCAAGCTCTTCGAATATGCGTGAACTGCTCTTTTTTATTTCTGGATATTGGTCGCCAAGCACATCGATTACTACCTGCGCGATCTTGTTGCAGAATTCGCCCTTTATGCCGATAAGCCTTGCGTGCCTTATGCTCCTTCTGATGAACCTGCGGAGCACGTATCCCTGGTCGACATTGCTTGGAATAACGCCCTTGCTATCCCCCAATATCATGACTGCCGCGCGAATGTGGTCCGTTATTATGCGCGCATTCCGGTTTGTTTTTGTTGTGCCCTTTGCAGAGATTGCGATTACTTTATCTAGAATCGGTGCGAGGGTATCGCACACATATACGTTGTCGGCGCCATTCAGCACAGCTACTGTTCGCTCGACTCCCATTCCGGTATCAACGTTCTTCTGCTTTAACTCTACAAACTTTCCATCAGCAGTTTTGTCGTACTGCATGAGCACATCGTTCCATATCTCGCAGAATGGGCCGGTGCTTGAAAGTTTCGAAAACTCTTCTGTGCTTTTTTCTTGTATATCTTTAGTGTGGTAAAACATTTCGGTGTCTGGGCCACATGGACCAGTCTGACCAGCCGGACCCCACCAGTTATCTGCCTTTGGCAAAAAGTGGATTCTGTTTTTTGCTACGCCCAACTCTGCCCAGATGCGCGCAGTTTCTTCATCGCGCGGTGCGTCCTTGTCTCCAGCAAAACAGGTGACACTAAACCTTTCGGTCGGTATCCTGAGTTCTTTCGTCAGGAACTCAAAACTCATCGATATTGCTTCTTCTTTGAAATAATCTCCTAGTGACCAGCTTCCCAGCATCTCAAAGAAGCTCAAATGCCACGAGTCTCCAACATCTTCTATGTCGTTGGTGCGGATGCACCTCTGCACGCTGCAAAGTCGTTTCCCGTGGGAGTGAGTCTCTCCAAGGAGGAACGGAACGATCGGGTGCATTCCCGCAGTTATGAACAGCACACTAGGGTCATTTTCTGGAATCAGCGAAGCGTTGGGTATGAGCTTGTGCCCCTTCTTCTGGAAGAAGTCTAGGTATCGTTTTTTTAGCTCAGTGCTTGAAATCATCCCCACACCAAATAAATCAGACGTTTAATCCTTTTTGAGGCCACCAGACCTTGCATTCCTTGCCGAAGAATGCGCAGAAGTTGCACTTCCATTTCTCCTCCATCGGAACCGGCAACGATTTCCTGTCCCCATTCCAGTACTTGAGGACGAAATCGAGCATCTGCAGCATCTCCTCCTCGCTGTATTTCAATTTGTGCAGCTTAATCACATTGCCGGTGAACTGGTTTATATATCTTATATAGAGCGTATCGCTTATCTTGCCGAGTTTCCTTAAGCTCTCGAAAAACGTATCAGACATTGAATCAACTTTCATCAGTTCCTTTTCAACTCCAATGGTCTCGAGCTGCCTCTTGAACTCATCTGTAAGAATAAGGTTTGGTATCCTGTAAGATTCCTTGAACATTTTTGCGGTGTACTTTTCTGTTGTTATGTCTTCGATCAGCTTCCTGTAGAGCATTACCTGTGCCTTGTGCGAGAGTATCTGCGCGTCTGAAGGAAGGTTGTCGTTTCCTCTTGTCTTGTCTTCCTGGACTATAAGCTCGTTGTCCTTTATCTCAAGCTGGTCTATCTTGCCTACAAGCTTGAATCCGTTTATTGCCCCGTAAATTTGCACCTCCCTTGTTTTCTTTTTCTCTTGGAGGGTCTGCAGCGCCATGTAACTTGTGTAAAGTCCCTTGTACATCACATCAGAGTATGCTTTGGGCATCAGCACTATCGGCACGTTTGTTTCGCTTTCAAGGTCTCCGTGGATCTGCCTGCCCTTCTTTATCTGCGCAGTTATCTTCTGGCCGTAGAGGTAGTTCAACTCCATCTGGCGCTCGCACCAGTACTGCGCTGCTATGTCAGATGCGCGTATGCTCGACTTCTTCAACTTGGCAAGGACGTTAATCATCAGCCCGCCTACCTATCTTCACAGCCAAAGGCTCAGAGATTACCTCGATCATCACTGTGCTTTTTTGGAATCGCATCTATAAATGGCTTTGCGATAAAGAAGGATGTCACGTCTTTGCATATCTCGTCGGTTGGACCATTATCATTGCATACGATAGGTCCTGGTTTGTCGTAAATATTTCTGTTCTGAAACCCGCATCTTGCAACATTGATATAAAGTTAGCTTCTGTAAATTTCAAAGATTTACCAAGCGAGAGCACTTCTCCTTTGTCGAGATCAAAATTTTCTCTACCTATATGTACCTTTACATCTTTCAATAACTTTGTCCTGAATTCAACTTGGCTTTTGTGTTCATTCCATGTAGGTTCCCAATTCTTGTCGTTATGGCCTATTCCAATGCCCCCTAGAATGTTATCAAAGAAATCTCCGACTTCTTTTTGCGAATAGTGCGACATTATCAGGCTTATTTTAGAATAATTTACGAATTGCATTCCAATCAAAAAGAAATCATTTGAGGTCATCGAATCTCTAACATTTGTTAGAACTCTTGATACATCGGCCATGTTTCCGAGAGTGCTTCCAAGAAACATTAATAGGTTTGTAGATCCGTCTTCCGACAGTTCGTATATCTTGTCTGGGAAATTCCCCAGTTCAAAGTCCATTTGTATTGGGTGCACCTTCAAGTCTCCAAATTTGCTCTTTAGGTTTCGAGTTGCAAGGTCTATCATTGTAGAACTTATGTCCATAGGTACGTATCTAAACTTTATCTTCTGCCTCTGCAATTCCTGTATAATCGGAATTACCGGTTCACCGTTACCACATCCCATGTCTATGAGGTTAACTTCTTTACCTTTAATTCTGTCTATGAAGTATTTTCCCTTTTCTTTGAATATTTGCTCTTCAAGAGTATTGATTCCACCTTTTATTCCACCAGAACGTGCTTTCGCAATTTTATCCCAGTTCTTTGCACCTTCGCCGAGGTACTGAAGCTTCATAGGCACTTCTCCACGTCCCTTAATCGCCGTAACTAACTCTGATTGCTGTCTCTTTGAAAGCAGTTCTTCTATCCGCATAGAACCAATTTTGTTATAGAACTATTTTAATAGATATCTTGTTTAAGGCTACTTAAGCTATTTTTTAATTTTTATTTTTCGCATAGAGAAGTGGTATATCAGGTATACAACGATTGCGAAGACCGCTATTGCGAAGAGGACAGCTATGGCGCTTGTAGATGATAAGAAATAGAATCCAAATGCTACAAGCACTATGTCCCATATCGTTGTGCCGAGTATGGACCATCCGAAGAACCTCTTTGGTTCCATTCTTGCGAAGCCCGCTGGGAAGCTCATCCATGTCCTGACTACTGGTATCAGCCTAGAAACAAAAACGGCCGCAGTGCCGTTCCTTGCAAACCAGTCATCGAACTTCTCGAGAGATTCCTTCTTTATGCGGAAGAATCCTAGGTGCTTGTACACGACCTGCTTTCCAAGGAAGTACCCTATGTAGTAATCGATTATCAGGCCACCTATGCTGCCGAGAATACCTGCGATGACGGCAAGATAGAAATTAAGGAAACCCTTTTCAGCAAGGAGCCCCGCTATAGGTAGGACAACCTCGCTAGGAACCGGGAGCGATGACCCTTCCATAAGCATCAGTCCGAACACCGCTTCGTATCCGTACTTGCTTATGATTGACATTATCGTGGATTCTGAATGGGTGAATATCGCAATCAGGGTGCTCGCTATGCTGAATAACAAAGTATCACTCATCTTCTCTCTCGCACCAATTAAATACTTTGCATGCTCACTCTGATCATATGAAGGTCATAAAGTTCTACGAGACAAGCGGGTCGCTTAAGGTGCGAGCGGACAGCATGGAAGACCTGTGGGCCATAGAGCGCATAGTGTTCGAGAACGATCTTGTTAAGTCTGAGAGTGTGAGAAGGTTCAAGGGCAGCGAGAAGGACGTAGGTGAGCTGAAAGAGGTTGTAATACGATTGAAGGTGGAGAAGGTCGAACTTGACAAGAGCGCTGTTCGGCTTAGGTTCATGGGCAAGATTGTTGAGGGTCGTCCTTTAGAGTATGTAAAGCTGAACAGTTATCATACGCTGAATATAGCACCTGGAGATACGTTGGAGATAACGAAAAGTGCATGGCCGGAGTACCTTCTTCAAGTGGTAAAGAATGCTGTCAAGGATTCAAAGAAGCCCAAGCTTGGGATAATAGCAATAGATGATGAGAAGGCGCTTCCGGCATATCTTTACGGATATGGCCTTGACATAAAAGATGAAGTGTACAGCAGGCTCAGCAAAAGAATGAGCCAGAAGGAGTTCAAGGAGCAGCAGAACAAGTACTTCAACGAAATCATAGATATCGTAGGCAACATGAGCACAGATATTATAGTGATTGCAGGTCCCGGCTTCACCAAAGATGAACTAAAGAAGTATGCAGAAACAAAAGGATTGCTAAAAAAGATACCGAAGAAACTATTCTTCTTCAAGACAAGCAATGTGGAACGCTCTGGGATCTATGAGCTGATAAAGAGCGATCAGGTATCAGAGCTCCTAGAAGGTGAAATTATACGCAAAGAATTCAAGCTCATGGGAGAGTTCCTTGAAGGTCTATCATCAGGTAAATCCAAATCTGGAATAGAAGCTGTAAAGAAAGCGATTGAAGACTACGATGCGAGGGTCATACTTGTCAATGACAGTGTGCTCAGCAAAGGTGAAGTAAGAGAGATACTGAACGTAGCGGAGAAGAACAGGATAAAGATAGAGATCTTCAATGCAAACGATGAGATAGGAAGGCAACTACATTCTTTCAAGGACATAGGATGCATCTGAGCATTTCCTATCTCCTTTCTACTCCAATCTGTGAGAGAATCTTGCGGTCTTCTTGTGACGCTTTTAAGACCCTTTCTCTCTGTTCAGGCTCCTCACGCGGCTTTCCGTAATACTGCGCGTAGTATCGAAGGTGTGATCCTGATTGCCCTTCTGCAAGTTCCAATGTAACATTTATGGCTACCTCTTGGTGTGTAACCAAAACCTCCATCTCATTGACATCCCTTCGCTCTTTGAAACCTCTCATTACCTCCGCAATTACACTACCTATACTTTCATCTGGTTGACCTTCCTTTGCGCTATCAAAAATTTCTGTGTAACGGCCGCTTCTAGCAGTAAATCCGACTTTCATGTAGAATGGTCCCGAACGTGCCGTTATATCAAACATTCTCTGCTTTACGAAAAGTTCCATTGCAGCAAGAGCACGATCTTTATCGGTTACATCTAATCTAAATTCTGTGAATATACTGCCGGTTCCTGGGATGCTCTTCGGTTGTGGCGGTCTGTCCATATGATCATCGTGCAATGCTCAGCCGTAAATGATATTTATACTTTGTTATTCTGAAGATTTACACTAAGAGAGCCCTGTCAACCATTCTGGAGCAGTTTCTCTCCTCCAAGAGATAGGGCCTGGTTTTGGATGTCTCAATAGCCAATCAGGATAAGGCGAGAACTTGGCCCCTTCAGATGGCCTGCCAAAGACCAATACGTCTACAAACATCTTTAATGTAACGCGTTCTGGTGATAATGGCAAGGTATTATCCAGTATGGCGAATGCTTCGCTTACCATTCTTCTCTGAAGTTCACGTACTCTTTCCACAGCATCATAAGATTTCAGTATCTCTATAGCCCTGCGTATTTTCTGCGGTTCTCTTGTATGCTCTTTCAATATTCCCACCAACTCATCTCCTACTTCTTTTGGTGCTTGCTGAAGTGTGTATACTACAAGAAGGGATATCTTTCCTTCCGTTATATCGTCGCCTATCTTACCTTTTGAGGCTGTTACTCTGCTCTTTTCTAGGTTTAGAACATCATCCTGGAGTTGAAATGCAACACCGAACCTCGCGCCGAACCTACCCATAGCCTCTAGAACTTCATCACTTGCACCTGCAAGTATGGCTCCTAACTGTGCAGCCATCTTCAACGTTCCGTTTTTGTCAAGTGCCATCTGTAGGTACTTCTCTTCTGTAATCTTACGCGGATCTACCTCTTGCCTGTGCCATACGATGTCGATTGCTTGGCCTATTGTTACTCTGGTTGTCTCTCTAGCCCACATCGCGAGCATTCTTTTCTTCGTTTTTTCATCGATCTTATCGCTATCTATCGTTGCAACTACCGGGAAGGTCTGCAGGAATACCCCAAGATTGCTGCCGATGTCTAATCCGAATTTCTTGTGCACTGCATCTTTGCCCCTTCTTGTCTCGGATCCGTCTTGTATGTCATCAAGAATCAGCGTTCCGTTGTGGACGACCTCTGGAATAATCGCGAACTCTACCAACCTGCGTGAGTCTCCACCAAGTGCATCTATGATGAACATCGTTGTAAGCGGCCTGACCCTTTTACCGCCGTCTAAGACCATATAAGATGAGGGTTCCATAAGTCCTTTGAGCAGGGCGCCGTGGTCGTAGACATAACCGCTCTTGTCAAACAGCCTTTCTAGGTTCCTGAGCGATTCGGGATCGCCCAGATAATTTTTAAGCGCATTCTCTATCTTCGCACGTTTATCTGGCAGCGTGTCTATTGTGCGTTCGACAGCCCTCTCTGGAACAAACCTAGCTTGCTTCAGGTCCATAGGTTTCACAACTTAAGATGAGCTGTCCAGATATATATACTTTTTAGACGACATCTTCGACGTAAACAGGTGACACATGTGTTATGCTCTCGTCTAAGTTGTACACAATCTTTAAATATCTATTATACCGCAGAATAATGTAAGTACGCTTAAATGCGCAATGGAACTGTGATATAGATGCAATCGCAGACGCTGCAGATATGGAAGACTCATTTTAGAGGCAGCGTCAGTGCTATGCCATACATGTGCATAGGCAATATATCGAAGTTCCATTTGGACGCGTAAAAACATCATATTTTTTGGGTGTTTTGTATGGTCCAAATGGAAGATGTAACTAGGGTAGGCCTTGGCGTTATGCTGTCAAGGCGCGAGCAATTGGTCATGTTAGAGATAGGTCTGGACAGCATAGCCAGCGCCTCTTCTTTTGTGGAATACATGTGCGATAGTTATGGAATATCGAAGAGCTCAGTCTGGTACATACTCAAGAGACTGAAGGACAGGAATCTCCTCGACTTCGCAACAAAGGATGAGCCTGGGAAGATCCTTGGGTTGACACGCTACGGGAAGGATGCATTGCAGACTGTTGAGCGCAGCAAGATGGAGATACTGAATTACTTCACAGACACGGCGATGCATGAGACGGTAGGGATACATAGGATAGGGATATATCCTGTGTAGGGTTGTTGCAGCTTGGGCTGGCTTTCCAGCCCTTTATTTTTTAATCGCGCCCTCAGCCATAAGCATCTTTCTTTTGAGGCGTGTGCCTCCGGGCGCGGAATAGTTGCCAAGCGAACCATCGCTCTTTATCACCCTATGGCATGGTATCTGCGGAGCAAGCGGATTTATGCTAAGTGCAGTGCCGACAGCCCTGTATGCCTTTGGATAACCTATCATCTTTGCAAGCTCCTTATAGGTTACCGTTTCGCCTTTTGGGATTCTCATCGTAGCAAGAAGAACCTTTATCTGAAAATCTGTGAATCCTTTCTTCTTCAGGATCTCCAATGCCCTGTCCCTGGTCAGCACCATAAAGAGGATTGCGCCAAGAAGGATTAATAATCCTTTTTCTCGTTTTGGTATAAAGTGGTGAATTGCCTTCAAAGAAAACAAAAAATCAAAAGGTCTGGCTTAACGGCCGTTTGATAAATTATAAAGATGCAACTGTCCCGATAATGACGCATTCTCTGCAATACGGCAGCGGCATATTCGAAGGGATAAGGGTTTATGATACGAAAGATGGGCCCGCGGTATTCAGGCTTGATGAACATATCAAGAGATTTCTGAGAAGTGCGAAGATCTATTCGATGGGGCTGGGTTACAAAGAGAAGGAGCTCGAGAAGGCAGTAATCCAAGTGATAAAGGCCAACGGACTGCGCCAGTGCTACGTCAGGCCCTTCGCGTTCTATAGTACCGACAAGATAGGATTGTCAACTTGGGGAGCAAAGGCCGGCGTTTACATAGCGGCATTTCCTTTTGGTGCTTACTTTGGTGCTGGAAAGGAGAAGGGAATACGCTGCAAGATATCTTCATGGAGAAGAATCAATTCGAGTATACTGCCTGTCGAAGCAAAAGCTAGCGGTAACTACATCAACTCGATAATAGCGAACAATGAAGCACGTGTTTCCGGATTCGATGAGACGATACTCTTGTCTGTGAACGGTTATGTTGCGGAAGGCGCAGGTGAAAATATCTTTCTTGTAAAGGATAGCCATCTCATCACACCGGATGCCAGCGCGGACATACTTATGGGAGTGACAAGAGACTCGCTCATAAAGATTGCAGAGAACATGGGTCTGATAGTTGAACAGCGCGAGGTTCACAAGGAAGAGCTCTATTCTTCAGATGAACTTTTCTTCTGCGGAACAGCAGCAGAAATCACGCCGATCGTAAACGTTGACGGAATAAGGATCGGAAACGGAAAGCCGGGCCCGATAACAAGGATGTTATCAGAGAAGTATACCGAGGTCGTGCTTGGAGAGAACAAGGAGTTTGAAGACTGGCTTACGTATGTTTAAATTGTATGGGAAACCAGCGAGCTGCCGTTAGGTTGAGTAAAACTTGCAATTGCGTCGGTACGCGTTTGCCGTCTATCATAAACGGCATTTCCCACCTCCCATCTGATTGAGGCTATGCCCGCTTTGCCTAGTGGGTCTGGTCTTACTACTCCCTCATAGGGCCTTACTGTTATAAGACGGGCCCTAACCATCGCACGCAAAACCTCTTCTCCAAATTGTGCTTTGACAAAAGAAGTACCATTATCCACATAGTTGGTAACTGCAAGTAATCTGATTGCCTCTGGCCAATCTTCCCTGAGCCTTTCTAAAAGTCGGTCACCACGGGAGAGGCGCTTAAGATAAATCATTTCCTGGTGGTCCTGTTCGGATATGCCCGCTCTATCTTCATGGAGCCGTCTCCTTAATTTACTGAGGTCTTGTGTAAAGTGATATGCGGCCTCTCTTATAGAATCAATAGTCTGTTCTTTGGGTACTAACATTGAAACCCCCTAAAAGGTATCTTGATATGATATTTATGGATATCGTTTTGCCCTAAAGGAGCTTGAGTTTGCTTGTAAATTGGTCTATCTCGCTGCTTCGCCAAGGACCAACCCCCAACGCCGTTGCAGTCCCAGGTGCAAGCTGTGTAAGCCCTGCGTCCTCAACAAGTGCGCACGGTATTTTCTTGTACTTGAACGCAGCATAAAGCTTCCTCAATGATTCTTCATCATCTACCTTTAGAACTATCTTCTTCTGCCCTGTGTTGTACCATTCCTTTGCTATCTCCGGATCTGCCTTCCATACTTCGGAATTGCTAAGCAGCACTGCGTGTCCGACCTGGGCTGCAATTTTCCCGGTGCCCATGTCCAGGTCCTTTCTTACGATTATTACCTGCTTTATTTCATCCTCTTTGGCTGCCATAGAGACCATTCGGAAAGCATATTTTTATGTGTTTATGACGAAGAAACGTTAAGACTTATAAATGGGGTTAATGATAACCTTTGGGGTGATTCTGTGGAGTTCAAGGATTTCGTTGACAAGTACAAGGATGACATTTACAAGAAAATATGCGAGTACGTTCCATTGAAGGAACCTATGGGACACTACCAGATAATGCGCGATTACATAGACAGACGCGGCAAGTACAGAAGACCTGGACTTCTTCTGCTTACGGCTCATCTTTATGGAGGTACGCTCAAAGATGCCCTGCTCCCTGCTGCTGCACAGCAGCTCTCAGAAGATTGGATACTGATGCAGGATGATATCGAAGATGATTCAGAACTGCGTAGAGGCAAACCTGCAGCGCAGAAGATATACGGCTGGGTAAACGCGCTTAACGCAACCAACACCGGGCATATAGCAATGTGGAAGATGCTCAAGGATTACATACTGCAGGTTGGCTCGGATAAGGGCAACCGGCTCTACAACAGGTTCTACGATATGCTCGAATGCACGGTTGAGGGGCAGTACATAGAGAACACATTCATACACTACACAAAAGACCTGAACAAGGCTGATGAAGCCACATACTTCAAGATTGTCTATGCAAAAACCGCGTATTATACGGTATTTGGACCCATGGTGCTGGGCGCCATTGCTTCTGGTGCAAAGGACAGCGATCTCCAGATGCTCAAGGAGATAGGCGAGAAGACCGCTTACGCTTTCCAGATAGTTGATGACATACTTGACCTGACAGCCGATGAGAAGACGTTCGGCAAGAAGAACAATGGTGATCTCTTTGAGGGCAAGATAACCATACCTGTTCTTCATGCATACAAGAATGCGAATAGGGAAGAGAGGGAAAGGATGAATTCAACGTTCGCGAAGCAGCGCAAGGACAAGACGAACGATGAGATAATGTTCATAAGGAGCCTTATGGAAAAGTACAAGAGCATAGAATACGCACAGACTATGGCAGAGAGGTATGGTGAGGAAGCCCACAAGCTCTATGATAAATACAAAAACCAACTGCCGAACAACGAGTACAGGGACGTGCTCCTGTCTGCAATAAACGAGCTTTACATCAGAAACAAGTAAATATCTCAAATAAAGAGTGCATTTATGGGGGAAGAGATTCTAGATATCGTTGACAGCAACGACGTCGTCATAGGAAAGGCAAGCCGCAACGAGGTTTATGACAAGAAACTTACGCACAGGATAGTCCACGTTTTTGTCATAAACGACAACAACGAGGTCTACCTTCAGAAACGCTCAGATGAAGTATCGTACATGCCCGGAGCCTGGTGCACCTCAGCAGGTGGACACGTGCTTAGCGGCGAAACGTATGAGCAGGCTGCAAGGAGGGAGCTCGACGAGGAGCTTGGCATAAAGCCGAACATACTCTTCTCTGTTGGAAGCAAGTTCGTCTTTCGGATAGCAGACCAGGACCGTTTCATCAGAGTGTTTGTAACGCTTGCCTCAGATATACCAACGCAGAGCAACAAAGAGGTATCCGGAGGCGAATTCCTTGCAAAAGAGAAGGCCGAGCAGATAATCAAGAGCGGCGAGAAGATACACCCACAACTTGCGCCGTGCTTCGACCTGCTTCTGCTTGATGATCAGATGATAAGCCTGGCTTGATGCATACTGCGTTCTATAGAACAAGTTACCGCAACAATCCCTTAACCCGTGGCTTACATAGGCTTTATGTTGTACTGCATTTAAATAGAATTAAATGAATACGATAATTAACGTGCTTTGGTTTTCCTTATGCCTCTTGATGAACGCTCAAAGAAGATAGCCGGGGACCTTTTCAAGAGGTACTACGAGAAGGCAGAGCTACCTATAGAGAGCATAAACGAGCGGGAGTTCGGCTTCGGCGACTTTGAGAAGAAGATTGCATTCCGGCATTATTCATTCAAGGACCCTGCAGCGTTGAAGAGGTATCTTGTTGAGAACGCACCTGCCTTTGCATCATACTCTAGCTCTCTTTACAAATACCCTGACGCAAGGCCTATGGAGAAGAAGCTCTGGAAGGGCTCCGGCCTGATATTCGACCTTGATGCTAGTGACCTGCATCTTAAGTGCCAGACCGAGCACGGCAGATCCTGGGTCTGCCAGAACTGCTTGGACAGCGTGAAGCGCGAGGCGATCAAGCTAATGGAGGATTTTCTTATGCCGGATTTCGGTTTCTCAAAAAACGAGATAGGCATAAACTTCAGCGGCAACAGGGGATACCACGTCCATGTCAACAGCAAGGAGATCTTCCTGCTCAATTCACAGCAAAGAAAGAGCATAAGCGACTACATAGCTGGAGCTAACATAGACATAACTAGATTCTTCCCGACGCTCGGCATGAAAGGAAAGCGCCTTGTTGGGCCGAAGCCGTCAGACTTCGGATGGGGAGGAAAGCTGGCGAATGCGATGGTAAGCGCTCTGAACAAGGGCGTAGACTCGCTTACTTCTTTGGGAATAGACCCGAAGATCGCAAGGAAGCTTGCTGCGAGCAAGGCAGACGTCATATTCGGGATAACGACAGGCAACTGGGACAAGGTGAACATTCCTAAGAAAGCGGAATTCTGGAGCAACGTAATGTCTAGGGTCGCGATAGCGCAGAGCGACTCCATAGACAAGAACGTCACAAACGACATACACCATCTCATTAGAATACCAGGCACAATACACGGGGATACTGGCCTTGCTGGCAAGGTCATCCCACATGCATCGCTAGACGCGTTTGATCCGATGAAAGACGCTATAGTATTCCGGCAGGGTGTCATGAAGATACAGACCGACAAGGTGCCTGCGTTCGTTATGCATGGAGAGCAATACGGGCCGTACGACAATCAAACGTTGGAGCTTCCCGTCTACGCTGCTATGTACCTTGTTCTCAAAAGAGTTGCAAGACCGGTAGACTGAGAGACACCCTTTTATTTTTATGTTATCGAATATTTAGTTGACTCTTTGTTGTGTGTTCAGATGGAAAACCCGCCGTTAATAGACGCTAAAAGGACCAATGCTGAGATGCACATCCCAAAGCAGAAAGGCAGGATAGCAAGCACTCTGTCTGGCTACAGGAAAAAAGTGCACAAGAAACACATAATCGCCGGTCTGATTTACACACTCATAGCCTTGGTCATATTCTATCCAATAACAGCGAACATGAAGTACGTTGCTCCAGGAACTGGTGGCGATCTCTATTCGAACCTCTGGGGCATATGGTGGGCGTCTTACACGGTCTTCCAGACGCACGGCAACCTGTGGTACACCTACCTGCTCTTCTGGCCTGTGGGCGCAAACGTCGCATACTTCACATTCTCGCCTATAGGCGCAATACTCACCGCTCCGTTCCAAGCTATCAGCGTTACCTTCGCTTATGACGTGATATTCTTCTTAGGGTTCCTAATCTCCGGGATAGGAATGTTTGTCCTTGCAGATTATTTTGTCAAGAACACTTATGCAGCATTCTTCGCTGGCATCGTCTTTGCGTACAGCGCGTTCCATGTTGCAGTAGCAATAGGCCATCTTGACTGGATGGTTATTGGTTGGGTTCCTATAGCGCTGTACTTCTTCATACGAATGCTGAAGGACGAGCACAAGTACCAGTACGCGATAGGACTTGGTGCCTCATTTGTCTTTGCCATGTTTATGGGCGATGTAGAGCAGGGCATAATGATTCCCGTAATACTCGCTGTTGTGTTTGTGTGCTATCTCATCTATCCCGGCACAAGATCCCTTTTTAAAGAGAAGAGGTTCTGGGCTTCTCTGGTTGTTGCAATTATCGCAATGTTTGTGATAGGCTTCTGGGGGCTTATTCCAGTGATTCATGGTTTCACTGCACCTGGAGCCTCATCAAACATCAACAGCAGGAACAACCTGATAAATGACGCGGAATGGAGCAGTCCCATACTGTCGTTCCTGTTGCCGAGCCCGTACAACGGCCTTCTGCACGGCCTTACGAACAGCTACAGCAGCATTTACTCTGGCGACCCCAATGAGAGAATAGCGTACATAGGCTACAGCGCGCTCCTTCTCATAGCTCTCGGCGTATGGAAGAACTTCAAAGCAGTGAGACTCTGGCTCGTTGTAGCAGTATTCTTCGGATGGATGGTTCTCGGCCCCTACATTGAAGTGGGGCAGTACAACCCTGCGAACATAAGCAGCTATGTGCCAGGCATCTATTACGCGTATCATTCAATACCAGGTTTCAATGTACTGCAGGAGGCCGACAGGTTCTACGTTGCATTCAGCATAGGAGCCGCGATGCTCGCTGCGTTTGGAATGAAATCCTTGATTGAATACTTCCAGAAGAGCTCAAAGAACCGCAACCTGGTGTTTGCAGTTGTTGGAATCTTCACAATAGCATTCCTCGCAGAAAGTGCTGGGGTTATGACCGGCTCTTTTGCAAAGAGCACAACAACATACGTGACAGTACCGCAGTTCTACAACGAGCTAGGAAAGGTACAGGGCAACTTCTCTGTGCTGCAGCTGCCGATAATACTTAACAATTATATACAGTATCCGGATCTTGCAGCGGGTCAGGTGACCTTCTACACAAGCGCGTCGCGCAAGCCCGTACTTGGTGGTTATGGCGGCCGCATGAACACCACGCAGCAGCTCTCGCTGCTTTCCATACCCTTAGCTGTAGCGGTCTACAACCTGCAGCTCGGCAACTTCACTTACCATTCACCGGTAAATGAGAACTACACCGCGGAATCCCTATTAACAATGTACAACTACAACACCGCTTTCGTTGTACTGAACGAGCAGGCATTGACGCAGAGCCAGCTTGCCCAACTGGAGAGCTATTCTGTGAAAACATTTGGCAATCCGATATACGCTGACAACAGCACGGTAGCGTTCGGCACACGCACAGCGATCAATCAATCAATATTCAGGCAGTACGTATCATATCCGTTTGTGCCTGACTGGCAGGGCTACGGAGCGTTCGTAAATGGAACAAACGTCACGCTCTGGGTGCCTATAAACCCTGGAGAGATCTCTGTATTCGCCCCATACGTGAACAAGACCGACATAATAAACAAAGCCTACTCAAACGCAGTCTACACAATCAATACGACAGTGACAATGTATGGCCTTACAAGGAATGGGCCGAGCACCATACTTGTAGAAGAGGCCACATCGCAGAACCAGTATCAGACTATAGCTACAATAAACCTTACGAGCAGCATGTCAAGGTATAGCTTTACTGTACCTATGGTGTCGGGGCCACGTGGCAACCCCCTGCTCTTCGTTCCTGAAGGCTCTGGGATATCCATGCTGGCTGGCATAAGCTTCAGTGAGACCCCATGAAAGAATCTCTCAAGGTGATAGTTGACGAGCGGGAAAGGAACCCGGACCTTATAGAAGGGCTTGAGTCGAATGGCGTTCAGGTTGATCAGAAGACTATACATATAGGCGACTACGTCATATCTGAGAAGGTCTGCATTGAGCGCAAGACCGTATCTGATTTCGAAAGCTCCCTAATGAACGGCAGGCTCTTCGACCAGGTAAGAAGACTCAAGGAGAACTACCAGCTGCCGATAATAATAATTGAGGGAAGCAGGGACGAGTTCAGGCTCGGAAGAAATGTCATAACCGGTGCGCTCGTTGCACTGTACGTTGACAACGGAATAGAAGTGATAATGTCAGAAGACGCTGGAGAGACTGCAGAGATTATAACGACAATCGCAAAGCACGAGCAGATGCATAACAACAGAGAACCAACTCTCAAAGGAGGGAGGCGTGCCTACACTGTGTCGCACTTCCAGGAGTACATGATAGGAAATCTTCCTGGGATAGGGCCAAAGCTTGCGCGATCTCTGCTAAAACATTTCAAGAGCATAAGGAATATCGCTAACTCTGAGATAAAGGAACTGATGAACGTTGAGAAGATAGGAAAGAAGAAGGCAGAGGCGATACATAAAACCCTGAACGAGGCCTACAAAGAGATTGAGGAATTAGAGCCTTGACACAGCCATCTTCTGCATGATAAGAACGTCAAGCTCTTTTTCTGCCTTTAGACCAAAGCTCTTTGCTATCGTGTGTGACCTGCTAGCGTTTTCTTTGTAATCTTTTGCCTTATCAAGAAGGTCTTTCATTCTCATATAGGCCTTCTTGTCGCTTGCGAATAGGATGAAGTGCTTAGCGGATCTGGCTCCCATAATCCTTATCGCGTCGTTTATCTGCCTTGTCATAGCTGCGAAGAGCAGCATCTCTGTAGCGATGCCCTTTGATATGTTCGCATTTGATTCGAAAGCAAGAACGGAATCCGCGTATGCCCCTGCAAGGTGTGCCCTGCTTATGACAAAATTTGGGTTGAAAATCTGAACAACGGTGTTGCCACTGTTTATTCCCTGAACTCTTTGGAGCAGCTCTTCAAGCTTGAACCGCGAGCTCGCCTCCTTTATGATTACCTTTGGCATCCCCATTTTCGTAAACGTCTCTTGCATACGATTCGAGGTATTGTAAGGTAGATAATATTATCTTATGCCCTCTTGGCCGTATCTCAAGCGCGCGTGCGTCTTCCCTAAGCCACCCTTTGAACTCCTGTTCAACCCTAAGAAGAGGAACCCCGGGAGTGCGGAGCCACGTAGGCCAACTGCTGCTGTAGGCCATATATCGGCTGTCTTTTTCGTTTATTTATTCATTTGCATGGCTTACGCTATCTGTTGTAGACAACAAAAAGAAGAAGGAAGAAGTTTGCAAAAGTTATTTTCTTTTATAGAATCCTAGAGCGGCCAGAGCTATCCCGATCACTGTCAGTATTATGCCTAAAATAAATGTAGAGGTAGCAATCCTCTGTGGACCAACATAACACGTCGCTCCTAAAGATGGATTGCAAGGTGGAACAGGAATAAGATAGGGTATCAAAAAGGCTAGTAAAATTGATATTATACCGGCTATCAGGAAAGAAATTCCGATTTTTTTATATGTATTAGCTTTTATGTTGATCGGAAACCTCTCTAAGCTAAACCTTTTAAAGCAATAGCTTACCGTGAACAAAAGAAGAGAGAAGAAGTTTGCAAAGTTAGCCTTTAGTAATGGAATGTTCACAGGTCGCGTGAGCTCCCTGCTTGCGCACCCATCCTATCAAAGTCCTATAATTGGACCGGCCTAGTGCCTCGTTTCGGGTACAGCTTCGTCCTTAGATGCTTTCAGGACTTATCCGTTTGGCGCGTGGCTACCCGGCGATGCTTTCACAACCGGTACACTAGAGGCGCCGATCCCCTGTTCCTCTCGTATTAGGGGGATCTTATCCTCTGGCACTTGCACTCCCAGTAGATATTACCGTACTGTCTCGCGACGTACTGAACTCAGCTCGTGTTCGTTTTTAATGGACGAGCAGTCCAACCATTGGCGGCTTGTGCACCGCCAGGATAACGAAGGCCCATATCGATGTATCAATGCGCGAGGTCGATGTGAACTCTCACCCGCGACGAATCGGTTACCTCCAGAGTAACTTGTTTGACAGCTTGGACCCCCATTAAAAAGGGTACCAACGTTCGTTAAGCCCCACTTTCGTGTCTGCATCCCACGCTTTTCGAGATACAGTCAGCCCTGCATTTGCCTTTGCGCTTACCGCCGGGTTTCCAACCCGGCTAAGCAGAGCATTGGTCATTTTCGTTTCCTTATCGAAAATAACCGTCCAGTCTAACTATCCACCTGCAGCTGTTCCCTTCCGGGTTAGCTGCGAAACAGACTAAGAGTTGTGTTACATTGTCGCTCCACGGGGGCCGCAGCCCCCGCTTCGACGCTCCAACTTACGCTATGCATAATCCATTGCACAACAACTACAGGCTATAGTCAAGCTTCATGGAGACTTCATTTCCCACTGAGAGATCGCGGCATATTCACCGCGCAGTAAGTTCACCGGATCCGTTGTTGGGACAGTGGAACAATCGTTACGCCATTCATGCAAGTCACCTATTAAGTGACGAGGTATTACGCTACCTCAAGAGAGTCAGTGTTACTCCCGCTCTTTGCCGGCGCTTACTCCCCTTGAAAAGGGCATTCACGTACCGGCGGTGAGCAGGCGTCACCCACTGTACTTGGCCTTTCGGCTTTGCGGTGAGTTGTGTTTTTGATAAACAGTCGTTGTTCCCTTGTAAATGCTATCTGCGCATACCATACGCAGACATGGCTTGTCGATAACTTACGCCACCAATTTGCCGATTTCCCTAACTACGGTTATTCCGTCACACCTTGGCCTTTTCAGCCAGCAGCACTTGTACTAGATCTAGGTACGGAGCGACATGATCGTTGCAGATTCCCTTTTCACTGGCTCAGGAACTCATCCCAATGTTCATTTAGCTGCTTCTCCTCATAACGAGACTCCGCAGCCGTTTGCACTTTCTTGCGGGACTATCCCCAAACGTCAGAAATCTGCCTTGTGTTGCCACGCCTACATGTCGCGGGCTGGAATATTAACCAGCTTCCCTTTTGAAATATGGTGATTGGCCTATTTCTTAGGATCGCCTAACTCTCCGCTGACGAGCGTCGCGAAGAAAACCTTGTGCTTTCGGTGTATGGGATTCTCACCCATAGATGCTGTTACTAATACCAGGATTTTCACTGCTACACGGTCCATGTTCCCTTTCGGGGACACTTCGTGCCGTGCAGCACGCCCTCTTACCAGACTTTCGTCTCCAAGGTATCGGTACCTAGTTTAGCCCCGTATATTTTCGGTCAGATGCCCCTCAACTGGTACGCTATAACGCGTTTTTTAAAGGGTGGCCGCTTCTGAGCCTACCTCCCAGCTGTCTTAAGAGCTTCTAACCTTTGTTACACTTAACTAGGATTTGGGGACCTTAACCTTGGTCACTATCTTTGCAGTCTCGCCACGCTAGCTTACCCAACATGGCCGACTCCCGGCATCTACGCAGCGCGCGCATTCGGAGTTTGATAGGCTGGTGGGTCCTTTCGGGCCCATACCAGTCAATCGGTAGCTCTACCGCGCACGCAAGCTCCGCCGGAGCTATCCTAAAGATACTTCAGAGGGGACCCGCTATTGCCGCGCTCGAGTGGTATATCGCCGCTACTCGTAACTCACCCAACAGGACATGCCATGACAGGTTGCGGGCCTCCACCAGGCGTTAGCCTAGCTTCGCCCTGGTCACGAGTAGTTCGCAGCGGCTTCGGGTCGTATGAATGTGACTCTGGCACTTTCGTACCATGCTCCTCAATGTATGCGAGCTCTCGCTTTCGCTACGACTTTCGTCTCGCCACACCCAGACACTCCCTGGCTCTTGCTTCAAGAAGAATGATAGGACACTGCTCCATGCTCTTCGATGTTTCCTCTCGGAACTTCTCTTAGGAGCACTTCAGCGCTTCCGCGCCCTACCTTCGTGTCACCACCTAGTTTCAGATCTTTTCAATCCCATGCGTATGGGTTCTTTTCAGCTTTCGCTCACGCTACTTGTTCGCTATCGGTCTGTAGTCAATATTTAGGGTTGGAGTTTAATGCCCCCGTATTCATTCTCCGTATTCAGGGAGAATTACTCTTTTGCTGCAATCTCCAAAGATTTTTCGTCTACGAGGTTGTCACTCTCTATGACCGTTCTTTCCAGAACGTTCGACTATTTCTCTGGATGAAACACAGCGCCACATCTCCTTCATCGTTACCAACAAAGGATTCGGTACGCCCTCTATGGCTTTCAATCGCTTTACTTACCATATCGCTAATGCTTTCTTCTCCTCCGGGTACTAAGATATTTCAGTTCCCCGGGTATGCTTGCGTATTGCTACGCACAGTTAGGAAATCCCAGGTTCAGAGCCCGACATGCGGCTACCCTGGGCTTATCGCAGCTTGCCACGTCCTTCTTCGCTGCTACAGCCAAGCCATCCCCTAGGTGGTTTGTTAATGTTGCAAACTTCTTCTCCTCAAATCAATTGTCAAACAGACAATATCACGTGCGACAGAGAGATTACAGACTCTAGGACAGTATTTTCATCAAGCAGAAACAGCTTTCAAATACAGAAAAGAGCCTATAAGAGCTCGGCTGCCATAATAGCACCAAGCAGTATTTACGTTAAAAAAGGTATATATAGGTTGCGATTTTTTGCGATTATAGGGGTTTAGTGTTCTAGAATGTATGCCCTGCATTTGAAGCCGAATCCTTCCTTCATACTTTTTGCTATTATTCTTCTATTCCCGTCTATAATCTCGTATCCACCAGTATCAACACTCCTAATTACAATGGGATATCTGACAAGATTGAGCTCCCTTCTGTGATGTACGCCCATTTTCGCGTACCAGCTTAGTTTCTTGTTTCTGAATAGACGTGTAGCTCTAGGTTTCAACAATTTGACTATTTCTTCTAGAGTAAAAAGGTTATTGTTGTATCTTTTCCTAGATATTCCTAGGGGCTTGTATATCCCGTAATATGGAAAATCTTTTGAGCTATTATATGTATGATGATACACATAAAGTCGTTTTATCTGTCTTGTACTGAGGTTACATAATTTAAGCCTGCTGTAAAGTTTTTGATTGTAGACTCTATCTATCCATTTCTTGTCAAGCGTGTTGAGATGTGAGTACAGAGACCTTCTGCTTACCTTTCTCCCTTTCATCATATTGGCTTTGGAACGTTGAGGACTTATAAATAGGTTATGCTTTAGCAACATTTTAACCTCTTATAGACGACAGGCACCGACGACAAGTATATATATCTGGACGGACTGATAGCCTGCTGCGGGTGAACAGGTTGCCACACAGACTAGATAGCCAGAAGGCGACAGCAATGTGGGCGAAGCGAGACGCCGTGAAGGAGGACCCAAAGATAGCCCCTCTTTTGGATACCGCTACGCAGATAGCGCGAGCTTCTGGAGGTTCGCCGCAGTCCAGCATAGCGTTGGTCGCAAGAGTGGTTACTGTTAGGGAATTAGCCCCAGATATGGAAGCTAAGATGACGGTTGCTGCTGCAACCGTTCTTGAACTGAGGGACAGGAGAAAGAGGCCTGATTTTCAGCTAATTTCACACAGGTTTGAGGTTTCTGCAGATGAATTGAGGGCCGTGAGCAAGGCGCTAGAGGAGCAAAGGGACTCTGCCAAGAAGGGCATCCTGCGCAGCGAGCCTGGACTTGCAATTTCTATGCCAAAGCCCAGGGTTCCAAACCAGAAGAAGGCAGACGCCCAGCAGGCCATACTGAGATTTGCAGTTAGTGAGGAGTGGAAAGAGCCTATAAAACAGGCTACAGATTTCTTGGTGAGCTTGAAGTTCAAGAGGCAGGCCAGCAGGGGTGTCGCAGCTCTCGCCAAGGCGGCCTACGATGCCGGGCTTGTAGAAGGCAGGAGTCCTGCAGTTGTTACTGCTGCAGCAGCATCCATAATAGCTGTAAAATACGGCAAGAACCCTGGCGATTGGTCGAGAATTGCCGACAGATTAAACTTGGAGGATTCCGAAGAGCTGAAGGCTACAGCAACAAGCATTGTAGCAAAGATGCAGTTTCCAACAAAAGTGTACAGGTTCTTCGGAATAGATAGGGGCCGTGTGAATGTACCGATATCTGAAGAGGAGAAGAAGGCCATCCAGACACCCCACTCAGAGAGGGATCTTGGGAAAATGATTCGCAGAAGGACCGAAGAGATAGCAGCCGGGCTTGTAGAAAAGACCCAGAAATCGGTTACAGATACATTGTCAGAGAAAATTGGCAAGGAGGCTCGAGGGCTAGCCAGAAGGCTTTCAAGGGAGTTCGATCGAACTGTACGCTCTGCTGCAAGGCAGACCGCACGCGAGCTAAAAAGACAGGTTACAGAGCTTGCGGAGCAGATTAAGGCGGAGAGGCTCGAGGAGCTGAAGAAGGGACTACTAAGAAGTGCACCGCTCAGGGGGTCGGAGAGCGGCACACCGATCAACGCCACACTGCCGAACAGGCTAAGCATACAATTGCAGCAAACATCATTGGAGCGCGAGGTCAGGACCATTAACGGTATCGGAATGCTATCAGAGCTTGCAGGAAGGCTCAAAAAGACCGACCATATCCCAGAACATCTGGAGTCGATCGCCGGGGATATGATTGGCAAATATTATGCACTTGACAGGTTTGTACCACAGGCTGAGGGTGGCAACGGCGATACCATGGCCATAGCGGCCGCTGCCATCTACTATGCAGGCCATAGGACCCACATGAAAGTAGGTGTAGACAAGATAATATCCGTGGCAGGGATATCGAAAAATGAGATGTATTTGGGGCTCTCTACATTATCGGAGGTGTTACGGCTCGACATACTGCCGGACGTGACCGAGCGCGGTCTGAAGGAGCTCGCAAAACGCTTCCACACCGGAGAGGATACTACGCTGAAGGCCAGATCCTTCTTCATGACGGCATTGAACCGCGGTGCGGTCACTGGTGATAACGAACAGGCAATGTTAGCTGCGTCCTACTTTACAGCTGCAAAGATAGTAGACTCTGGAATAAAGAAACAGCCGGGGCAGAAATACCCAGAAGTGGATAGGGACGAACTCATCGACCATATGTCGATAAAGGCGGTAGAGTTGAGGGAAGCGATAAGAAAGCTCGTCTTTGCTGTTGATATACCAGAAAAGCACAGGGCCCTGGTACTCTAGAACAACCGTTCGAAATCCGTCATTCTAGAATGACAGGTGAAGATGTACTGTTTGGAGAATCCACAGTAGTACTCACCGAGTCCAAATGACGACTTGTTTCTCTAAGTTTTTCTAGCAAGGTCGTAAGTGTTTTGTTATGGTCTCCTTTCGGATCTAACTCTATATCGAAAACTAATTCTCTAGCCATCTTCCTTACTTCACGTACCTCTTTACCTGGCTCTTCGGGTAGCTGCGGGCCGACTACTCTTTTCTCTGCTTCGTTTACAAAGTTCCTTAGCAATGATGGTAAACCCGTAGGATGGGTTCTGTAGAGATCTACCTGGGCGGTAAGTGTGCCGACACTACTTCTAAGCGCAGATATGCTCGTTTCATCCGGCTTTAATTCTATCAATGATGGCATTTTTGCTGATGGTGTTGACAATCTATCTACCGGAGCCCTATCGCGGAACATGATATTTATACGTATCTTTTCGAGGTATTGTCCCATTCACAGCGTTAATGACTTAATATTAGCCTTCCAAGATATCACTGCGTGTTATCGATGCTTAGAATGGCCTCTAGCAGGGGCATCTCAGGAAAGATAAAGGAAATGCCAGAGGATTTTGTGGTAGAGGAGATAGCGAAGAACGGGAAGGTGCTTACGCTCAATGAAAGGGTTAGCAGTGATGCGGTTGGCATGCATGCCTCTCAGGCAGGAAAATTCTCTGTTTTTGTAATGCAGAAAAAAGACTGGAATACCATCCAGGCGTTGAAGGTACTTGCTAAGAAGGCGGGCCGAGGGATAAAGTCTACAGCATTTGCCGGCACAAAGGACAGGGCATCTGTATCGACACAGATTTGCAGTATATTTGGGGCAAGAGCCGACAGGCTTGCAACCCTACATGTAAAGGATATCGCGATAAATGGGGCGTGGCAGAGCGACACCGGGGTTGAGCTTGGCGACCTCCTGGGTAACAGATTTACGTTAACAATTAAGGAGAGCGACGCCACACAAAGTTCAATACATGCCATTGAAAAAGAGCTCAATGGATTGTTTCCAAACTACTTTGGAGAACAGAGATTCGGCTATCGTGGAAACAACTTTGAGATTGGCCTTGCGATAATAAAGGGTGAGTTCGAAAAGGCGGCTATGGAATTCCTTACAAATACGAACAACGAAAGGAACCTTGATTCTATAGAAGCTAGGGAAAGGCTCTCCAAAGAGCTTGATTTCAAGGCGGCGCTCGATTATTTTCCGCAGTATCTAAAGTATGAGCGTATAGTCCTGGAGTACCTTGCAAAGTACCCTACAGACTACGCAAATGCGATAAGGAGGCTTCCAAGACAGCTATCTCTCATGATGGTGCATTCTGTTGAAGGGTATATATTCAACGAAGAGGTGGAAGCCAGGCTCGGCGTACATGAAATAAAGCCCGGGAGCGATGACCTGTTCTGCAACCCAGACATGCACGGGTTTCCGAATCTTTCTACGATTAAGAACGCAAAAGAAGCAAAGCACGAACACGCATCCTTCCTCGTGGGCAACATAATAGGGTATGATAGTGAAGCGTTGAATGAGGCAGAGAAGGAGATACTTGAAAGGATGAACATAACAAAAGAAATGTTCAAGATACAGAGCATGCCGGAGCTCAGCTGCAGGGGCAACTACAGAGTCCTTTTTGCGCCGTATACGGGCTTCTCAAGCCATGTTAGCGATAACTCTGCAGTTCTCTCGTTCTCCCTGCCTGCCGGCTCCTACGCCACGGTTCTACTGAATGAGTTTGTCAGGGACTAGTGTGTGTATTTATTGCCCGGCTTTCTGCTGTGGTTGACCCATCTTCTTTTTGGCATCTCTTGGTCTCTTGGCTACAAAGTAGTATATGAGTGGGCCGATTATGCCGATGAAGAATATTACTAGAATCCATACAACCTTGTTCTCCTCTTGGCGCTTTATGCAATCTATGAGCATCCATATGAAGAGCACAAAGGCTAAGATGATTATAGCGGCGTATACCACAAGTATCGTGAGTCCGACTGCAGCAAATCCCGCAGGTGTTACCAATAAGCTTTGAGAGGATGCCCCTGTACTATATGGTGTTGCTGCAGGTGTGCTTCCAGATGTTGACGCCGCAGTAGATATTATCGCTGTGAAATAGGCGCACTGTGTTCCAATCCCGCCGTTATGGGCTAGGTATTCACCAGGGTATTCGTTCGGGGCAGACCATACTGGAATTGTTTCCCCGTTCAAGCACGAATAAGAGGGATTGTCTGTATAAAAGTTTGTAAGGTTTCCAACCACTACCGCATCAGGCAGGTTTTCAATCGATGTGTTGGTATGTATTGTCACAAGATTTACTGTTTGGCCTTGCCATACTCCTGTCCAAGTGCCAGAATGGTATGGAGTTTGCGCGCTAGCTAACTGGAATGCGAATGCGAACAGCATTAATGCTATCCCTATAGATTTGATTTGGGTGGACATGGTTATGCATCTTTGCTAAAGCTTTTAAACTTTTATGATATTTGGCGCCGAGCCCGAAAGATCGATCGTTCGGTATTCATCTTATACGGACCGGCCCATTATCATCTTTATAAGCTCCTTCGTCTCCTCCGGGCCGCTTACTTGTATGGAATCAACGCCAGTTTGTTTGACTGGATAATCGTTGCCCCCTTCATAGAGTGCATCGCCGATGAAGAACATTTCATTTATTTTGTATCCAAAATATTCGCTTATCTTGTTTATTCCATAGCCCTTATCTATTCCGCCTTTCGTTATGTCTATTGTGTTTGTACCGCCTATCTTGACATCGAACTCCGGTATGAGCAGGTTGAGGTGTTCCTTTATCTTCAGCCTCTTCTTGTGGTCTGGATCCCACTTACTTTTCACCTCAAGCGGTGCGAGCTGGCCATTTGCCGAGAACGATATCTGGGTGCCCCTATCTTCTATAACAGTGCCGTACACCGTTTGGGGCATCTCGAAATCTACGTTCTTTAGCGCGGTCTCTATCGCGCCCATTATCCTATTCTTCTCGCTCTCTTCAAGGTTCTCAGCATAGACCTGCTTCCAGCCATTGCCGTTATGCCTATAGAGAGTCGTAGCGCACGTAGGGAAAAGGTAGAGCCTTGAGAGGTGGTCGTGATCTGCTGCCAGGCGTTCTACAAGCTGAGTTTGGAAGAGAGAATATTTACCGCCACCAATGACAGCAAACTCCTTGTGTTCCAGCAGCTGGTCGATCAGTTCGGACATCTCCTGATCCATAGGCTGCTTACTCAGCGTAAGGGTACCATCCATATCAGCCACAACGATCTTCTTCTTCTTGAAGTCTATCAAACTCACTAATTCGCTGTCTATTGAATCACTCTTCTAGCATGGCTGCGCCAGAGGCAGGTATATGACTTTTTTGACATTAATATAGATTTCTTTTGTGCGAAATCACCATAAACGCTTCGCCGGGGTAGGGATTTGAACCCTAAAGCCCCGAAGGGCACCGGTTTTCTCTTCGCATCACAGATCAGCTCTCGATGTTTTGTAAACTCGAGACCGGCGCGATACCAGATTCTGCCACCCCGGCACGAAGAATATCTATAGCTATTTAAGAGTTATTACTAAATAGCTAATACTAAACCCTTTCCGTTATAAAATTCCAGATTGATGATGATGCAGCGAATACCGATTACATGGGGGCTCGTTATCAGGTTCTGCACAGTCGCGATTTTTGTGCTGCTGTCTGTTGCGAGCCTGATGTTCTCCGCGTACTTGTTTGTAACCGTTAATTCTACATACACCTTTGTTTTAGCATGCGCTTTCCTAGGGCTCTCCCTATTCGCAGGGTTCTTCAACTTCTATGCGTCTGTATCATACTTCAGGTCTTACTTCTACGACAGGTACATAGATGCAATAACGGCAAGGCTAAAACCGCTCAAAAGACTACCGACCGTTGCTGTGATAATGCCGGTTTACAATGAGGATACAGAAGTGGTGCAGAAGGATATGAAAAGGCTTCTTGATTTAGATTATCCTAAAAACAAGATAAAATTCTACATGGTTGATGACTCTACAACTAGGGGTACAAAAGAGAAACTTGAACGCTTCTGCAAGAATAATGGCGTAATATTCTTCCACAGGGATAACCGGAAGGGGTACAAAGCCGGCGCGGTAAACAACATGCTCAAACATTCGAAGGAGGAGTTCGTCGCTATAATAGATGCTGACGAATATCTTATAAATACTGGCTTCCTGAAAGACCTTCTGCCTTACTTCAGCGACGATAAGGTCGCGTATGTCCAGACGGAGAAGAGGTCGCAGAAGGGCACGTTCTTCTCAGAGGCTGTGGACCTTTTCGATGGCTTTTTCTTCAGATTCATACAACCTCATAGGGCACTCAATAACACCGCGCTGTTCGCTGGTTCGTGCGGAGTGATAAGGAGATCTGCGATAGACGTGGTGGGGGGCTTCCCGGAGTATGTCATAGAAGACACGTTCTTCAGCCTTGAATCCGACATGCACAACTACAAGAGTATATATGTGCCGAAGGTTTACGCACTTGGGAAGCCTATGAAGACGTACACAGCGCTGGTGAAGCAGCAGTGGAGGTACAATTACGGTGATACGCAGTTCATAAGGTACTACGCAAAACGCAGCATGGAATCCAAGAGGCTAAGCCCGTGGGCGATGCTAGATTATATAGGCCACGGCTTTGGTCTCAATTATCTGTCGCTTGTGCTTATCGCGTTTACCGTACTGTCTGTTTTTGTGTCGTTCTCCACCCTGCCGTTCGTCCACATGACGATAAAGCAACTCATACAGGCTACGTACATAAGCAGATACCTTGAGGTATTTGGCGGAATAGCATTTGTTCTGTCGATGATCGCCCCCGCGGTACTCACAAAGGTCTACTTTGGTTCGTTGAAGAAAGGCTTTATGATATTCTTCCTTAACTTCGCGCTCGCGATAGCGAGATCGAAGGCGGCTATTGCTGCAATCACACACAAGAGCTCTTCGTGGAAACCCCTTAGGGCTGGAACCACTAGGAGCCACGACATACGCTACGCGATAATGAACACCAAGGCAGAGATAGTGATGTCAGCGTCGTTGCTCTCAATGGGCTTCTTCGCAATGATGACCAGCAACATACCAGGAACGGTATGGCTCCTTACATATGGGGTGCTCTACCTTTTTGCAACTGTATTGATCTACAAATATGGGTAATCGCTTGATGTACGTGAAGATTCACGAGACAGATAACGGCAAGATAGTTGCAATGTGCGATGAGTCGCTTATAGATAAGGTCCTCGAAGAGGGCAAGGTTCTCCTTGACATAAAAAGATATTCTGATTTCTACAAAGGATCGCTCATAACGGCAGAGCAGTTCTCCGAGATGTCCAAAGAGGACATAGTGTCAGCCAACGTAGTTGGGAGCGAGGCAGTCAATGCTGCGATAGTGAACAAGGTAATACAGAGGGGTCACGTCAAGAAAGTCAAGGGCGTCCCATATGCGCACGCTTACAAGGTCGACTACTGACTGAACCGGTTTACAGAATGTAAACTTTTTTCAAACAATTTGATACATTTAGCACTGCTTAAATATCTTGGACCACGCTAATCTATCATGTCTAATAGAGATGCTTCAGCGCAAAAACCCAGCGTAAATCTGCTTAAAGAGATACCAATTAGAGAACTGGTGGAACCCTCTTACCTGGAAAAACTGACTGCTGAACGTGTCAACCCAAAGACACACTATAGGGTGCCTAAGGATATATACACGCGCATAATGAATTGGACCGACCTGCCGTGCATAGACAACTGGATATTTGACGTTAACACTGGGAGGGTTCTTGTCTCGATTCGTAACTATCAAGATTCGACGCCTGGTGCATTATGGCCCGCGCCCGGAGGCCGTATGCAGTTTGGAGAGACAACGGCAGATACGATAGCAAGGCTTTTCCATGATGAACTCGGCATTAAGGTTAATTTAACAAGTTCTGAAATGATTGCCATAGGCTACGGGGTTTACTGGTATAATGGCCGCAGACAGACACCAAACTATACATTCGTACATAGGATGAAAGTTCCGCATGATTTTAAGATACAGGACAAACAGCACTTCCTAGGGTATACCTGGGTAGGACCCGAGGATCTGCACAGTCTTAGAGAGAATACCGCTACCGTTTATCCATATGTCGTCCAGATGCTTGAAGCGATATTCAGTGGGATACCTAGAACTAGCGGCACACTTTATCATAACGAGGAGACAGGCATAAACGTTCCGGAGAACCGCAAGCTAGCAAATGTTGGCGAGGCGCAGAAAGACCTTAGAGTAAGGTTGGTGGGCAGGACCACAGAGAGACCGGACGTCGCTTTCCAAAGGTACATAGACACGCATATTCCGCGCGCCATGCTGGAAGCGATAGTACTAAAGTCTGGAGGCGGAAGGCCGCAGATGCTGTTCAGGAATGCACCAAACGGTGTTGCGCCAGTGATAATCTATGAGAGGCAGCCTTATGATGAGACACCAGAAACAGCCACCCTTAGGCTAGCATATGAGAGAACAGGGGTAGAATTCACAAATCCATACACCATAGGGGTTAAGAACGAGATACAGAAGAGGCATGACGGTACTGTAATATCGCATGATGTCGTGCAGGTGAGGACAATTATGCCGGCTTTCAGCCAGCTTAGAGACCCGTTGCACGGCTGGATGGACCTGGGCTTGGCGATGCCGAAGCTTGAGAAAGCTGACCCCACCCTCGCACATATTTTAAGGCATAGCGGTCTTCTGGAGGGAAATGTCCATGGACCCACCAGGATAAATGACTTCATTAATACGGTTGATAGGGATGAATCAGAGCTCCTTATCAGCCTGAGAAGATAAGTGGCTAACTCTTTAGGGAGAGTATTGCCTGTGCTATATCCCCATTAGCTTCCTCCAATGCACGTACCACAGTCTCTTTATCGGATACACCGGTCTGCTGCATCACCGTACTTATATCATCTTCAGTTACCACGACCGTATCTGAAGCGACACTCTCGTTCACCTGGCCTGCCACCTGGAAGCTCACAGCCCCTTGTGCCTCTATCTTCGTAACCTGGGGGCTCGTTATAACTATGTCCTTGTCAGAGCAGTGAATGGTGACGCTCTGAGCGTCTATCTCTGTTGTCTTAATCCCCATCTTAGCCATCATGTTCTTTAGCTGCTTGGGGTCAACATTTGGCATCATCGAATCCCTATTATTTACATCACAAGGGATATATTACTTCTAGATAAACTATTGCTCAGCAAGTGGTCGAATGGCAGATAGGCTTGTACTGATAGATGTGAACAACACCATTGTTAGGGACCAGAGAGATGTCTCTGATTATGTTTTCGAAGCAATAAGGAGCAGATACGGACTGGAGCCTCAGTTCAACCTTCAAGATTATGAAGGAGTGCCTGCTCAGCTCATGCTCAAGGACATACTGGAAAAGAACGGGGTCTCCGCTGAAGAGATAAAGGCTCGCCTGGAGGGTTGCGCGGAGGAGCTGGGCTATTCCTACTACAACGTGACAGGCAGGGAGGCAATAGGCGTGCTGAACGGCGCAAAGCAGCTCCTTGAAGAGCTTACAAAAAAGGGCGTGCTTGTGGGTATAGCTACAGGAGACATAGAGGATGTGATAAAGAACAAGCTCCAGAGGGCAAACCTTACAGAGTACTTCAAGTTTGGTGAGTATGGAAACAAAGAAGTGGACTTCAGGGAGATAATCAAAAAAGCAATCGAGCGGGGTAAATCCGAGTTCGGGCTATCCCCTAGCGCGACCACCTGCGTCATAGCAAACTATCCGCAGATCATAAAGGCCGCAAAAGAGATTGGTGTAAAGACCGTTGGGATATCCTCAGGTGGCTATTCAAAAGAAGAACTAAAGAGTGCAGGAGCTGATGAAGTAGTTGGCGGGGTCAACGAACGTGGCAGGATATTAGGCCTTGCAACAGGATGATTCTTTCGGTGCGTAGTTGAAGACAACTGTTCTGAAGATAGATCCGGTAAAGCCAGAGAAGAGTTTGATATCCAGGGCTTCGCGCATACTCAAGGCCGGCGGCCTTGTTGTCTTCCCAACAGAAACGGTCTATGGGATAGGTGCAGATGCACTCAACGAAGAGGCGTGCAGCAGGATCTTTGATGTGAAGGGCAGGCCAAGGGACAACCCGCTTGTTGTGCATGTTTCATCTGTGGAAAAGGCACGCGAGATAGTGGACATTCCGGAAAAATACATGAAGGTTATAAGGAGAATATGGCCCTCTCCAATAACGTTCATTGCAAAACTGAAAATAGGTCTTCCGAAAGTAGTAACGGCAGGTCTATCAACAGTTACTGTAAGAATGCCAGCCCACCCCGCAGCACTCGCATTGATTAAAGAGGTTGGGCTGATAGCTGCGCCTAGCGCCAACCCGTCTGGTAAACCGACCGCAACAAATGGGAAGCAGGTGATAAGCTATTTTGACGGCAAGGTTGATTGCATAATAGACTCTGGAAGAACCTTCCTAGGGATAGAATCGACTATAATAGACCTTGAGAGATTTGAGCTGCTCAGGCCAGGGCCCTTCACCCCAGAAGAGATCGAGAAAGCGTTCGGGATGAAACCGAAAATAAGCGATATTACTAGGGGTATGGCGGTCGTTGATAAGACACTCAGCCCGGGCACAAAGTATGCACACTATGCCCCCCACACAGAGCTCTACATGTTCGATGGCAAAGTTTCATCTCTTGTGAAGGTGCTGGATCTGGCAGAGAGCCTTTCGCCTTTCGGTTTCATAGGTTCAGAGGAATCCTGCAATGTGATGTCTGATTCTTTCGGCTGCAGCACGATAAGCCTGGGCTCTAAGAAGGATATCTACGACATAGCGAAGAACCTTTATGATGGCCTCATTGCTCTGGATTCCTTGAAAGTGAAATTCGGCATAATAGAGTCTTTCGATGAGAAGGGCATAGGCCTGGCGATAATGAACAGGATAAGAAAAGCATCTTCTGGAAAAGCTTTCAGAAACATTGAAGAGTTTGAGAAGCTACTTTAGCATCTTGTTGATGTAAGAATTCTCTTTAACGTTGACCTTGATGAAGTCCTTGTTGTAGAGTCTATAAACATCGAATATGTTGCCTATTGGTCTGCCCTTCAGTCTCAGTTTCTTCCATACAGATTTGACATGCCTTTTTGACTTTCCCTCTATCTCCATGAAAGGAGGTATTCCGGGCCATTTGTTGATAGTTATTTCAGCCCCGTCAAGAGTGTATTCATCCCTATCACTCTTGACATATGCTTTCAGATTATTGGGAAAGACCTTCAGCATCATCTTTCCCATCTCCTTGAAATCGCTTACATCTATTTCGTGTTCGTAAACATTCTCTTTCATGCCTCGGTTCTCCTTGATTGCAAATCTTGTGGTTCTTCCATCGGTTCTGAGCCTTATCCATCTTTTCAGCGTTGGGTTTGCAATAAGCCGTACCTCAACCCGCTTGAACCTTCTGAATGCAACGTGCCTTGCATGAATCTCTCTCAGTCTCTTTACAGCCTCATTTCTATTGATATCAACGATTCTGAGTTCTATCTCCTTCTGCATGTTGAGATTACGGAAGAGGGTATAAAAAGAGTAACATAGATACAGAAGAGTCGACCTATGGCCAGAGGACTGCACTATAGTTGGATGTATACAGTAATACCTTATGCGGCGATAGGCAGCGGACTTTCGATTATAATACCGCTTCTGATACTCTCGCTCAACGGAACCGTGTTTGATGTAGGGATTGCCATAACCGCTTACTACATAGTGAGCATACCATCATCGATTCTTTGGGGCGAGCTGATCGATAAAATAGGAAAAACAAAATGGTTCATACTCTTCTCCATCCTTGGGACGATTCCTGTACTTCTGATACTCTATCTGATGGGACACGTTGCAGTTCTGCAGCTCGATTACGGACTTTACGCCTTGGTGGCTACGGCTGCATCACCAGCAATAAACATACTTGTGATGGGCACGCGAAGGAACCCTTCGCTTCCGAAATATTTCAGCAGGTACAGCGTGATGGGCATGGTCGGAGGCCTTATAGCGTTCTTCGCAGGCCTCTTCATCTCATATCACTCTGTTGTCTATTATCTCGACTTCATGCTTGTGCTGAACGTAATTGCGCTTGCCATGGCCTATTTTGTCGTGAGAAAGCTTCCCAAACGCATACTGTCCAAGGAGCGCATGGAGCTTGCCCACAGGACCTTCCCTTTACTTAAGGCGCTGGGCATACACCCACACCTTACAACAGGCATGTCCCTTATCGAGAACATACATAAATCCTTGAGAAGGAAGCGAACCAGAAGCATCTACCTGCTGCTTTCTGCCATCTTTCTGTTCAATCTCGGGTTAGTGATGTTCAACACTTCGTACATACCATATCTTAGGGCATACGGATTGACGTACAGCGATGTATTTCTGATAAACGTACTGAATGGGTTTGCGCAGCTTACGATATACGCCCTGGTCCTTTACTTCGTGACTTACGTAGCCCTGAAGAGGTACTATGCGATAGCGACCCTTGCGAGAAGTGTATCGTACTTCCTGGCTATACTTCCGGTCTTTATCTTCGCCAATCTCTTCTTCCAGATTAACGTGATTGTTTATGTTATAGCTGGGCTTGCATATGCTTATTGGAACATCTCCTCATCGGTTATGGTCTATGACCATGTTAGGGGCAGGCACAAGGGCTACTACGTTGGCATTTGGAGCGCGCTCATCGGGTTATCTGCGATAGTAGGGGCGTTCTTCTCCGGAGTGGTATCCGCTTCGCTGGGTTACTCCTACACGTTCGCGATAGGGATACTCCTTAACGTCTTCTCTGTAGCTATATTCTGGAGGTGCTACTGATGGCAGGCCCCTACGCTGAATACTCTTTGTTCTTTATACTTGCTTTCTCTGTCTATCCGCTGCTAGTAAGGAACTACATAAACAGACTAGATTACAAGAGATTTGTTTTCATATTCACGCTCTTCAATGCGGTTGGTGCAATAGTGGTTGCATACCTGCTCGGCAGCACGTTCAGCTTCACAATTCCGTTTCTTTTCATCATCGCTTTCCTGGGCTTCCTGAACGTTCTGGGTTTCTACTGCAGTTTCTACGCTTATGAGAACGAAAGGGCATCGATAGTTCTACCAATAGTGGCGTCGCAGTTCCTTTTTATATCATTGATAAGTGGGCTTCTCAGGCAGGGGCTGGCCATTTCTACGGTCGTGTCCCTACCATTGCTCTTTGTTGGCATACTTCTCGTATCCAGAAAGAGAGATAATAGAATGAATAGGGCGCTCCCCCTCGCAGTTGCTGCTGCTGTTACCGCAATGCTTGCGTGGTCGCTTATGTGGGTGCTTTTTGGATATCTCCTGGGACAGGCGCAGCCTCTTGGGAACTATGCGCTTCTGGCACTCTTCTCTTTTGCTTGGAGTGCATTGGCAACTATGCTATTAGTCTCGAAGGTGAAGAACACAAAAATGAAGAGAGTTATTGCAAGGGGCAGCGAGCACGCGATTGCGCCAGGGCTGCTGAACGGCGCAGGAACCGTAATCTTCTCTGCTGCTTTTGCGGTCAGCTCTGTTGAGACACCACTGCTTGCGCTTGCATCAAGCCCTATTGCGATTATCTTAGCAATAGCAATACTGAAGGAGCGTGCAAATAAATACGAAATAGCTGGCATAGTTGTGATACTTGCAACTCTTGCCATTGTTGCTTTTGGAGCTAAACTATGAGTGATGCAATGAAATACGACAAACTGGTAAGGGATAACATACCCGACATGATGGAAGCGCAGGGCAAGAAGGCGATAACGCACGTAGCAGACGACCAGGAATACGAAAGAAGACTTCGAGAGAAGCTAAAGGAAGAAGCAACAGAGTTCTATGTGAGTGGTAGGGAGGAAGAGCTTGCCGACATACTTGAGGTCTTCTACGCGATATTAAAATTCAAGGGGACGACCATCGAGAAGGTCGAACATGCTAGGAAGAAAAAGGCAGAAGAGCGTGGAACGTTCAGCAAACGTCTTATTTTGGATGGGGTAGAGGGTTAGCTTCTTTTGCTCCTTGTTTTTGATGATGACGGATCAAAAATGGGGCCATCTGCCCTCTCTGTGCGCGTTGGCGCTTCTTTGACCCAAGCCGCAAAGTCTCTTTGTGTAGGTATGCCGGCTTGCCGGTATACCTGCGTCATTAGATCCACAAACTGTTGCATCTGTTGGTCGTACCTCTGGCCACCACGATGTTCTATACCTGTGAAATTCTGGTTGCCGAGCGCTCTTTCATTCCTTGCATAAAGCACAACATCGAAGGTATCCGCAAGCTTGACTATCTTTGCCTCTATGGTGCTCCTCTCACGTTCTTCTACAACAAGAGCAACAAGTTCATAATACATCTTTGGATTTCTAGTACGTTCAAAAAGTTTCCTGAGGCTCTTGTCGCTTATGCCCCTAAGTGCCGCCCTCAATTGATCAGAATGGCCTCCGAAATCCGCCTTGGCGCTCTGCGGAAGGTCCCCTGTGAACGCTTCGTCAACATCATGCAGAAGTGCCATAAGCGCGACCTTGCCTGTGTCGTTCACAACTCCAATTGAATTAAATGTCTGTGATATCATTACGGCAAACAGCGCCGTGTCGTATAGGTGCTCTGCATCGCTCTGCTTGCGCAGCGTCTGCTCACCTGCATAACGCTGTACGTTTGCCAGGCGGGTAGCCATCTGTGAAACGCTATCAAGCAGTTCGTTAACAAGTGCTGGTATTTCGACAGCCGGATTCTGCATCCAAGAGAGTGTTGCGGGTAGACCACCAGCGTTAATTTCTTTAGACTCCCTGACCTTAAACCTACCAGGATACCATCTGTTCTCTTCGCTCTTCTCTTCTGGAGTGCCTTTCAGTAACGGCTCTGGCGTATATGTTTTTTCCTTTCCTGTTGCAGAATAGCTCAGTCTGTAGAGGCTACCATCAGAATGGTTAATCTTTGCCTCTGCCCTTAGCGCTAGGCCTTGTCTTGATGCTCTGCGCATTACAGAGTAGAACGTTGCTGCAGCTATAGTTGGAGACATACGTTCGAAAGCTAGCGTTGTATCATATGGGCCTAGAGCGGCATCGTTTGCCACGCCGGTCTTCGAGCTCCTGAACGTATATGGCCACTTTACCCAAGGTTCCTGTAGCATTGTATGTAATGCCTTGCGAGTATCTTCATCTCGGGTCATTACGGTGACTTCGGCTGTCGGCCCCAGAAGATCCGTGCCGTCATCGAAATACTGGAACATCTGAGAATTAAGTGTGTCAAGCTCTGAAAGCGACCTCACTATGGTTGCTTTGACAACTCTTCCTTTCCCCATGGTGAGCGCTGTGTTGCATGTGATATAAATATGTTTTGACAGAAAGATTGTTCGCTAATGAATTTGAGGAAATGATCCAGTGATAAAATCCATAATGAATAAGCTCGTTAGGGATGGTTCAAAACTACCTATAAGCAAATCCAACATGGCAAAGAAGAAGGATATCAAGAAGGAGCGCCTTGCTCCGCAAAAGGATGCCCCAGACATTTATACAAAGGGGATATACAGAACGCCGGCGCAGATGAGCAAGGTAAATGCCTTTGGATCCCATTTCATATCGCCTGCACACCAAGGCGGAATAAAGCACGCTGTCGATTTTTACATGCCAAAAGGCACAATGGTTATTGCACCGGCTTCTGGGACTATATCTGCGATAAAGCAGGATTCAAACGTGCATGGATTAACAAAGAAATACTGGGCGCAAGGAAATTTTGTGCAGATAAAGTGCTCTAATGACGAGTATGTATCGATGGAGCACCTTTGCCACAATTTTGCAAGAGTTCTCGGAATAAAGATTGGTCAAGGGGTGAAGGTGGGGGATATTGTCGGCATAAGCGGCATGACCGGCTTTGCGGAATTTCCGCACACACACATGGAGGTGCTTGTGTACACAGGTCCTAGAAATTCTAAAAGGGCGATGCAGAACTGGAGGAATTATGTGACTAGAAAAATAAGATTTAACAAAAAGGATATCCCCTTCAATCTTTATGCAGAGGAAGGCAAAAAACTTGTGTAGAGATTATTTCCATCTTTATACGATTATTTTAAATACCTAGTGCATGGTTAGTATTTCACAGAAAAATAAAATAAGAAGTGAAAAGCGGAGAAATGTTAGGGACCCGACCAAGCGCGCCGACCGAGACAACGGCCTTTGAAGTAAAGGTATATACCTCTAGGAATGCAGAGCAGCTAACAGCTGAGAAAAGGGACCAGCTGGCGGATATGTACATACAGAGATATTCTTCTCCTAAATGGAGCCTGCCTCCAGAACAGCTTGATAGAAAATCCTTAGCAGAGGAGATAGGCTACGCAATGAAAGCAAAAGACGGAATGATAATAACCATTGAAGACAATGCCGGAAATATAGTTGGTTTCAGGCTTGCATTAGGGTTCTCAAACGTCATGGCGGCTGCTGGCAGAGACAATGGAATAAGGCAGACCGTAAGGGCTATGAGAAAAGCTGTTGGCTATGATCTAGGTCAGGCCAGCTACACCGTAGATACTTTGGTCCTAAAGGAACACGAAGGCGAAGGGCTTGCACATGCGATGATGCAGGCGCACATCAGGCTTGCGAGAGAAACTGGTGCGCCAGCCATAATAGGCTGGACCACAGATATCAATGCAAGGATGATAAGGTTATACGATCGGAACGGGTACACACCTATGGAAGGCCTTACAAGCGTAACGACCGGTTCTGACTACAACGTTTTCTTCCAGAACAACGGAAAACCTTCGTTTGTTTCCATGGAGTACCAAAGGCTGACTTGGAGGCATCTGCTACTACAAGAACCCTTAGTTAGCGAGCCGAAAGATCTTGTAAGGCGCGTTGGCGGTGTATCAGTAACTCCACCGGAAAACCTTATCAGGTAGAAAGTCTTTAATAGAGAAAAACTAACTAGTCTTTATGAAAAAAGCAAATGGGCTGAGTAAGGAGGAGATAGCTGCAATGAAGGACTATCTCAAAGAAAAAAATTCTAAAGAAAACAACGAAAACACAGTACTAGCTGCTATTTCCAAGATGCCAGAACCTGACCGGTCCTTAGCCAAACGCATACATGCCATCATTACGAAGAACTTCCCCAGCTTTACATGCAAAACCTGGTATGGATTTCCGGCGTATATGAAAGGCGATGAGATGGTCTGCTTCTTTCAATATGCCTCTAAATTCAAAGCAAGGTATTCAACTTTGGGCTTTAGCGACAAGTCAAACCTAGATGAAGGAAATATGTGGCCAGTGACGTATGCGGTAACAAAACTGACAGCTTCGGAAGAGGCAAAGATCGTAGCGTTGGTGAAGAAAGCGGTGAGTTGAGGGATTTACCCATTGTTTGATTCCCTTAAGTGGACTCTGCGGGAATCGAACCCGCAACCTTCCGCTTGCAAAGCGGACGCTCTACCATTGAGCCAAGAGCCCTTTGTATACAGAATATGAAGCAACATATAAATAACTCTTTTGAGCGGTGCATTATGTGAGAGTATGGCGAAACGTAGAACCTCTAAGAAGACGTCAAAGAAGATGGATATGTGCTGCACCAACTGCTGCGGGTGCTGCGATTGCGGCAAATGCAAGGGAAGAAAAATGAAGTGCAACTGCGACTGCTGCTAGAATTAGTCGTTATCTCCTTTTCTTGTGCTTTTGCGCAGATCTCTTAGGCTTAGCTCTTACTTTATGGGCTGCGTGCCCCCTTTGCGGCCTGCTTGCCTGTCTTCTTTTTGCTTGGACAGAAGTAGCCTGAGTGGTGAGCTTGTTTATGTCTATTATGTCCCTGTTCCTCTCCCGTTCTGTCATTATCTTGCCCAGCATTTCATCGACCATGCTGTCCGGCATGGTTTCGTTGTCCTTGGCCGAGTTTGCCAACAGGGCGTTCTCCATGTCGCTCGACTTGAGCATGGAGTTTATCGACTTGAGCATCTTTATCTGCTCAAGCTCCTTCGAATACTTTCCTCTTTTTTCCTTCATTGAATGAACCTTCCCACAAGGCTATTGTGGTTGTTGCTTCGTGCGCCTATTTATGCCTTTGGTAGGCATACGATACTTGTATACTGAGAATCAGACTTCGTACGATTCTTTTATCAATGGAACCTTTGCCTCCCATTTCCTTGAGGCGTACTCCCTGAGCTCCTTTGACTTGCTTATCTCTCCGTGCACTATCATTACATTCTGCAGTCCTTTTACCTTGTTCATAAGGCTTTCCAGCTGTGGCCTGTCAGCGTGCGCAGACAGGTGGAATGTATTCACGTTCATCTCTATTCTCATCTCCTTACCGTTCATGAAGATGCTCTTCGAGCCCTCTTGCAGCGCTCTCCCCATTGTGCCTACAGCTTGATATCCTACAAGAAGCATCTTGTTCAATGAGTCTTTTGCAAGTTTCGAAAGGTAGAACATGACAGGCCCACCAGTGAGCATCCCGCTCGTTGTCACTATTATTGCAGCCTCTTGGTCGTTTACGATCTTGTTCCTCGTACCCTTCGTTTCTACTGGAACGAAGTTGGGGCTCTTGAATGGATCATAATCGCTCATAAGGATCTTGCTCTGCAGTTCCTTCCTGCAGTATATGACGTTGTGCCTGTATATTCTCATGACCTTGTTTATCATCCCATCAACGTATACTGGCACCTTGGGCAGCACGCCGGAGTTTATGTAGTCGTCAAGGAGGAATAGTACTTCCTGGGCTCTTCCCACTGCGAAGCTCGGCACTATCACCTTGCCGCCAGCTGTTAGAGTGTCCTTCATGCTCTTCGCCATGTCCCTTGTTACCAGCTTCTCGTTAGGGAATACATCACGCTTTGCTGCGTATGTGCTCTCTGTGATGAGCGTGTCCGCTGTGATGTTTCTTACGTCTGCGCCCTCCAATAGCCTTGTCTTAGAGAGGCTTATGTCACCAGTATATGCGACCCTGCTCTTGCCGTCGCTTACTTCTATTAGCGCGCTTCCGAGTATGTGCCCCGCAGGTATGAACTTTATTGACAGGTCTCTGAACCTGAATTCTTTATAATATTCAACTATCTTTGAATGCCTGGCCTGCTCTGCAAGCCCCTTCTTTGTGACGCTTACAGGATTAGACAAGCGAATGTAGTCGCTTATCATGACGTTCGAGACTTCTATTGTAGGCTTTGTTGCGAAGAAGTGCCCCTTATACCCAGCAGAGTATATGTGAGGCAGGAAGCCAACGTGGTCTAGGTGTGCATGCGACAGGAATATTCCGTCCATATGCCTTAGCTGATCCTCAGATATCTGAGGGTACTCTATCTTCTCGCCCAGTTTCACCCCAGCATCAAGCAATATGTTTGTATTCTTGGTGCTTACCATTATGCAGCTTCTGCCCACTTCGCCTGCTGCTCCAAAAAACGTAATCTTCATGAATAACACTTAATTCTGTAACTTACTGTGATGACTGTTTGTCCTCCTTCTTCTTTATTACTACTATGTCTTCTAGATTTATCTCTTGCGATTGCTGCTTCTGCTTTGGTGCCTGCACCTGGCTCTTTGGCCTGCGCTTCTGTATGCCAAGCGCGGATCTTATTCCTGCGTACAACACGTCGAGCTTGCCATCGAGCTCTGTTATCTGCGTTACTACCTCATTCAGGGTCTTCTGGTACTTCTCTATGTCACCAGAGACGAGCCCGTGCTTCCTTGTGAGCCTCTCGAGTTTCAATGCTTCTTCTATCTGGGCGTTTATTTCGCCTATCTTCATGGCCATTGCACGTTCCTGGGCGAGCGAGAGCGATTCCGTAGATATCTTGAATTCTATTGAATGCCTGAGCCTCTTCAGCTTCACCATGTTCTCCTTTGCGTGCGAGCTCTTTGCCTTCTGCCTCTCCATTTCGACTAGCTTTGCAATCGCCTCCTTCTCAGCTGTTTTGTATCCCAACCTGTATTGGCTTTCACGCATCCTTGCAACAAGCACGGCACGCTTCTTCTTCAGCTCCTCTATCTGGCCCCTTAGCTCCTGGACCTTGGGGTCTGTAGAGCTCTTTATTAGATTGTTGAGTGTGCTCTCCCCCTTCTTGCCGTCCTGGGCATTCTGCCTTGTACGGCTAACTTCATTGGTATTATGATTGCTGCCCAAATTCTCTTCCAGTAAATCGCCTTTCTTTATAAGACTTTCAATCAGAAACTGTCCCTAGAGAGTATCCCTCTATAGACATTCAGTAGCATATCGGTTGTGCTCCTTACAGAGTATCTCTCCGCAGTCTTCACCGTCTCTTTATATGCTGAGGGCTTATTTAAAACCTTTTCTATCTTTCGCGCGCAGTCCCTCGCGTTGCCGGCCTCGAACCTTTCGCCGTTCCTGCCGTTCTTTATTATATCCCTTATAGCCAGGTAATCGGCACCGACAACCGGCTTGCCCGCTGCCATTGCCTCCAGAAGCACTATTCCCTGGGTCTCGAATGTGGACGCAGTGCAGAACAGGTCTGAAGCAGCATAATACCTTGGCAGGTCATCCTGGTCCGCAAACCCGACAAACCTTATGTTCTCCTTTAGCCCCAACCTTATCGCCATGTGCTGATAGTAATGGATATATGGCCCTGTTCCGACAAATACGAACTTGATGTCCTTTCTCTGTAGTATGGCCGCTGCCTTCAGTATCACATCTATACGCTTCTCGCGGCTTATTCTCCCTACATATAGGACTATCTTATCGCGCTTGCCAGTGACTATTGCCTTCCTTATCTTTGCACCGCTGACCCTTGGGTTGAACTTTTCTGTGTTTACCCCGTTCGGCACAGTCACAGCGTTTGGTATGCCGTGCCGCTTTAGAACCTTTGTTGCCACATCGCTTGGTGCTATTACAATATTGCACTTATTGTAGAAGAACTTTGCGTATGGCCATGCTGTTTTCTCCATTACCTTCTGCGTCGTTTTGCTAGAGCCGCCGTACTCTGCCATGACGTTCTTGTGTGTGAAGAACGTATGGAATGTTCCTACAAGAGGTATCCTGTTTATCTTTGCCATTGCCAGTCCGGAGAACCCCATCATGAATGGCGTGTGCACATGCACTATGTCCGGCTTTATCTGGTTGAGCTTTGCTGCAGATAGGAAAGGAAAGAGCGCCAGCCTGTACTGCGGGTACTTCCTGAACTTGACGCCATGAACTGCGTAGACATTCTTCTCAAGCTCGACTACGGGCTTCGACATCGATGCCCCGCTCGTGAAAATGTATACCTTATGGCCTCGCTTCTCGAGCTCCCTCTTTGTGTTGATTATTGAAGTTACAACACCATCGACAGCCGGTAGGTATGTATCTGTGTAAAACGCGATCTTCAGTGCTTCCATGCCCAACCCTTGGGGCTGTTTATTCTATTACTATTGCCTCTCCACCGGCAGCCTTTATCTTTTCCGTGGCTGCCTTTGAGAAGCCTGCTGCCTTTATTGTTATCGGCTTGCTCAATGAGCCATTGCTCAGGACCTTGCAGTTGCGCAGCTCTATCTCCTGCTTGCCACCATTGGAATGCAGCATGCTGTTTATCTGCGATAGTGTCATTTCGTCTAGGCGTTTCCTGTTCCAGGGATGGAAGCCCTTCTTGTGCATCAGCTCTCTTGCCTTGCTCGTCATGTACGTGAATTTGTGCTTCCTTGCGCCTGCCCTTCCAACGCCTCCGCGGTCTCCTGCACCCCTTGCATTCTTTATGTTGCCGACTCCCCAACGACGTGTTCCGAGGTACTTGCGGTTGCGTTTCTGCCTTCTGACTACCATTACTTCACCATTCTCTGAATTAATCCGTTTATTGCCGGTCCCATGTACCCGAGAGCACCGCCTTGCTTCACGCTCCTCTTTATGCTCTTGTAGCCTCTTCTTGGAGGGTGCAGCCTGAATGGAAGATTCTTCCTGAGTTCCTTCATGTTGTACTTGCCTGACATTACTTCCTTCGGGTCTATCTGAAGCCCAGAATTCTTTATCAATCGCTCCATTGTCTTTTCGTCAACCTCACCGTATGTTATGTAGTTGCTGCACTCCTTTATCATGCCCATCAGAGAGTCATCGACCTTTGCCACTATGCAGTTGTTCACCCTCTTTAGGCGCAGCCTGTTCAATGTTTCGGTTATGTCGTGCCTGACATTGACCCTGCCGCGGACTCTGACAGCTGCTATTATCTTATCGTTCAATTCGCTTGGCATAAAATACGCTCCTGTAAACTAAATCAAAAATATGCTAAATGTAGAGCTTACACTCTACATATTAGCAAAGAAAGGCTTTAAAGGTATCCTTTGCTCGTTAGCCCTTGTACACTAGTGCGAGTATTCCTCCTACAAGGCCAAGTATGAAGCCTAGTATGAAGCCACCTCCGCTTCCGAGGCTGATTATCGAGAACACCAGGCCTATTATGCCCCAGGTCTTGATAGCTGAAGTCTTTGTGTATGCCATTATTCCAGACACAAGCATCAGCAAGCCGCAGATTACTCCAAGTGCTCCAAGCGCTATTCCGATAGTTCCTACTGCTCCGCCAAACAGACTGACCCCGGTAATCCCACTCGAACTTGCGATCGAGTTAACCGCTAGGCCGCTGGCGAGGAGGGTTCCTCCGCCTCCAAGTACTATTATGCCGCCTATTAACAGCAACACAAATGCCGCTGTTGGTTTTGATGCCATTTTGTACACCGATTTATACTGCATACGCTTTATTTAAAAAGGTTTCGCAACTGACGGCGTGTGTCAGTGCTTGTATGTAAGAAGCAGTATAGCACCGATTAACGCAAGGGCGGCTCCTATGTAGCTGCCTGAAAGTAGACCAATTGCTGAAAAGACAATTCCTATTATTCCCCATGTCTTAGCTCTTTCTGGTTTCTTAGAAACCATAACACTTATGGCAAAGAGCACAACACCGCAGACTATGCTGATCGATCCAAAGAGAATGTTACCATTCGGAGTCAATCCGTTGATTGTAGTATTTGTTTGACTACCAAGAGCAAGCGATATAGCAATTCCGCCAGCGCCTCCAGCAAGCAGGGTTATTCCTCCAAGTAACAGTAGTATAAGTGCTATAGTTTGCTTTTGATTCATTTACACACACTTTATACTCTTAAATCGTCTTTAAAACACTTTTGACATTATGAAACTGAACCAAAACTTCCGCTTTTGCCACCTACAGATTAACTTTTTAAATACTCGCAGCACTTCTTAGATTGCGACCGGTAGATAAATTTGTATTACAGCGAATATGCAAGAATAAGGAGAATAGAGAAGTGGCTGGAACGACTTGCCTACATATCTGTAGGCCTGGACTTCTTCATTGCACTGGCGTCCTTCCTTGTCCTTAGGGGCACTTCATTCTCTACAACTATGCTGACAATAACCGGAGACCTGATGATGTTCGAGATGGTTATAATAGGCGTGCTCTTTGCTGCTTTGGTAGGGTTAAAGCACTATGGCGGCATAATCGATGGCTTTGCAAGGGCAAGATTCAGGAACAAGTATAGAAGAAACATCTATGCGTACAGGAAAGCAACATGGAGCCCGTTGGTATATGTAAGAAACGCGCTGTCGATCTGATCAGAGCATCCTCTGTCTTCTCTCTTCTATCTTCTCTTTGCCCTTGCTCCTGTTAAGCAGGTCTATCTCACCGAATATCCCTGCGTAACCCGGCTTTATTGTTATGTTCCCTGAGCGCATATTGGATATTGCCTCGGCGATCTCCTTCGTTGACCTTTTGGCGATTGACCCGATATCTTCATCGAGCAGAACGTCGTATTCTGTTTTTGTGGATGTAAGCTCTTTGTAGATGCGGTCAACTGCAACAGAGTACGTTCCCTTTTGTGTCACGTCGGCTATGACCTCCTTCAAAGGTACTATCTTTGCAAAGGGAATAGGATTTGGCGGGACAAAACCTACAGGCCTGTCGGCAAGGTTGTTAACTCTGTGTAAAACACCGTTCAGAAGCTTCTTCCCACACACGGGGCACTTCGTTATGCTGCTTGTTTCTGGGTTCACCGAGAACTTGCAGTCCTTGTGGCCGTCGAAGTGATACTTGCCTTCCTCTGGATAGAACTGTATTATCTTCTTGATTACGCTGCCGTCTTTTTTCTTTATCGCATTTGTTATTGAATCATAAGATAGTTTCTCTTCATCCATCTCAAAAACGTTTGCCGATCTCCCGAGCTTCTCAAGCGAGTGCATGTCGCTGTTCGAAAGCAATGTATACTTATCAAGCGCGGATATCCTCCAGTTCATCGGCGAATCGCTCGATAGTCCTGTCTCGAGCGCATAGATATGCTTCTCTTGGTCTTCATATGCTTCCTTCATAGAGTTGAAGCCAGAAAGCGAGCCGAAGACTCCAAAGTAGGGGGTCCATGCGTGCGCAGGAAATACAAATGCATTTTTCTCAACTTCAAATACGGTTTCTACCAGTTGCGCAGCACTGATGGACAATGTTGGTCTTCCATCAGATGGAAGACTCCCGTACTTTGCGAGCCTATCGTTAAGCGCCTGCACTGATTCTATGCTTGGCATCAGCAGAAGATTGTGCACCTTCTTCGTTGCACCCTTATGGTTGAATACCGTAGATACTTCGGAGCTCAGGATGAATCTTACTTTGCTTGATGAACCTTTGAGCTTGAAAAGGCCGGTCCCATTATGCTCTTCGAGATCCTTCTTTATTTCAGACAACCAATCCGGATGGGTGAAGTCTCCGGTTCCCACAAGCGTTATGCCCTTTGTCTCTGATGCCTGCACAAGCCCATGCAGATTAATGTTTGCGCTGCACGCCATCGCGAACCTAGAATGTGTATGGAAATCCGCTATAATTTTCATCTGACCAGCCTAGAGCCTCTTTGTAACTCCGTTCTTTGGGCATATGTTTTGGACAGGGCATTTGCTGCATATTGGAACCTTATCGCAAAGCGCCTTACCGTGTCTCTTGAATATGTATGTAATGTTGTGCCAGTATTTTTTGCCGATCGTCTTCATCAGGTCTTGCTCTATCTTATCAGGATCCTTGTTGACACTCAAGCCTAGTCTGGGCGCAAGCTTTATGACCCAAGTATCTACAGGTATGCCAACGACTATGCCGTATGCGTTTATGAGTATTGTATTTGCGGTTTTCCTGCCTATGCCGGGAAGCTCGAGGAGCTCTTCCATCTTGTTTGGCACTTTGCCGTTGTACTTTTCGTTTACAATCTTCATTGTGCTGATTATGCTTTTTGACTTGTTGCCACCGAAGCTGACCCTGCTAATGAGACTGTAGAGTTCTTCTGGGTCGGCATTTGCATAGTCTTTAGCGGTTTTATATTTCGCGAAAAGTTTTGGTGTAACAGCGTTTGTGACTTCATCGCGCGTTTGTGCAGAAAGTATCGCAGCAACAACAAGATCTATAGGTGTTTTAAAATCCAGATAGTACTTTGCGTCCTTGTAAGTTTTGCTTAAACCCTCGACAAGTTTGTTTGCATCTGCTACTGTAAGAAGCTTCACCCCTGCCATAAAGCTAGATTGCAGTATAAGTATTTATGGCTAACCTGACAAATCGATAAGATGCAACAGCTTATTCTTGTCACGCACAATAGGGGCAAGCTACGCGAGGCAAACCGAGTCGCAAGAAGGTACGGAATAAGCTTGAGCACCCCTAAATACATAGGAAAATTCGAGATACAATCCGATTCCCTTGCAGAGATATCTGGGTATGCAGCGAAAGAGGCATACAAACACATCAAGAAGCCGCTTCTAGTTGATGATACGGGAATGTTCATACACGCTCTCAATGACTTTCCAGGAGTATATACATCACACGCGCTCGAGCGCATAGGAAATGGCGGCCTCCTGAAACTAATGGATGGAATAAAGAACAGATCTGCAGATTCAAAATGTGCGCTCAGCTTCTATGATGGAAAGACATTCAGGTGTTTTGTAGGCAGGATGGACGGCAGCATATTAAGAAACCAGAAAGGAAACGGTGGTTTTGGGTTTGATTCGATATTCTCTCCAAAAGGTTACAAAGGAAAGAGCCTTGCAGAGTTGGGCATGGATGACAAGAACAGGGTATCACACAGGGGCAAGGCCTTTGAAGCGTTCTTTAGATGGTATTCCAATGAGAAGAAAAAGTGCTGAACCTAAGATCAAGCTGATTATCTCAAGGCTCAAGAAGAGATATCAAAAAGAGATGCAGACGTTGCTAGATCACACCAATGCTTGGGAACTGCTTGTAGCTACTATGCTTTCTGCACAAACACCAGATGCACAGGTAAACAAGGTAACGCCTGCTCTCTTCAAAAGTTACCCAAACGTAAAGAGTTTTGTTGGACTAAAGCCAAAGCAGCTCTATCCTTATCTGAAGAGCCTGAATTTTTACAAAACAAAGTCAAGAAATGTGATAAAGACTGCAGAGTACATACACGAAAACTTCAATAACAAGGTACCAAGCACTTTGGAGGAACTGGTGCAGCTATCTGGAGTTGGAAGAAAGACAGCGAACGTGGTATTGGCCAACGCTTTTGACAGGCATGAGGGCATCGCGATAGATACACATTGCATAACAGTTGCAAGAAGACTCTTTCTTTACAAGACAGATGATGCTGCAAAGATAGAGCAGAAAGTTATGGAGATAACACCTAAGAGCGAGTGGGGCAACATCAACCATCTCTTCATAGCGCTCGGAAGAGATGCATGCACAGCAAGGGCAAAGCATTGCGAAGGATGTGTGCTGAGCGACATATGTCCTTCAAGTACAGTTAAATAGTTTTAGAGAGCATTTTGTAGGGGTTAAATGAAGATAATGAAGTTTCTGCATTCCTGTATATTGATTGAGGAAAATGGTAAACGGTTGCTTATAGATCCTGGAAACCTCTGCTTTGTTGAGAAACGCTTAAAACCAGAGGACATAGGGGGCGTGGATGCGATACTTATTACGCACAAGCATGCTGACCATTATTTCCCTGAAGCGCTGAAGAAGCTTAATTCCATAAAACCCATAAAGGTATACACGAACAGCGAAATCGGAGAGCTGCTGAAAAAGGAAGATCTGCAATACGAAGCGCTGAAAGGTGGTGATAAGAAGGATATTGCGGGGTTTGACGTAGAGGTATTCGATCCGAAGCACGGCCAGATACCTTATCCACCTCCTATGAATCTTGCTTTCTTGATAAACAAGAGATTCCTGCATGCTGGCGACTCGTTTGAAGAGAAACCGTTCGGTAATGTTGATATCTTATGCTTGCCTGTCTTTGTCCCGTGGGCTAGATTGGTTGATATGCTGGAGTTCGCCAAGAAGGTCAAGCCAAAGAAAGTGATACCTACGCATGACGCACCTCTAAAAGATTTCCAACTCGAGGCAACCTATAGGATATTCAAGGAGAAGCTTGCCGAGCTAGGTATTGAATTTGTACCGATTGGGCTAAACCAGAAGGTTGATCTCTGATTTTGTGAATGCATGATAGCTGCACTTTACAGCGGTGGGAAGGATTCGACACTTGCAGTACAGAAGATGCGCGACCAGGGCAAGGACGTTGAACTGCTCATATCGATGATATCAGAGAATGAATTTAGCTATATGTTCCACAGGCCGAACATAAAGTGGACAGACCTTCAGGCGGAAGCGATGGGAATAGAGCACGTCTTCGCCAAGACGAAGGGCGTAAAGGAGAAAGAACTTGCCGATTTGGAGCAGGCGTTGAAGGACAACGAGGTCACAGAACTCATCACAGGCGCAGTTGCAAGCAGGTATCAAGCTGATCGGATAAATGACATATGCAAGAAGCTCAATATAGAGCATTATGCGCCCCTTTGGGGCATGGATCCTCTAACTGAGCTTAACGAAGTATCAAAGGAATTCAACGCGATAATAACTAGCGTCTCTGCCGCTGGTCTTGATGAAAGCTTTTTGGGACGGAGAATCGATTCTGGAACTGTAGATGACCTTGTTGAGGCCAACAAGAAATACAAGATTAACCTGTCGTTCGAAGGTGGTGAGGCCGAATCGTTTGTGCTTGACGCCCCGCTCTTCAACAAGACAATCGCAATAGTAAAGGCACATAAGACATGGTCGGGCACTTCTGGAACTTATATAATTGATGACGCAGATCTAGTAAGTAAGTGAAACTATGGGAATTCTCTCTAAGAGAAGCAAGTTCGCACAGAATCCTATAAGGGAGGATGACAACACTGCAGACAAGCTTGCAAGAAAAGGCAGGAAGATAATAAAACTAAGCACCGGAGACCCTCCGGCGTACATCCCAACTCCAAAATACATCGTTGATGCATACATTGATGCGCTCAAGAATGGAAAGACCGGCTATTCGAGGTCTGAAGGAATATACGAGATGATAAATGCAGTCATTGGCAGATACAAGCGCATGTATGGAGTTAACCTCAATGAAAATGATGTTGTATCTACGCAGGGCATCTCCGAAGGGCTACACATAATGAATAGCGCCCTTGTAAACGATGGAGATTACGCAATAACGTTCAAACCATACTTCCCAGCATACGCATCAAATCTCTACCTTTCTGGTGGAAGGTTCATCTTCCAGCAATATAACGAGAGCGACAGGTGGAACATAGACGCTGACGCCGCATCAAGGTCTATAGCAAAAATAAGGAAGACCAGCAGGGGAAAGCATCTGAAATATCTGCTCCTGGCCAATCCGAACAATCCTACCGGGACAGTGCTTCACAGACCTGCCCTTGAAGAGATTGTGGAAATCGCTAACAACAATGATCTTCTGCTCATAAGCGATGAAATCTATGATGAGATTGTCTACAATGGGGCAAAGTTCACAAGCATGTCAAAGCTCGCTAAAGGGATTCCGCATGTAATACTATATGGTGCATCGAAGAATTATCAGGCAACTGGATTCAGAATCGGCTTTATGATAGTTCCAGAAAGCGACAGGGTCTCTGCAAAGGTAAAGGAGACGTTTGCGGATTATGCCCGGTCGCGTCTTTCCATAAATACACCTGCACAGTATGCTGTTGCAGAAGCAATGAACAACGTAAAGGAGCACAGGAGAGCGATAAAGAATCTGGTAAAGATCGTATCCCAAAGGACAAACTACGCTGTTGACAAGCTTGAAAGGAATACTTACATGAGTACAGTAAGACCGAACGGCGCTTTCTACATTCTTCCAAAAGTCGACATGAAGGAGCTTAAGCTTAAGAACGATGCAGAGTTCGTTTCAAAACTTCTTATGGAAGAGAACATCCAGATAATAAGGGGCTCTGGCTTTGGTGCGCCAGGCCATATACGCATCGTGAGCCTGGCTCCAAAAGAGATATTAGGCTATGCAATAGATAGGATAAATGCTTTCTGCGAACGGCACGCAAAGCGCTGAACGCGGGCCTGTCGTCCAACGGTCAAGACGCTAGCCTTACACGCTTGAGACTGGAGTTCGACTCTCCACAGGCCCATTTTAAGAAAAGCTTATAAAGAATCTTTGAGCAACAGTAGTGTGGTGGGATGTACAAGGTAATAAAATCACTAGACAGGGTACTGAAATTTGATACGGTGCATGCGCACTGCGACATTCCTTGCGGAATATATGATCCATACACGGCGCAGGTAGCAGCCCATACTGTCATAAGGATGGACATGCTCATCGATGAGCTTACAAAGAGCAACGACATGAGCCCCGAAGGCAGGAACAAGATGATCAGATACACTGCAATAAAGGAGCAGCATGCCGAGATATGCAAGCATGAGATTCGTGTCCTCTGGGGCGACTACTTCAAACCAGACCACGCCAAGACAAGTCCAGAACTCCATGAACTTGTTTGGAACACTCTGAAATCTGCGTCAAAGGCAAAGCAGAGTACCAACCTTGCTGACGCCCAGGTTCTACTTGACAACGTACAGAAGATAGCTGAGATCTTCTGGAAGACAAAGAACATAGAAACGCATAGGGTCAAGTCCCCTTATCCTACGGAGCGGACGGTAGTACTGCCAAAGCTTTAAGCCTTGAATGGTAACGTTTACTATGCCATTCGCAGTCTTCAAGGTTAAAGACAGGAGCATGGAACCCACAATAAAGGATGGTAGCTATGTGCTCGTGAGCTGGCTAGGCTACTACATCTGGAACCCGAAGGTTGGCGACATTGTCGTGCTGCGGCACCCATACAGAAAAATCCTGCTCCTAAAGAGAGTAACAAAAGTGACAAGTAAGGGCTATTTTGTAACCGGTGACAACAAAAAAAACAGCGAAGACAGCAGGAGGTTTGGACCTGTTGGGAAGGACAGGATAATCGGCAAGGTTATCTCCGTTTTTAGCAAGTGAGTCCTTGAAGAGTGTAGACGAAGTTATAGACAGTTTCTCAGGTATGATAACAAGAGAGCAGGCTACGGCGATAGCGAATGGTGATGATCCTCAGGACCCGCCCGGCGAGACAGAAAGTGCCGCAGGTCTTTTGGAGTTTGTGAAGACAGTAAAGGGCAGCAAGAAAAGAGAGGATATCGTAAAGGTCTACATGGTGGACATCGAAGACGTCATCTACAGAGTATTCAACGAAGTAGTATACAAACAAGGCGCAAAGACTTCCAGAAGGCGTACAGTCACGCTCGGAAGAGATGGCAATACTATAAACATTGTGCTCTTCGACCGTCTTTCTGAACAGATAGACGATGAAGGTTTCGAGAGGGGATGCCGCATGGTGGCGAGGAACGCTTCTCTCGACGTTCTCAAAGAATCGCTTCTCGGAACAAAGAACACAGCGGTTAGTAGGCTTAGTCCCTCTGGTTCCGCGATAACAGATTTCTCGAAATTGCACGAAGGGGATAAGAATGTTGACATTCTGGGCAGAGTTATAGAGGTAAGCCCAGTAAGGTATGTCACCCAAATCGGAAGAAACGGTCAGACGCCCGTTTCGGATTGCAGACTAACGGACTCTAGGAACAGTATTGACGTGAATTTGTGGGGCTCTAGTGCGCTCATTGTAGAGCGTATGCATGTAAACGATACTGTGAAGATAGAGTTCTGCAGCGTAAGGAACCTTGGAGCAAAGCTGCAGATATCCGCCAACGACCTATCTAGAGTCTTAATCATGAGATGATTATCTCTCGCCGTACTTTGAGTAGAAAGATAGGTACTGGGCCACAACGGATTCCGGCGCAGACGGTTTTGTCTTCTGCAATGCATTCTCTATATCATCCATCATGACCTTTGACTCCTCTCCGCTCTTGACCGTCTTGTCTAGCGCAGCGGTCTTTGCTTCCCTGCATACATGATAGATGTCTGCGCCAGTATAGCCGGATGATTTTTCTGCGAGTTCATTGAAGTCAACGTCATCCCCCAGAGGGACGCCCTTTAGGTTGTCCTTGAATAGGGTTGACCGCTCTGCCTTGCTCGGCGGCCTTACAAAGACCAGCTTGTCGAACCTGCCAGGCCTGAGCGCAGCAGAGTCTATAGCGTCGGGCCTGTTTGTCGTGCCTATGACTATAACATTTGTAATCTTGCTAGCAGAATCCATCTCTCTGAGCATTGTGCTCGTTACCTGGGCTGAGAACTCGCTCGCGGATCCTCTCTTAAGAATGAGTTCTTCCACTTCATCAAGGAGTATAACGGCAGGGGTGTTGCTCTTCGCCCTGTCGAAAGTTTCGTTTATCGTTGCTGTAGCGCGCTCTATGCCCTGGTCTACCAGCTCAGCTCCGTTGAGCTCGAGCATCGTTATTCCCTTCATCTCGCTCTTTATCGCGTTGACGAGCATGGTCTTTCCTGTACCTGGAGGCCCGAATATGAGTATTCCGTTAACGGACTTTATGTTGTACTTCTTAATGAGATCAGGATGGGCGAGCGGGAGCTCTATCGCATCCGATATCGCCTTCTTCGCTTCTTCCAAACCCACAACGTCGCGCATGCTGGTCTCCTGGCCTTCTGCCTCTTCGCCTTTCTGTCCGTAGACGCTCCTCTCGAAGTCCAGCCTGAATTTCCTGTATTGCTCTATCTGCGACATGCTGACTGACGGCTTTGTGGCCTTGATCCTCTCCATTATGTCCTCTTCTGTTATTTCAAGCACGGTGTGCCTGGTTGATGCTTCCTGGGCAACCTTCTGCGCCGTGGTCTCGCACAGCACCTTTATGTCAGCGCCGGTGTACCTTTCTGTCTCTTCTGACAGTTTGTCAAGATCTATGTCCTTTGACACAGGCAGTTTACCCAGATATAGTTGGAAGATTTGCTTCCTTGCGTTGTAGTCCGGTGGTGGTAGATATATGACTTTGTCGAATCTGCCGGGCCTCATCACAGCAGCATCAAGGAGGTTCGGAGCGTTCGTAGCCCCTACAAGTATTACATTGCTGGTCTTCTGGAACCCGTCCATCTCGACCAGAAGTTGTGAGAGCGCCTGCCTGTTCACGTCGCCCACGGCAGCCCTTGACCTTGATGGTGCTATCGAATCTATTTCGTCGAAAAAGAGCACGCACGGAGAATTCTTCTTTGCTATAGAGAAGATGTTCGAGAGCATCTTCTCGGTTTCTCCAGGGAAAGCAGATATGAGATTTGAGGCCTTCACGTAGAAGAATCCTGCATGTATCTCGTTTGCGAGCGCCCTCATCATGAGCGTCTTTCCTGTTCCCGGAGGTCCAAAGAATAGTATTCCCTTTGCTGGCCTGACGTTGTATGCCTTGGATATTGCGCGCTCCTCTATTGGCGCGAGCACGGCATCTATCAGCTCTCGTTTTGTTGCAGCATAGTTGGCTATGTCATCGAAGGTTTCGTTGACGTTGCCGGCCTCTAGGTCCTCGAATGCCTCTCCGAACTTCATTCTCAGGTCCTGCTTCCTTATGTCAAGTATGTTCACTATCTTTATGTTGTTGAATTCTAGAAGGTAAAGGATTATTGGTGCTATAGCATAGCTGATGGCTGCGAAGTAGTATGGTATGCTCTGCTCAGTTGCAAGTGATAGGGCAACAGCAACGAGCGGGTACGCCGCGCCTATTACGCTAGAGTGAGAGCCCCTGAACTTCGACCTGCTTGCGTACGCAAGGCTGTCTATCCCGAAGGCCATCACTATCAGGACTATCATTTCCGCAGCGTATGGTGCGGGTGTGACCCCGAATGCGCCGACTATAGAGCCCGTAACCTCTGTCGTGCTAGATACAACAGGATTGCCAGTGAATGTGGAGTATGCCTGGCCAAAGCCGCTTGCGAAGTTGAATATGTTGAGGCCAGGTTTTGATGGGACTACAAACGGCTCTACAAACTGTGACACGACCTTTGAATGCGCATACGTAGCGTTGTATATAATGTATGAGGAGTTCTGCACTCCCGTTACTGCAGACAGGCTGACGATGGCTATGATGAGCAGAACGGACATTATCATGGCTCGCTTGTAGCCTATTACCAGTACGGCTATGATGAAGAGCGGCACAGTTGCTATGAGCCCTGCAGCAGAGAATGATAGAGCCACAAGGGCGTACATGAAGAATAATGTCCTGTAGTACCTGAAACCATAGATTAGAGAGCCTGCTATGATCAGGAAATATAGCCAGGCTAGCGCTGGCATCTGGTATATCAGCATGGGTGCTATCAATCCTATTAGGATTATCAACCCCAGGAATGGCTTCTTCACTGTCGCTGCAAAGAGGCCTATTGCCAGTATTGCAATGAGTATCAATGGGTAGAAGCTCAGCGCGTCTGCGGCGGCGAGGAATGCTATTACGGCGAGTATTCCATCGGTAAAGCCTGGAGAGCTTACAAGCTGGGTGATCCGTGCAGTGAGTCCGTATACCGCTATAGTGTGCTTTCGCTGCTTCTTCACGTGCGTTATTGCCTCCTGCACGTTTGTGCTTGTTTGTTTTTTTAGGTCGGACTGACTCTGCTGTGGCATTCCACCAATCTACCCCACTCCCAAACTAATATTCTGTTTTTCTGATTTTTATACTTTCTTGGGAGCAGTTATCTCTATAAACACACGGAACTTATTAATATTGTGAGTGCTGTAAAAATAATACCCGTTGTAGCTCAATGGCAGAGCGGCCGCCTGTAGTATGAATGTGTTGAAAGCGGCAGGTTGGGCGTTCGACTCGCTCCAACGGGATAGTGATGCTATGGAAGACTGCATATTCTGCAAGATTGTTTCCGGAGAGATACCATCGTACAAAATCTATGAGGATGGTTTTGCCGTAGCGGTTCTAGATCTATTTCCGAATATCAAGGGGCAGACCCTTGTGATACCCAAAAGACATATCGACAGCTACATCTTTAACGCAAAAGATGAAGACATGGTAAATCAGATGAGAAGCACAAGAAGTGTGGCGAAATTACTTGAGAAAAAACTAAAGGTCAGGAAGGTGAATCTTGTTTTTGAGGGCGAGTTCGTAGCTCATCTACATTCAAAAGTGTATCCGTTGGTGGAAACCGGCAAGGGATATCAAAGCGAAGGGCAGGACGCCACCCACTTCGATTCGTATCCAGGATTTGTTACCACACTAAGAGGACCAAAAGCGAGCGATGACGAGCTAAGAAAAATACAGAAGGAGATAACCGGCAAATGAAGTCCTTTTAATTTGTTCTACATATTACTTACAAGCCTTGGTAGTGTAGAGGTCTAGCATGCGACCCTGTCACGGTTGCGACTCGGGTTCGAATCCCGACCAAGGCGTTTTGTTTATCTAGGCAAGCGCCTTCATTTTCTTCTTTACCTTCTTTCCGGCCTTCTTTGCTGCTTTTGCAACCTTTTCTCCTGCCTCCTTTCCTGCATTCTTGCCAGCGCCAACTGCAGTTCCTACACCACGCATCGCTGTCCTGGCCTTGCCCATCGTCCTCTTGCTGGGCTTGCTGCCAACTATTCCTTCTATCTCTTTTACTATTCCGTTATGGACGTACTGTGTCCATATCATCTCCGGAACGTCAACAACCAGGAAGAGTTCCGACAATAGTACTGCTTCAGCAGCTGCAACTCCGAGGTTCTGCACCATCTTTCCTACGCCTACTCTTACGGAGAAGTCATCCGGCTTGCCAGCCAGCGCTATCGTGAATGCTCTGTTTGCGGTTATTATGTCGCGCAGCACTCCTGCCTTTTTGGCCTGTATGATTATGTTGTCCCTGGAGACGTTAGACTGCACGTCGTAGCCCTGCTCCATCAGTTTGTGCTCTATCTGTCCAGATAGCTTTTCTAGATCCCAACCCGTGCCCTTATATTGCATTGTTTCATCCATCATGCTTCCACCCCTAGCACTAACAAATCCAGTTTATAAAAAGCCTTGTTTATGCTTCGGTTTGATTGCGGCTTTCGCGTGCGAAAAATATTTAAATTCACCATAATAAATAAAAACGGTCATTGTGGTCGTGATTAAGGGAGTAGTTGTTGCTTCGGTCTTAGTCATAATTGCCGTAGATCTTTTTGCCATTATAGCAAATGGCATACAGACACAGAATCAGATCGCTTTTGTCAGATGCTGGATGCCAGGCGACTGCGGCGGCGGATACAGCACAACAACCATAAAACCAACGACCACAATAGCAAGCACGACTACAGTACAAACAAGCACAACAACCATAGCATCGAATACGATTTCACAATATCCATTCTGTAACAGCTTCAAAACTTATGTGACGAACTATTACTCAGGTAGCGGTTTCTGCTCATCTGGTCCCGGAGGATTCTTTGCAGTTAGAGGTGTGACAGGTCAGTCAACATCGCTGCAGGTCTGGGTTTACAATCAGAACCAAAACAGTGCTGTTCTTTTCAATGGAAGTCTTGCCTCCCCCCAATGCAACGAGGTAGGGATAATCAATGTAGCGCCAGGGTCTGGAGGGGGCAGCGGATTTGTAGCGCCAGCTAATTCGATCTTGAATGTATTTGTTCTTATCTCAAACCAAATTACAACTGCTTGCGGTAACACAATTGCATATGCAAACCTGACGTATACATAATGTAGAGTCAGTCTATGTTTATTGTATCTCCTAGTTTTGGAGCTACAGCAGTAAATCCCTCTTCGCTTAGGCTGTCTGCCAGCGCCTTTGCGTTGTCCTGGCTGCCGTGGACGCATACGACCGTGTTCGGCGAGCTCTTCTTTGCATATTCGTGAAGGTCCTTCTTGTCTGCATGCGCAGAAAGGTCGTAGAATGTTACAGGAGAAGTTATCTTTGTCTTCTGTTCATTCAGAGTTATGTAGCCGTGGTCCATAAGCGTTCTTCCGTTCGTTCCCTCAACCTGGTATCCTGTTAGAAGTATTCGTGAATTCTTGTTCAGTTTTGTTATGTAGTCTAGGACAGGACCGCCGTTAAGCATTCCTGCAGTAGTGACTATTACGGACGGTCCTTGCAACGCATCTTTCCTTGCTCCCCGTTCATCTATCCACGTTGTTTCGCTAATTGCGCTCGCGAGCACATCCTTGTTCCTTATGAACTTTGGATGGTTCATCACTATGGTGGTAGCTTTTCTGGCCATACCGTCTATGTACGTTGATGGAGTTAATCCGTTCTCGTATAATATCGCAAGTACTTCCTGCGCCCTTCCAACTGCGAAGACAGGCAGAAGCGCATTACCACCATTGTCCAGCACTTCCTTGATATCGTGCACCATTTTCTTTATTGTCTGGTCTCTGCCAGGGTGCTCCTTCATAGCATATGTTGATTCCATGACAAGAACATCACTCTCTACCACTTCCGCACCTGCATGCAGTGTCTGCTCGCTAAGCTTGAAATCTCCTGTGTAAAGCACACGCTTGTTCCCCTTTGCGTGTGGTTTCTCTATTAAGGTAAGCGCACTGCCGCTTATGTGCCCTGCATCGAAGAACTCTATGTCAAAGCCTCCCAGATGGGCTTGTGTATGGTAATCGAGGCTAATGTACCTGCTTAGCATGGCTCTTATCTGTCTTTTATGGAAGTGCGGCTTGTTGTGCTGCTTCTTCGCTATGTTCAATGCATCTTCAAGCAGCAATGTCGAGAGATCCATTGTCGGCAATGTTCCAAAAGTAGGTATGCTAAATTCGTTGTAAACGGCAGCGGAATATCCGCTGTGGTCAAGGTGTGCGTGGCTTATGATCAGTGCATCCATCTTCGGTATGCTCGATGGATACTCTATCTTGTGATCGAGCTTTATGCCAAAGTCCATCATGAGCGTTCGGTCATCCTTCAGCATTATCGCTGATCTTCCAACCTCTTGGGCCCCACCCAGGAATCTGAGCTGCATCTAATGCCTCAAAACAAGAAGCGCGCGTTCTCTATTCAGAATTTTCGATGAATCTATATAAAGATTTGCATCGATAATAACAGATTGGGCTGTTTGTATGGCGGACGAACCAAATTTTCTCGACCTTGCTGCGCTTAGCAAGATTACCCCAGATCTGGTAGTCGAGAAGTTCGGTGGCCGAATAAACTCTTCATTCTTCGATGGTTCAAACATTCTTGGGGGGCTTCGCCTCAAGAACCTGATCGATTTCACTGCAAACTTTCCTGGTCAGAGCGTCATCACTATAACAGATACAGGCAAGCAGCTCCTCAAAGAAGCATCCGACAAAGCAGCCATGCCATTCGATTCTATCGACCTCTCTATACTGCAACAGCTGCAGACAGGCAAGCGTTCCTATGTTGATATAGGTAATGCGGTTAACCTTAGGCCTAAGGACCTTGCGCTCCGCCTTTACAAGCTAGACCAGCAACAGTACGCTGTATATGAAATAAAGAACGGCGTGCTTGACATAATGCTGACTGAGAAGGGCCTTATGCAGGCCAAGGCTGGGATGCCGATGGCCGCACAGCCAGGACAGGAGATGCAGATGCAGCAACCTATGGAGCAGGTGCAGATGCAGCAGCCGATGGAGCAGGTTGAGGCTGCGCAAATGCAGATGGATCCCACCCAACAGATGGAATCCTTCGAGCAGATACAGAAGCGCGCAAGGGGGTCCAACCGGATGAAGTACTACAAGGCTATCGCTGTATTGATGACGTTCATAGGCGCAGTGCTTTTTGTGTTGATAAGGAAGGGCTACATAGTAATCAGCCATGGTGGGATAGCCGTAGTTGGGTTATAGAGTGCTTGTCGATTACTACGCTGCAAGAAAAATGCTCGACAGGTATGGGATAAGAAACGTTGAGAGCACTTACGTTACAAACGAAGACTCTGCTCTATCTTTCTGGAACAAAAAGGGACCTATCGTACTGAAGGTCCTCTCGCCAAAAGCACTGCACAAATCGAAGAGCGGTCTTGTTGCTGTGCGCCTGGACAGCGAGCAAGAGATAAGGAATGCGTTCAAGAGCATGCAGAAGAGTGCCTCAAAGCTGAAACCCTACAAGATGATAGCTCAGAGAATGGTCGCTAATGGGATTGAGATAATAATAGGAGGTAATGTTGACGTACAGTTTGGGAAGATGCTGCTGCTAGGCCTTGGCGGAATCTACGTTGAGACATTCAAGGACTTCGCCCTGAGGCGCTGCCCGATAACAAAATACGATGCAGGGTCTATGCTCGAACAGCTGAAGTCGAAAAGGGTAATTGCACCAGATAGGAGATCTGAAGAGATGATAATCAACCTGCTGCTTAAGGTATCGAAGATGTTCGAAGATAATTCGTTCAAGGAGCTTGATCTCAATCCGATAATCCTGCACGATGGAACATACGATGCGGTTGATCTTAGGATATTGAAGTGAATGCATGAAGTACGCTAACATTGCACCAATGATGAATCCTAAGAGCGTAGCTGTAATTGGCGCTTCTGAAACGCCAGGCAAGGTAGGCTATGCGATAATGCAGAATTATGTTGATGTGGGTTTCAAAGGGGAGATCTATCCGGTAAACATAAACGCGATGGACAAGATAATGGGATACAAGGCTTACAAGAGTGTAAGCGAAATCAAAAAGCCGATAGATCTTGTTGTGGTGTGCACCCCTGCAGAGACCGTCCCAGGTATACTTTTGGAGTGCGGAAAGGCTAAGGCTAAAGGTGCGGTAGTGGTGAGCGCTGGTTTTGCAGAGGTAGGCAATGCAAAACTTGAGGAGAAGCTTGTTGCTGCTGCAAAAAAATACAATTTGCCAGTGATAGGACCGAACTGCCTAGGCGTTATGGATCCAAGAACCGGAAATGATACGCTCTTCCTGCCTACGTACAAGATAGACAGGCCAAAAATGGGTGGCGTCAGCTTTGTATCACAGAGCGGATCGATAGGAAGTTCTATACTCGATCTTATAAGCGCAGAGGGCTTTGGACTTGCAAAGTTCATTTCGTATGGAAATGCGTCTGTTGTTGATGAAGTAGACCTGCTCAACTACCTTGCGCACGATAAGGACACAAAGGTCATCGTCTTTTACATAGAAGGGGTCAAACGCGGAAAGGAGTTCGTAGAGCTGGCTAAGAGTGCAACTAAGCTCAAGCCTGTAGTGATACTCAAAGGGGGCATAACTCCATCGGGAGCCATGGCTGCGCATTCCCATACAGCATCGCTTGCAGGCAGCAGCGAAGCCTACAAGGCAATCTTCAAACAGTTCGGATTTGTAACCGCAGAGAATCTCGAAGACCTGCTCTATTTTGCTAAGATATTCGATACGCAGCCATTGACTACAGGAAATAGAATAGGCGTAATAACAAATGGAGGTGGCCACGGTGTGCTTGCAACAGACGCCCTGTACGAGAACGGGCTTGCAATGCCGGAACTCGGAAAGGAGACCCAAAAGGAACTCAGAGCAAAGATGCCTCCGATAGTGAATATACGACTGCCGCTGGACATAGGCGGTGATGCAGGCAAGGATAGGTTCGACGCTGCGCTTGACGCGCTTATGAACGACCCTAGCGTTGATGCGATAATGTCAATAACGCTATTCCAGACGCCCGGAGCCGACGAGAGCGTAGCTGCAACGATAATAAACCACGCCTCAAAGAAGATAAAACCTATAGTGGCGGTGAGCACAGGCAGCAAGTACACCACATCGCACGTCCAAGTCATGGAGAGTGCTGGAGTACCAGTATACGAGTCTCCAACCTCAGCGGCAAGGGCGCTTGCCGCGCTCGTAGCCTACTCTAGGTACAGGAAGAAACTCGTCTAGCATCAAAAGATATTAATAGGTTATCCGACAATTACTAGTGCTTAGGCAGGCTAATCCTTTTGCTCTAAGTCGGTATTGCAATGGCTAATGTATATGACGTTAAAGGCTCCGCGCTCGTGAAGCTGGCAGCCGAGAGGCTGAAGGAGAAGATAAAGAAACCAGACTACATGAATTACGTAAAATCAGGAGCAAACAAGGAGAGGAATCCGAACGATCCGGATTTCTGGTACTTAAGGAGCGCATCGATACTTCGTCAAGTTTATCTCAATGGTCCGATAGGGGTCGAGAGGCTCAGGACAAGATACGGATCAAGAAAGGAGCACGTCGTCCACAGGAGGCACCGCGCAAAGGCCGGTGGGAGCATAATAAGGGACTCGATGCAGTCGCTTGAGAAGATAAACTTTGTCAAGAACACTAAGAGCGGGCGTGTTATAACCCCGCAAGGAAAGTCCTTCCTTGACAAGATATCAAAGGAGCTTGCCACTGTAAAGGCGTGATGCTATGGCCTATGAAGAGGAGGAGGGCGAGCAGAGAAAGGCAAACAGGAGGCTCGCTTCAGCGATAAAACAGATGCAGATAGAACAGCAGAAGAAGGAAGCAATGAAGCAGCTGCTCGAGACAAAGGCTTATGAACGTCTAATGAACATACGTGTATCGAATCCAGAGCTTTACAACCAGGTAGTCAATGTTATAATATCCCTTGCACAAACAAACAGGCTGCAGGGCAAGATGAGCGAGACACAGCTGCTCGCCATACTGGAGAAAGTGACGGTAAGGAAGGAACCAACAATAAGCTTCAAGCACAAGTGATGCTATGTCAAAGAAATCCAATCTGAAGAAGCAAAGGCTCGGGAAGGCGCTAAAGAAGTCTAGGCGCATTCCTCTATTAGCCATAGTGAGGACCCATAGGAAAATCCAATCAAACAACTTTGCAAGGAACTGGAGAAGGACAAAGTTGAGGATAGAAGATGATTAAATGGCAAGCCGTATGCTCCTTACAATAAACATGCGAAGGTACCTAGTTACGCAGCCCAGGAACAAGAGGAAGTACAAGGCCGTCAGGTACCTAAGAGAGAGGATCTCGCATTACACAAAGACAGACATAGATAACGTGATACTGACCCAGGATCTGAATTCGCTTGTACTGAAGAGAGTAGCGAAGAACATGGCACCGGTTAAGCTGACGGTCAAGATAGACAACGGCAAGGCTACTGCAGAGCCGTTCACAGCGGAGAAACCACAGGCGGAAAAGGCAAAGGAACCAGAGAAGAAGGCGGGACCGAAGAAGCAGCCTGAACCCAAGAAGTGACGTGTTTTGATGGAAGCTGCTAAGTGCCAGATGAATGGCAGCGATTACATAGGTGCTTTCGCTACTACAACAGATAAATACACATTCGTGCCGTTCGGGCTGCCAGACAAGACACGATTGCTTATCGAAAAGACTCTCAAGACCGCGTGCATAAGCATACCGATAAGCAGCACAGACCTGATAGGCCTATTCTCTCGCGCAAATTCTAACGGCATTGCGATATCTGACATAGCCTCCGAAGATGACGTCAGAAGAATCAGGGACCTGAACCTTGGCATAAATGTGGAGATAATAAAGAGCAACATAAACGCTTTAGGAAACGCCATACTCGCGAACGACAGGATAGCGATAATAGACCCAGAGTATACGGAAATCGAATCAAAACAGATACAGGACGTGCTTGGCGTCGAGGTAATACGCGCAGAGATAGGTGGCTTTAAGACTGTTGGTGCAACAAATATACTGACAAATGTGGGATGCGCCATGAACAACCATGGCACAGACAAAGAAAAGAGCGAGCTTGATAAGATGACGGGATTTGACTGCACAAGGACAACTGCAAACAAGGGATCACTGAGCATAGGCCTTGCATCAATAGCGAACACGAACGGCCTGCTTGTTGGCGATGAAACAACGGGCTTTGAGATGAACAGGATAATAGAGGCTCTGGGAGGGGATTAAATGGCCAAGAAAACGCAGAAGTATGTTGTTACGGGGAATATAAAGAAAGGTGATAAGAGAAAATTCAGCCTCGAGGTTAGCGCTGAGAGCGAGGGGCACGCATCAGCGCTTGTAAAGACAATACTCGGCAGCAAGCACGGGCTTAGGATCACAGCCTTTGAGATACTTGAGATAAAGAAGAAGTGATCGCTTGGGAGAACAACCCTCTGGTAGGACGCGCGAAGAGGAGCTTTACACTCTCAGTTACCTACAACAACTGTACCAGAACCAGTATACAGCAGTATCGAACGACATGAACAGGAGCGTCCAGTACATGAATGATCTTAATGCAGCACAGAAGAGCCTTGAGAACTCGGGCATTATAGGTGGCAGGGAGGCACTGGTAAGCCTTGGTGGTGGAGTCTACATCACATCAAAGACAAAGAAGCTCGACAACGTTATTGTTGGTGTTGGTGCAGGTTACATGGTTGAGAAGAATGTTGAGGAAGCCAAGAGGTTCGTTGCAGACAGGATAGAGAGGGTAACAAACGTCTTCAACAGGCTTATGAAGAGCAGGAACGACCTCCGCGACGCTATAATGGAAGTGACCTACAAGATCGATGAACTGAACCGCAAATAGGTACTTGATTATGTTCGATGAACTGCGAAAGAAGATCTCAAATGCGGTAAAGAACCTGATAAAGAAGGAGGAGAAGGAAACAAAGGAGGAGGTTGCAGCTGCAGAACAGATTGCAGAGCAGCAGGTCTCAAAAGAGAAGACGGATAGTCCACTTGAGGTAAACACCTCTGTTGCGACTAAGATAAAGGGCGCGATACTCGGAAGCGTGAGGCTCACAGAACCGGAGATAGACGGATTCATTGAAGATCTGAGAAAATCTCTATTGCAGGCCGATGTATCTTACAATTCTGCAGATGAGTTCACAAAGATTCTTAGGGGAAAGCTCATTGACACGCGCTTCAAGGCCAAGGACATAAACAGTGAGATGTTTGAGAATGTGCGTGGGGCGCTATTGGAACTATTGGGTACATCAAAGCCAGGCATCGATATCATTGACGCAATACGTACAAGGATTGGCTCCAACGACATACCGGTAAGGATACTCTTTCTGGGGCCCAACGGCACAGGCAAGACGACCACCATGGGAAAGATAGCAAGCATGCTCAAGAAAGAGGGTATAGGAAGTGTGTTCTCTGCTAGCGACACCTTCAGGGCAGCAGCAATAGAGCAGACAGAGCATCACGCGAAGGTCCTTGGCATCCCTGTGATAAAAAGCACCTACGGAGCAGACCCGGCAAGCGTTGCCTTTGACGCGATAGCGTACGCAAAGGCGCACAAGATACCAGTTGTGCTGATAGACACGGCAGGTAGGCAGGAGACAAACAGAAATCTAATAAATGAGATGATGAAGATGGTGAAGGTGTCTAAGCCCGACATAACGATATTCATCGGAGAGAGCACGGCAGGCAACGCGCTCTCGAATCAGATAGAAGAATTCTCAAAACACATGAAGATCGATGGGATAATACTGACAAAGCTTGACTGCGATGCAAAGGGAGGCAACGCAGTCTCGATCGCGCAGGCAACAGGTATACCAATACTCTTCTTTGGCGTAGGTGAATCCTACGATGCACTTGTCAGATACACTCCGGAGTTTGTAGTCGACTCCATACTGCCGAACAACTGATTATGGTGTTACTATCAATAAAGAACTTAAACGCGTTAGAAAAGAAACTAGGAACATGCTCTTTAATGGAGTATTCGCCCTTTTGACTTTGTTTATCCCATCGCTCCTCTACAAAGAGGTATTGCTCACAAGCGCGATACTAGGTGTATTTGCAGTTGCGTTTTTTGTTTACTATAGATCGCCCGTATTGGTTCCCATCTTTATTTTTTCCATGCTGTTTGGTGGTTTGGCGGAAATATTCTCAGTAAGCAGGGGTGCCTGGACCTACGCCTTCCCTACATTTTTTGGTGTCCCGCTTTGGCTCTTCTTTGTTTGGGGTAATGCGGGGTTATTTCTTTACAGAACAGGTGTAGAATTTGAGAGGTTAGGCTTCCACAAGTGAACTATCTACTTTGCCCATCAGTTATTTCGGCAAGTAACTGCTCTGGTGGTTTCCTTGCGTCGTGTATTCTTACTCTTTTAGAATCTATTAACGATGCAAGTCTCATAACAGGATTCATTACCACAGCATAAACAACTGATGTTGCTACTTCTGCATCGCTTGTACCAAATGGATTTCCTTTCCTGTCCTTTAGTCTTTGTGGCACCAGTACAGCAGGCAGATTAAGGTATTCGATGCGCTCAAACTCACCTTTTGAAATCATACGTAATAGGTCTCTTAGATTCGGAGGGGTTGCCCCATACAACCTAGCTCCTGGCTTTTCATCTGTCTGCTTATGAATTTCACCCCAGTCAAATCTAGGTGAGTAAGTTCTTAAAAGTTTGAGAAATGATACACCTTCTGGTAGTTCGCCTTCCTTTCTACCCCAACCGAGCATTTTGCGATCGTCTGTATTTATTGTAGGTGAGCCCGACCTTCTATCAATTTCCTCCAATGTGCTTTTTCCAGAGCCAGGACTACCAGTAATAAAAACTCGTTCCTTCACGATCATACCTTCTCTCATAATAGTATTTCCCTTCTTAGATATATACGTGTTCTAAGTTGTTGGACTGGCGTCAAATGATATTTACATATTTCTAGACAGCGTGACAGGCGTCTAATCAAACTTATTATAGCTTTTCATCGATTTGTAATGTGATGTGATGAAGAACTCCACCTACGAGATAGAGCTCAAGGTGCTGAAGTATCTTGCAGGTAAGTTCGCCAGCGTCACAGACCCTAAAAGAAAGAGAGACCTTGTTGGATATGCAGCAAAGACAATAAGTCCCGGCGTATCAGAAGATGAGATAAACGAGATATTCACTGACATAGAGAACTTCACTCCTCTTGGTGAATACCTTAGCGATGAGCTTGTAGAAGATATAATGGTAAACAGCATCAACAATATATTTGTCTATAAGTCAGTTGAAGGTGAGCAGAAAGTTGATAAGAAGTTTGAAAATAAGGAGCAGTTGGCCGCCTTCGTAGACAAGATGCGGCTATATTCGACAAGCGAGGTAGCTCATGGAAACATAGCGGATGTGCACCTGCCGAACGGCAGTAGAGCAAACATTGTATCATCACCCCATGGATACAACGTCACAATAAGGAACTTCAGGCAGAAGGCGCTCAGCGTACTCGACCTGATAAACCTAGGTGCAATCGACTATCAGATAGCTGCAAGACTCTGGATTTACATGGATGGTTTCTCTGTGAGACCGGCCAACATTCTTATAGGAGGGATGCCCGCGTCTGGGAAGACATCGCTCCTCAATGCGATGTTCTCATACTTCAGACCAGAAACAAGGGTCGTTGTGATCGAAGATACTTATGAGCTGAACACAGAGACCCAGGAGAACTGCGCTAGGCTTGAGACCAGTGAAGACATCTCATTCGAAATGCTTGTGAAGAACGCGCTGCGCATGCGCCCCGACACGATTATTATTGGTGAGGTTAGGGGCGCGGAAGCGAACGACATGCTTGCTGCTATGAACATAGGCAAGATATGCCTGGGTACAATGCATGCATCCACTGCACGCGATGCCGTTACAAGACTTAGCACCGCTCCGATGAATGCACCAACCCAGCTCATCTCTGCTGTAGATGCAATAATGATAACCTCGAGGATATTCCAGAACAAGAAGATGACCAGGAAGATAGTCCAGATCGCTGAGATATCTGGGGTTGAGACCCAGGTGCTCCTTTCTGACCTGTACAGATTCGACTTCAAGAGCCACCAGGCTGCGCCGGTGCTGCCGAGCGTCACGTACAGGGACACGCTTGCTAAACTTTTGGGCATACTGCCCCAAGACATACTTGAAGAGGAGAAGGTTCGTGCGAATCTGTTGTTAGCACTGAACAAGCAGGGTGTGCGTGACCTGCGTGGGCTGAACGGTGTAGTAAAGGCCTATTATGAGAATCCGCAATCCACGTTGAACAAATATGGGCTCAGCAACATGCGGCCCGTTATAGAGATCTGATTATGGAAGGAAGCGCTTTGCTGCTATTTTTTCTTTGATGTACTGGCCTACGAACGTAAGCCTAGGCCCCTGGAGTGTGTCCTGCTCGAGCTTCGTCTTTGTCTTTATTACTTTGTTCAACTCTTCAACCCATGCCTTGTGCTTGTTTATCCATGAGTACTGCAGCATGTCCTGGGCTCTCTTTATGTCGACCTCGCTTGCCTTCATGACCATCTTCTTCAGGAAATCGTACCTCTCTATGTCCTCCATCGTTACCCCGAGGAACCTTGCCTCTGGCGTAGCTATCTCAGGCCCCATGTAAGCAAGATTTATGCTGCCGGTCTTTATCGTCCAGTATATGTACCAGCCCCATGCGTCGCAGTCGTTGAATACATAAACAGGAAGGCCCATGTCAGCGAGCTTTCTTATGAGCCTTCGCGTGCCTCTTGCAGCCTGCCCTTGCGGTGATATGAGTATGCAGTTCTCCTTCTTCCAGAATCCGTCCTCGTTGAGCCTCTGCCATATCGCATCTTTCTCAACAACAAGGACAAACTTCGCCTTAACATCAACGAACTCTATGTCATTGTCGACATCGCTTGGTATGTTCCATCCGCTCCTTCCCTGCTTTGATGCATCTATGACCTGGCGCTCGCCACCGAAATTGTCAACTATTCGCATGTTGCCCGCAAGCACGCCTTTCCTGTTCGCGTTGAGGTTGAGATCCTCTCTCTTTACACCCAATGATACTTCTAGATCCTCTATCAATGGATTTGATTCTGCTTGCTCGTTGAATATGTTTTCGTCAACATCTTCCCCCAATGAATACTTGAGCTGGTAGAAGAGGCCCCTAATTGACGTGTGAAGATCCTCATTGATGAACTTGTAGCACTTTGATGCTATTGCTACCGTTTGCATGAATCGCTTCGCCTGGCCCACGTTGACGAAGCTTCTCTCCTCAGAGTTTTTGCCAAGCGAGAGCACCCCCTTCTTCTCATCGTAATGGATGTTGGATCTAGATCTTGACAACGTTGTGAACTTGGGACTCTTCCCGCTCTCTATCTCCTTTAGTATCTCTCCTCCGAACTCCTCAAGCTTCTTCTTCGCGTTCTGGTCCTTCTTCTCCTTCACGGGCTCACTTTCCTATGCTTTTTTCGTGCTTCCTTAATTCTTTAATTATCTCGTCGCGCCTCTTACTTCCTTTTATTGAATACTTTATTACGTCGCCAAGGGTCTTGGCCGGCATTATCCTTATCTTTTTCAATCGATCCTTGCTTATGTAAACATCATCAACGTTGCTCGCCGGTATTATCACAGCGCGCATGCCAGCGCTTATTGCAGCCTCTACCTTGCTTGTTATTCCGCCTACAGGCAGCACCTCGCCACGCACAGACAGAGAACCAGTCATTGCTATCGACTGATCTACAGGCATGTTCTCCATAGCGGATATGATGCTAATCGCAACCGATATGCTTGCACTGTCACCTTCTACTCCTGCATAAGATTGAAGGAATTGCACGTGCATGTCGTAGTTTGCTACATCCCTTCCTATGTGCTTCTTTATTATCGCGCTGACGTTCTTTACTGCTTCGTTGGCTATCTTGCCAAGCTTTCCTGTTGGAATGAACTTTCCTTCAGCTCTCGAGCTTGCCGGGGTCACTTCGGCAACTATAGGAAGCACTATCCCTGCCGAGGTTATTGTTGAAGTTCCCATAACAGCGAGGCCGTTCACCTTGCCGACGCTGAATCCTCTTGCTGTGAAGACCCTGTAGTCCTTCGTGTATTCTATCTCTTGGGTGACGACCTGCGATTCTATAGAGTTTGCAAGACTCTTTGCAGCTATCACATCCTCTTTTGTCACAACGCTCTTCTTTTTCTCAACAGCTATGTCTCCGGCCGCACGTATCAGGCCTCCCAGATCCCTGAGTATAAGTGTGAGTCTCTTCTTCCTGCCTGCTCTTCTTCTTGCCTCTTCTATTATCTCGCTCACTGCGCCCTTGTCGAAGTGGGGTATCTTGCTGTCTTTCCTGACCTCCTGCGCAATGAACTGTACAAGTGCCGTCCTGTTTGCATCATTATCTTCCATTGTTGATTCCATGTAAAGCTCGTATCCATAACCGCGTATCCTTGATCTTAGCGCAGGGTGCATCGCCTGTATGTCTTGCAGGTTGCCTGCAGCTACCAGTATGAAGTCTGCAGGGACCGGTTCTGTCCTTACAAGAGCGCCAGAGCTCATCTCGCTCTGCCCAGTTATCGAATATTTCTTCTCCTGCATAGATGTAAGCAGATCCTGCTGCGACTTTGGTTCGAGCCTTGATACCTCGTCTATGAATAGTACTCCTTTGTTCGCCTTGTGCACAGCTCCGCTTTCAACCCTTAGGTGTGCTGGAGTGCCGAGACCGCCGCTCTGCAGTGGATCGTGTCTGACATCTCCGAAAAGAGCGCCTGCCCTCGACCCTGTTGCATCTATGAACGGAGCATGCTTGTGCCCGGTATTGTCTACTATGAGCTTCGGTTCGTTGAAGTCACCCATTCCGGGCATGCCCACTCTCCTCGTTATCCCGCTCATGAACATTATCATTGAACCGAATATCAGGACTCCGAGGATGAGAGCTGCCAGAACGATTATCTCATAGCCCGTTATGTAACCGCTGAGCGAAAGGCCGAAGAGTATAAGCACAAGCATCAGTATTATCGGGGTTACAGCAGATGTCCCCCTGCCCATAATCATCTTGTTCTTCATTCTCTCTTTTTGTAGTATCTGCCTGCCCTGGCCGTCACCACCCTTATCGCGAACTTCTGCGTTAGGGTATGTCTTAACTGCCTTTACAATCGGTTGGTTCTCATCGTTCTGGTTCTTGTATACAAGAACGTCCTCCAGTTCTGTCCCTGGCAGCAGCTCTGCCATAGCCTGTGCGAGCATAGTTTTTCCAGTGCCTGGTGAACCGACAAGCAGAACGTTCCTGCGCTGCTTTGCTGCCTTCTTTATTATCTCTGTTGCACCTTTCTGCCCTATTACCTGGTCTATCAGCTTGTCTGGAACCTTTATCTCTGCGGTCGTCTTGAAGTTCTGCATCGAATATAACCAACAGGTATTTGTCAGAAAACCTATTAATACCCTCTTGATTTCGAGGTTATAACAAAGGGAAAACCTAATCTTTAGGCAATACATAAATACCTTGTTTCTGATGCTCTACCGGTGAGTGAGTGAATAAGTCTGTTGTGGCTATAGGAGTCGTTGTTGTAATTATATTGGCGGTAGCTGCAGGGGTATACGTTACGATGAACAAGGGCAGCCTTCTTTATGGAGGAAGCGCCTCTGTGCCTGTTTTGCTAACAGACCCCCCGCAGGTTCCTAATGGCACCTCTGCGCTTCTGATAACCTATTCATCGCTCCAGGTACACACAGAAGGAACTTCTGGTTCCGGCTGGGTCAGTGCTGGAGGGAGCGGCACAATCAATCTCATGAGCGCAGTCAACTCGAGCCAGATAATAGGTTTTGCAAGCCTGAATGCGAACTCCGTGGTAAACTTGGCTCGGTTCAACATAGAATCTGCGCAGATAACGATCAATGGCACAACATACAATGTCACGGTCCCGAACTCAAACCTAACTGTCGCGATAACTGGAGAGAACAAGCTTGGGGCGAACAGCGCCGTATTGATAGATATAATGCCAGTTGTAACAGCAGTCTTCAGCAACAATTCAACAAGATTCGTCATGGCGCCTGCTGCAAGAGCCATGGTTTTGTCGAACTCCAGGGTCTCTTCAGACAACAGGGTAGGCGACCATATAGAATTGAATGTTACTGAGAGAGACGACCTAGAGGCCCTTTCACCCAACCTGACAATACAGTCAGCGTCGGTGTACAGTGCGGATAATGTAACGTACATCAGCGTAACGGTGAAGGACAACTCCAACACGAGCGCTACCATTAATTATCTCACATTATTTGGCCCCCAGAACGTTTCGGTTTCCGGATCTGCAGGAATCAATACGATTGCAAGAAGTGGCATAGAGGGCGGGCTTAGAGAAGGGGACCTGCCTGTCAACCTCAATGGCAGCGCCAGCGATGCGTTGGATACTGGCCTTCAGATACAGCACCTTAGCGCCATGTTCTTCATAATAACCCAGAACGGCAGCCTGATGCTGCCGAACTTCGACTCCTTTGACGGGAGCATCGGAGACACTATAGGCGCTGGAGGAACTGCAACTCTGACCTTTGCAGGGAAGGTCTCGTACAACAATGGCTTCTTCCAGACGAACCTGGTTAACGGTGCACAGTACAGGGTGGTTGTCGCAGGTGAGGAGAACGCGAGGGCCTCTGCTAACGTGACGGCAACCTGAGTACCGACGAAAGGCTTTAATATTTGAATGGCGCAATATGATTAAAGGTGTCAGAAATAAAAGTAAGAGAACTAAGGTCTCTGTCTGAAAGCGCCCTGAAGACAAAGCTGGGCGAACTTAGGCTGGAACTTAATATAGAGAAGAGGAAGGTCGCTTCTACAGGCGTAGCCAGCAAGGTCATTAAGACCAGGGAGATAAGAAGGACGATAGCAAGGATAAACACGCTGCTAAATGAAAAAGGTGCTCGAAGCTAATGCCAGACGTTTGCCCCAAGTGCGGACTGCCCAAGGACATATGCGTATGCTCCGTCCTTGATAGAGAGACAGAGAGCAAAATCAAGGTCTATTCTAAGAAGGCAAAGTTCAACCGTATCGTAACAGTGGTAGAGGGCATAAACATGGACGAAATTGAGAGGACAGAGAAGAACCTCAAGCACATCCTTGCCTGCGGAGGGACAAGCCGTGATGGTATAATCGAGCTGCAGGGCAACCACAAGGACACAACAAAGAAGGCTCTCATAGGCATGGGCTACAAGGAGGACATAATAGACGTAATCTAATCCTAAGGGTTTTAGTCTTTCTACATCAATAGCTATCGGTTTCTATGGCTATTCTTGGCATAGAGAGCACGGCTCATACCTTTGGAGTAGGCATATGCCAGAGTGGAAGAATACTTGCAAACCAGAAGGCAATGTATCCGATAAAGGACAAAGGGATGATACCTGCGCAGGTTGCAAACTTCCATATGAAGAATGCCGCGCACGTGATAAAGAATGCAATAAATGAATCTGGATTATCTACAAGGAATATAGAGGCAATAGGTTACACTAGAGGACCTGGACTTGGACCCTGCCTGGCAATAGGCCAGCTTGTGGCAAGATTCCTGGCAAAGAGGTATAGGCTGCCGGTAATGCCTGTCAACCACGCTATAGGACATATCGAGGTGACAAAGCAGGCGTTTGGCATAAAGGACCCGCTAGTTCTGTACGTTAGTGGAGGAAATTCCCAGATACTAGGCCTTGTAGATCGTCCCTTCAGGCACTATCACGTATTCGGAGAGACGTTCGACATAGGGATAGGCAACATGCTCGACAGTTTTGCCAGAGAAGCGAAGATAATCCCGGCTTGGGGTTCTGAGGTGGCAAAGGTAGCGATGAATGGCAAGTACATAGAGCTGCCGTATACTGTTAAGGGAATGGACTTTACCTTCACAGGACTCCTAACAGCAGCAACAGACGCCCTCAGGAGGCACAGCGTAAAGGATGTTGCATACTCTCTGCAGGAGACCTCTTTTGCGATGCTCTGCGAGGCAACAGAACGCGCGCTGCTACTTACAAAGAAGAAGGACCTTATGCTCTGTGGAGGGGTTGCGCAGAGCACGCGCCTTAAGGAGATGCTGCAGATGATCACAAAAGATCACGGCTCGCGTTTCTTTGTCTCTCCGAATGAGCTGAATGCCGATAACGGAGCGATGATAGCTGTGGTCGCAGAGAAAATGTTCAGGGCCGGAGAACATTATTCAGATAAGCAGATAACTATAGATCAGAGGTACAGACCCGATAGCGTTGAAATAAGTTGGTAGTATGAAGATAATTGGAGAGGGAGCAGAAGCGAAGATTTATCAAGGCAGATTCCTAGGCTTCGACACAATAGTCAAGGACAGGATAAAGAAGAGATACAGGATAGATTTAATCGACAATGCATTGAGAAAGCAGCGCACAAAAAGAGAGGCTAAGATCTTATACATGGCCGCAACGAACGGGCTGATGGTTCCGAGCGTTCTGTTTGTTGGAGATACTACATTGATAATAAAGAAGATCGACGGAGTTGGCCTGCATGAGATAATAAACGAGAACACCATTGGCGAATCAAAATATAGGGATCTGCTCTTCCTGGCAGGCCGCTACGCTGGGATAATGCACAATCTGAACATAGCCCACGGGGATTATACACCAGCTAACATGATGCTTGACAAGAGCAACAGGCTTTGGATAATAGATTTCGGGCTTTCTGAGATAACCTCCTCTATAGAGGAGAAGGCGCTGGACCTGCTGCTCATGAAGAGGGCTATTCCCAAGAGTTTATTTGAAAACTTCCTGAAGGGTTACAGGACAGAGTGCAAGGACGCAGATAAAACCATTGCAAGGCTTGCTGAGATAGAGAAACGTGGAAGATACCAGACAAGGACCCTTCTTACAACGTAATCAGAATCTCCCTGCGGCAGGCCACTCTATGCCTGTCGGGCCTGAGACAGGAGGTGGTGCAGGCGCCTGCTCCTCTGTTGTCTTTGAGTGTATTGCATACCTTAGGCTCACCAGTCCTATCAGGGTCAATGCACTGACTACGAACCCATAGAACTTGAAGTTGCTCAAATACAGATAACTGAAGAATATGAACGATGCTGAACCAAAAAGTATGCTCAGCCAGTACCCCTTCCTTGACTGCATGAAGATGAGCACCCCTGAAATGAAGACAAGTACCAGAATCGTAAGTCCTGCGAACAGGTTAATGTAGAAGTAATTTGCGCTTATTATGAGATTGTTCCTTACGAATGTGCTTACTCCAACGTCGAGAGCGCTCTTTATTGTGTAGTAGAGTTGGCCGTTTATGAAGTAGATGTAGACAAGCATGGTAAGCATGAACATTGTTGCCGAAAGGAGGCTGTTCTTGTTGTAGCCGAACGTTGTCCTCGGCTTTGCGTTTACTGTAGCCGCGTCTATGTCCTCAAGGCAGTAGTACCTGTCGTTGTACTCAGACATATCCTCGTAGCAGTACGGCTTGTGGCACGTAGAGCAGACCGCGTATGCGGGTCTCCATGGGTGCCATTCGCAGAATAGGCCCTTCGCTGCCTCCATCTCCTTCTCTTTTTCGCCCTTTGCCCCTTTTGCTTTCCTTTTTGGGGCCTCCTCTGCTGGCTGTGCGGTAGCCGCAATCTCTGCTTGCGATGGTTGCGAACTTGGTTTGGCTGCCTCCATTGCTTCTGGCTTGGGCTGTTCCACTGCCTCTTCTTGAACCATCTGCTGGACCTGCGTCTGCGCAGCCTGCGCTCCTCCAGTCTCGACCCGCTTCTTCTCCCTCATCTTGAAGATGAGCAGGTCCTCCTTTTCTACCATGTAGGTCAGAACCTTTTGGCCCTTTCTATAGCCTGACGCTTCTTCTTCTCGAATATCCCGCGGTGCTTTGCGCAGCTTATGCAGTATACCACTTTTCTGCGCTCGAAGAACCTGACATCGTTAGCGGTCTTTAGCTCTGTGCTGAACCTTATCGCCTTCTCGTCTATCACAGCTTTGTTCCTGGGAACCTTCCTGCCGCAGGACTCGCAGACAACGAGGGTATCTCTTCCTCTCAGATTAACACCTTGTTATTCTTTGCACAGGAAAGCTTATTAACCATATAAGCCAACTTTTATTATCTGAACTGTGGGAGAATGAAGATTTTCTTGGCTGCGGAAGATAGAACCATGGGGATAAAGCTAGCAAACTCAATAAACAAGAGCGGCAGCACCTGCATACTTGGCGATGAGGAGACTAGCGATAGGGATACGCTGCTGCAGGAGGTAAAAGAGGAGTACAGCGCGTATGACATGTCGATTCTTGTATCTGGGGAACCCCTAGAGGCCACAATGGAGGCCAACAAGGTAGGGGGCCTAAGGGCGGCCGCGTGCAAAGATGTATCAGGCATAGCAGACGCGATGGAAGCGAAGTGCAATCTCCTGATACTCGATGCGAACAGGCTCCGCGGCATCAATACTCAAGACATGCTCAAGACCATGGACGATTACCTTTCTGGAAAGAAGAAGAAGCCGGCTGCACAGGAGACGCTTGTTAAGTCAGAATCAAAGTCTCAGGGAAGCGGCATGATGGGCTCTTTGAAGGGCGCCTTTGGAATGGGCGAACAGACCGTTCAGGAAAAACCAAAAGAAAGAGCAAAGGTCCAGGAAAAGGCCAAGCCAAAAGATGAAGAATATAAGCCAAGAAGAAAAGGCAAGGGAGGTTTCTTCAACTCTCTGAAAGACACGTTCGGAGTTGATTGAACGGTAGCAGAATACGAAGATGCTATACGATTGTCTATATCTGCCATAAGAATTGCCGCTGCCAAAGCGCTGCATAAGAAAGGAATGAGCCAAGCCAGTATCGCAAGGCAACTTGGCGTTGCGCAGGCGGCAGTGAGCAAATATTTGAGCAATAGATATTCGAAGAAAATTGCGAAGGTTGAGAAACTTATAGAGTCGAAAGGTCTACATAGAGAGGTCGTAGGTCTGATTAATGCAAAAAAGACTAGAAGAGAGATACTTAGGAGGATCGACCAGATAGCTTCTAGTAATTATCTGCTAAAAGAGGTACTAAAAATATCGTAATGCGATTGCGGCTATTCTTTAACTGGCTCTGTAGTGGCCTTTGACTGTTCCTTTTTCCCCTCCTGTGGCGTTTTATCTTCTCCAAATAAAAGCGATAGATTTGTATTTGAGAAATCTTGAGCTGGCGTTGGTTTATTGGAAGGTGTTGCCTCTCTGGTTTCTTCTTTAACTGGTTTTCGTTCCTCAAAATCCACTCGAGGAACTGAAAGATGTCCTTTTCTTCTTAATTCAAAAATCAGTTCTGGTATGACTGATTCTAATACCTTTGTAGGTCTTTGACGCAAAGTTTCACTTATCTGCGCATCGCGTATCTGCATGAGCGCCTTTATCCAGCCTCCGGTTTTTTGTTCAAATAGAAGATCTGTAGCGGTTGATCTTAGTCCATCAATATGCTTTCTGCTCGTATCATTTGTCGAAAACCTTGCATGTGTCAATTCCTCTATCACTGTGTCTACAGCCATTTGGGGTGACAGCAGTATTCCGCGCTTGATAACAATTAGGTCCCTTCTCGGATAGGTCCTGCCAAGGTTGTCTTCTCCCCTGCCTTGGCCCGGATCAAAAGCCAAAACTCCATATCGAGGCAGGTACTGATGAACTATTTTTCTAACAACTTCAAGAGCCGCACGTTCATATTTTGAAAGCTCTTCGTCTTTGTATTCTACACTCTTTGCTCTGTTGTAATTTTCTATGTATTCTGCGCTGTTGGGTATTATTCCTTTTTCGGCGAGTGCGTCGAAGAGCGCGTTTGCCTTTATTATGATTGCTTGCCTGTATCTGGCTTCAGCTGCATTTGAATCATCTACAGTGGCCTGCTCTCCAAATACAGAGTCCCAGGCTGCCCTTATGGTCTTCCTAGTCTCTTGAGTTACAAAAGAGAGGTTTGGAGAGATTTGAGACTCTATCGTATGCCTGTTGCGTGCCTCTCTGAATATTTTCTCCCAATATTCCTTGTTGTTTATTGTTTGCATTGATCTTTCTAGTACTTCCTTTGCGGCACTCATTTCGAACATGTTTCTGCCCTCCGAAAGCCTTACAAGTGCTGGGTTGAAGTTATACCCCCAGGTGAAGTCCTTATGATGCGAAACAAACATACCTCCTATGAAAACATCATTGGTGCTAATCACTTGGAATGCATAATTGAATATGTTTCCTGGAAGCCTTCCAACGGTTCTGCTACCTGCATCAACCTGGCAGAGTAATCTTGGGTCGCCGTCCCTTACAATGTTTTCAGCTATTATACGAGCCATATTTTGCCCTTCTATCTGTTCCACAGTAACCTCCGTGCCACTGATCTGCTGCCCAGACTTTCCGACATTTATCTGTAATGTACGGAGCCCTTCAGAAGTGGTGACAATCTGTGGTACCGCTATAAGGTCGCCAAACCGTACAGTAACGGCGTATCCTTCCCTAAGCGATGCAGCAATAGCGAGTTTTAGACCTTCGTTGAACCTGCCAAGGTATGAACTCTCAAGATCTTTTCCTTGGGAACTGTAACCTAAATAAAGATCACGAAGGTCTAGAGGGCGACTTTGATTAGAAACGGTAAGCGATGCTGCTGTTGTAGTTACCGTCACTTTGCCCCAGTCTCCCCTTTCCGCGTCTAGCGCATTGGAAACAAACTCTCTAGCTATATCCCAATCGCCCCAATAGCTCCTATAATTGTCTATGTCAATGGGATAGCTGATTGTTCGGCCGTTGCCTACGCTAATAGAATTTCTTTCAATTATATGTGCCGCCCTCCTAGTCCTTATTGCTACTTCAATCCTATGTACCGGATCGAGCTCCCTAGCCACGTATGTTAACCCATCGACAGTCCTATCTCTTATTTCATGGAATGATCCGATTAAATCGGCTCTGAATTTTTTGCTGCGTAATGCCGTGTAGGTTATAGGCCATGCAACTAGGAACCCTGCTGCCTGTGCACCATCAGTAACAAGATTTACGTCACCTTTTGCTATACCTACAGCAACAATACCGGCACTGGCTACATCACCAGCTATAGCCAGTTTTTGTAATTTAGTGACCATTATACCATCTAATATTATGTTCCATATTAGATGGGATTTCCAAGATATATATAGTATCCGAAAAGTTACAAAAATGTGGTAGAATCTTGCACTTTTGTAAATAGGGTATTTGGGAATCGCCTGGGTTGTTCTGGGTGGCTGATGTTATTTTCTGCTCTTGAACATCAGGATCTCACTGCCTGCGTTCTCTATCTGGATTCTTGCTGTGTCCTGCTTCTTTCTGAATCCGCTTAGGACAGCTTCTGCAAACCTGAGCCTTCTTGTAGAATCGTAAATCTTTTTCATGGTATCAAAGTACCATTCCGCTTCCTTCACTTTGCCGGACCTGAGCGCTTCTAGTATCTCCCTTTTGAGCTCTCCTTCAACGTCCATGAGGCCAAGGAGATAGGCCTCTTCA
>JAJYIZ010000014.1 GCA_021789815.1 Microcaldota archaeon
AGCGGGTCCAGGGGGATTTGGACCCCCGACCTACTGGTTAAGAGCCAGCCGCTCTGCCAGGCTGAGCTATGGACCCACCTAAGTCTATTGGAATCTCAATATTAAGCACTTTCTTTTAAGGCAAGACTTTAAAACTGATGTTCCATATACAAGCATGGTATTGGCATACGGCCAGGCTGGAGCGCTTGCAGCCACCGGCATAGTCACCCTGTTCGGCGGCATACTGGCATTCCTTATGACACAGTCGTACCTGAGAAACAGGAGAAGTAGCCATCTCTTCTGGAGCATAGGGCTATGGGTCTTTGCACTAAGCGATTTTCTTGAGTTCGTCTTTGCCCTCAATGTCTATTCAACGCTTCTGATGGCCATTTATCTTTTCATAATAGTGCTGCTGACGCAGCTGCTCTCCCTTGGGTCCATCCAGCTGGTCAGCTCCAAACCGATACGGTACGGATACACAATATTTGCCGGAGTAATTGCAATCGTTGTGCTGATATCTGTGCTTGTAGGCCCGATAAGCAATCTTGTCATGGACTACGTTGTGCTAGGGCAGCCCACATTGTTCATAATCATATCTTCATCGTTGGGAACCTTCCCCGCAGCCGCTGTCCTGATATGGGTCGCGGCCCTTGGATACAAACGAACAAGGTCGCCGAAGATGCTTAGCATAATAGCAGGGGTTCTTGTAATAGGTTTCGCAGGCACGCTTTACATAGCCACGTTCCCCTCCTTCCTTTACATAGCAGAACTGTTCGGAGTATTCCTACTTTTCTATGGATTCTACAGTCCTTCATACGGCAAGAATGCCAAGGCTACCTCTTCCTCAAGAAGTAAAAGGCAATAGAGAGGACTATCAGCACATCCAGGGTAAGGCACCACGCGCATATCTGCCTAAGCTGGTACTGTGCAACAAAGGAATAGAGCATGCCTCCAATCCCTACAAGGAACCAGATGTCTGCGATGACGCCCAGCCTGCCCCAACGGTAGAAAATAAACGCAAGCACGAACCATATCAAGGAATAGACAGCAAGGGGGATTCCCAGAACAACGGAATACTGGCTTGTTATTACAGAAGCGCAGTTGACGACCTTTCCTGCAGTGCACAGAAGCGCACCAGGATAGTAGTGCACGTAAGTTACGTATATTGAAACAATTATGCCAATAACTAGAACAACGTTGAGCAGCCTATTCTTCATCTAGCTCACCTCTTTATTCCCTTAACAAAAGAATCTATAATCCTATCCAAAGCAGGCCCCTTTGGTTTCAACTCATAGTAAACCTGCACAAATGGCTTGTTGACGTTCAGAACATCTCTCAAGTTTGTGGGAGTTGCAGATACAACTATGTCACAGTCCGCTCTGTTTATCGTAGTTTGCATGTCGCGTATCTGTTTTGGGCTGTAGCCCATTGCCGGCAACTCTTCCGAAAGCTTCGGATACTTAACAAAGGTGTCCTTTATGGTTCCTACAGCGTACTGCTTTGCGTTTACCACCTTTCCTACCTTGTAAAGCTTCGCAGCAACACTCCCGGCACCGAAGGTCATGCCACCGTGTGTTATAGTAGGTCCGTCTTCTATTATAAGGGCCGATGCGCCCTTCATTATCCTTGGATTGTCTGGCGTCACTATAGACTCGGCGTAGACTATCTCGGCCTTTGTATTCCTGCTCTTGACATCCTTTACAGCCAGACTGATGTTCTTCTTCGAAGCAGAGTTTATCTTATTTATCAGAAACACGTCTGCAATCCTAGTTACAGACTCGCTCGGGTAATAAAGGAGCTCGTCCTCAGGCCTTAACGGATCAATAACCATGAGCAGGAGATCAGGCTTTATGAACGGAGCATCGTTGTTGCCGCCGTCCCAAAGTATTACATCTGCTTCTTTCTCAGCCGCCCTAAGTATTTTTTCGTAGTCCACCCCGGAATAGAGCACAAATCCGTTTCTTATGTGCGGCTCATAATCCTCACGCTCCTCTATTGTGCACTTATACCTATCGAGATCCTTTAGTTTCGCATACCTCTCGACTATCTCATCCTTCAGTACCCCATATGGCATCGGATGCCTTATTATTACGACACGCAAACCTTTCGACTTCAGGCACCTGGCAATGTACCTTGTGGTCTGACTCTTTCCAGAACCCGTCCTTGCAGCGCAGATCGCTATGGCTGGCTTCGACGACTTTATCATAGTCCTGCTTGGAGCAAGGATCCAGAAATCCGCCCCAGCAGCGTTGGCAACGCTCGATTTGTGCATCACCTCCGCATACGGTAGGTCGCTGTACGCCTGTATGCAGACATCTACCTTATGCCTCTCTATGAGCTTTGTCAGCAATGATTCATCGAATATTGGTATGCCTTTAGGGTATAGCTTGCCGGCAAGCTGCTTTGGATATGTCCTATTAGAAATGAAAGGTATCTGGTTGGCAGTGAAGGCGACCACCTCAAAGTCCGGGTTATCCCTGAAAAGAACATTGAAATCATGGAAATCGCGCCCAGCTGCCCCAATGATGATTACCTTTCTTCTATCCATGATACCAATTCAATTGGCATCAATAAATAGGTAGCGGAAAGGTGCTACCAGTATACGGAACTGTTCTGCGGGAAGACTGTGCATGCCCTTATGTCATCAAGCATGAGCAGCGATTGCGTTACACGATTGAAGCCTATGCCGCATCCACTATGCAGGTTTGCTTTGTTGTGCTTGTAGAACTGCAGGAACCATTCAAAATCCTCGACGCTTCCGCCGTTCTGCTTCAGGAGCTCCAGCATCTTTGATCTTTCGAGCTTGCCCTTCAGCCTTGTATAGGTATATTCGCGTTCCGCGCCTCCTACAGCCTCTCCAGAGAACGGCAGTATCAGATCGCAACTGTTCACCAACCTTGGATCTGAGTCGTTCATTCGCATGTTGAAGAATTTTATCTCCTGCGGCCAGTGGGTCAGGAAGAACGGCTTGTAACCTATGGATTTTGATATCGCGCGCTCGTGCACCGTCTTTATATCATCTCCAAAATTTATGTCCAATCCTTCGCCCTGTAGCATCTTTATCGCTTCTATGTATGTGATGCGTTTGTACGGCGTGTTGAATCTTCTTATGTGGTTGAGGTCTATCTCAAAGAGGTTCAACTCCGCGCTTCTCTCTACAGCTGCCATTCTCACCATAGAGCTGATTATTCCCTCTATATGTGTAAGCAACTGGTTGAAGTTGCCCTCAAACTCTATCTCTACCAAGGGAAACTCTGTCAGGTGCCTAGAATCCACTCCTGGTTCTGCCCTGAAGCTGTGTATTACCGTCCAGACATTCTTCAGGAACGGAGTGAGGACCTCAAGGTACAGCTGTGCAGTCTGGCTTAGATACGCCTTTTTGCCGAAGTAGTCCATCTTGAACATCGTGCTGAAGTTCTCGCACGAGCCTGTGGCCTTGGTTATGTGGGGCGCGTTTATCCAGACGAAGTCCTGGTCCTCTATGTACCGTTTCGCACCCTTCATAAGGCTCGACTCGATCTTTGCGAGTGCCTGCAGCTCTTTGCTCCCGAACACTTTCCATCTGCTCTGTGTCTGCGAAAGTTTCGCCTTCGCTCCGCTCATTGTTGTTATGCTATTTTGGTTTTTCATACTCCCACCCATGGCTAAGTGAAATGGAACACGTTAGGAAAAGGTAGTCCGTTGCAGCGTGAGCTGTTAGGGACATCAAACATATCTGTCGTTTTCCTTTATAAATGTTTTGAAGAAGTGCTTGTAATAAAGGATTAGTAGAGCACTTTTATGTTCTCGTACCTGAACTTCTTTGGAGGTTGCCCAATCACAGGAATCGAAGTGCCGCAGTTCTTGCATTTCATCTCTTTGCTGAGTTTCCATCCGGTTATGTAGTGGCCGTTCCTCTCTATCACAACTGCGTTGCACTTATGGCAGTATGTATTTTCATACTGGTTTCCCGCAACATTGCCTATGTAAACATAGTGAAGACCATTCTTCTTTGCTATATCATAATGCTTCTTTAGCGTTTCAAAAGGCGTTACCGGATAGTCAAGCATCTTGTAGTCTGGATGGAATTGCGTAAACTGTATAGGCAGATCCGCACCTACAGAATCATGTATCCATCTAGTAAGCGCATCACACGCCTCGAGCGAGTCGCCCACACCTGGTACTATAAGGTCCGTCATTTCAACATGTATCCCGGCTTTTCTCATCTCCAATATCACCTCCTTTATTGGCTCGTTAGACACTACCGCCTCGTACTTGTTGGCAAATTTCTGCTCACCATTACCCTTTATGTTCACAACAACTGCATCAACGAGCCCCCTGATCTGCGCTACCGTCTCTTTTGTCATGTAGCCGTTGGTCACCATAAGCGTCTTTAGTCCCCTCTGGTGCGCAATCCTCGCTACGTCTAAAACATACTCTATGAATATCGTGGGTTCATTGTAGGTGAACGCAACGCATTCGGTATTGTTCTCTATAGCTAGCTCCACGACCCTTTCGGGAGCAATCTCTACTCCAGTAATCTCCCTGCCTTTTGATATATTGTGGTTCTGGCAGAAGAGGCAGCCCCAGTTGCACGATGATGTGCCTACCCCAAAAACATAGCTGCCCGGCATGAAGTGGTTGAAAGGTTTCTTCTCTATGGGGTCTATCTGCATCGCCGCTATTACGCCATAGTCTATCAGCTTGAGTTTGCCTTCTATGTTCTGCCTCACGTAGCAGAACCCGTGCGAATTGTTGGGTATCCTGCAGCGTCTTTCGCATGCAACGCACTCAACCTTTTTCTCAGGCAGCGATCGCCACAAGATAGCATCCTTTATCATAATCGTTAATGCGCTTTTAGAATATTTAACCTTTTCTTGAGTCTTCGAGGACAATAATCATACGTCGCAAAATGGCTCACCAAAAGGGTTTTAAATATGAAAAACCAATGATAAAAGAGATTAAAGTTAGGGCGATTTGTCGTCGGAAAATGACCTGGGTATTTTCATGGTGGATAATGAATATTCTGCAAAAGACATAGTTGTACTTTCTGGCACGCAGGGTGTCAGGAAAAGGCCGGCAATGTACATCGGATCTACGGCCAGCCCCGGCTTTATACACCTGCTCTATGAGGTCCTTGACAATGCAGTTGACGAAGCTATAGCGGGCTATGCAAAGAACATAATCGTAACTCTTACTAGGGAGGATGATGTTGATGTAGCAGAGGTCAGCGATGACGGCCGAGGAATACCCATCGACGTAATACCAAAGGTGGGTAAACCCGCGCTAGAAGTTATATTGACATCTCTACACTCGGGCGCGAAGTTCGACAACAATGTCTACAAAGTGTCCGGAGGCCTTCACGGAGTTGGTCTCACTGTCGTTAACTCTCTTTCTGAATACACAGAGGTAACGGTCAGGAAGAACGGCAACACATACAGGCAGAGATTCAGCAGGGGGACTGTTCTTACTCCGCTGGAGCAGACCGGCCCATCAGGAGAATTGAGCGGCACTGCAATAAAGTTCAAGCCAGACAAGGAAATATTCTCTGCCAAGAGTTTTGATACAATAGAATTGACGGAGCGCATCAAGGACCTATCATATCTGAATCCTGGCTTGCGGATAAAGCTCATAGATGAAAGGGAGAAGCCACCAAAGGAGACCGAGTACTACTCAAAGAACGGCCTCACAGACTTCATAGCCCACATAAAGGGCACACGCCAAGAGATAACAAAACCGATATACGTAGGCAAAGAGATAGGCTCGCTAAAGCTCGAGATCGTGATGCAGTACGTTAACTCATATACCGAAGACGTGCTCTCCTTTGTCAACAAGATAAAAACACCGCAAGGAGGAACGCACGTCACAGGTTTCAGGGGTGCGTTAACGCGCGCGATTACCACGTACAGCCAGAAGAACGGCAAAAAGAAGAACGGAATATCGATCGAAGGTGACGACACACGCGAAGGCCTCATTGTCATAATATCTTTGCTTATGCAGAACCCGGAGTTTGAAGGACAGACAAAGGAGAAGCTGGGCAACAACAGCATTAAGTCAACAGTGGAAAACACATTCTATTCAGAGTTTTCGAGATACTTGGAGGAGAACCCCTCAGAAGCCTCAAAGATAATGGAAAAGGTCTATGCTGCTGCAGATGCCAGAGAATCCGCACGCAGGGCCAGGGAGCTTGCGCGCAAGAAAGGCCTCTTCGAGGGTGCGATACTGCCTGGCAAGCTTGCGGATTGCACAGAAACAGATCCATCAAAGTGCGAGATATTCATAGTAGAGGGTGAAAGCGCAGCCGGTTCCAGCAAGGAAGCGCGCGACAGATTCTACCAGGCCATACTGCCGCTCAGGGGCAAGGTGCTTAACGTAGAGAAAGCAAGCGAAGAGAAGATCTTCGCCAACGCAGAGCTCCATACTATGGTTACGGCATTTGGCACCGGAATAAAGGAGTCGTTCAACGCCGACGGCGCAAGGTACAGGAAAATAATCCTGCTCACAGATGCAGACGTAGATGGAAGCCACATTAGAACGCTGCTACTCACGTTCCTTTACAGGTACATGAAACCACTTATAGAGCGCGGCTACATCTTCATAGGGCAGCCCCCACTATACAAGGCGTCGAAGGGAAAGGATGTCAAGTATGCTTATTCTGATCAGCAACTCGCAGAGATACTCAAGGGATTCGATGGTAAGGGCACAGTCCAGAGATACAAGGGCCTTGGCGAAATGAATCCCGAGCAGTTGTGGGAGACCACAATGGACCCCAAGAACAGGGTCCTAAAGAGGATAACTATAGGTGATGCAGAGCTTGCAAACACAATGTTCACGATTCTTATGGGTCTTGACGTTGAGCAGAGACGGCACTTCCTCGAGGAGCACGCCAACGAGGTAAAGTTCCTAGACGTGTGATTTATGACCGAAAACGAGCACATAGACGCCCCGATCGAGAAGGAGATGCAGGCCAGCTATCTCGATTACGCGATGAGCGTAATAATAGGTAGGGCACTGCCAGACGCGCGCGACGGCCTGAAACCAGCGCAGAGAAGGATACTCTTTGCAATGTACAGGCTGAACAACGTTCACGATCAACCAACGAAGAAGAGCGCAAGAATTGTTGGAGACGTTATCGGAAAGTACCATCCACATGGGGATCTTGCGGCGTATGCAACGCTTGTCAGGATGGCCCAGAACTTCTCAATGAATCATACGTTGGTAGAGGGGCAGGGAAACATGGGATCGATAGATGGAGACCCACCGGCCGCACAGCGTTACACAGAGGTCAGACTGAACAAGCTTGCTGAGGAGATGCTCTCCGATATAGAAAAGAAGGCAGTCCCTCTCATACCAAACTTCGATAACACAGAGGAAGAACCGGTAGTCCTTCCTGCTAAGGTGCCAAACCTCATGCTTAACGGCGCAGCAGGAATAGCTGTGGGCGTAGCAACAAACATTCTACCCCATAACCTGCGGGAAGTCTGCGATGCAGTTATAGCATACGTAGACAAACCGGAGATCACACCGCAGGAGCTCCTCCAGTACATAAAGGGGCCGGATTTCCCAACGGGGGGTGTGGTCTTTTACAACAACGCGCTTGTCTCATCGTACATAAACGGAAGGGGGTCCTGCACGATAAGGGGCAAAACGCTCACAGAAGAGCAGAAGAACAGGAACTCGTTGATAATAAAAGAGATTCCCTACACGGTCAACAAAGCGGCCCTTGTGCAGAAGATAGCGGAGCTTGTCAAGGAGAAAAAGATCCAGGGAATAAGCGACCTTAGGGACGAGAGCGGCAAGGAAGGAATACGAATTGTAATAGAGCTCAGAAAGGATGCAAGCGTAGACGCGGTGCTCAACACACTCTACAAGCATAGCCAGCTGCAGGTAACCCTGCCTGTGATGAACATTGCTGTGATTAAGAACAATCTTCTCACACTGAATCTTAAACAGTTCATAAAGGTCTTTGTCGATCACAGAGTAGAGGTCATAAGGAACCGCACAAAATATGATCTAGAGGTAGCGTCAGAACGCCTCCACATAGTTGATGGACTTCTTGTAGCTATAGCGGACATAGACAGGGTAGTGGCTACGATAAGGAAGAGCTCAGATACAAAGGAGGCCAGGGCAAACCTGATCAAGGGCTACAGCATAACAGAGAAGCAGGCCAACGCAATTCTTGATATGAAACTGAGCAAGCTGACGAGCCTTGAAAGCAGCTCTCTCGAAGGGGAGAAGAAGGACCTAACGGCAAGCATAAGGGACTTCAAAGACATACTTGAGAACGAGAGCAGGATATTCAAGATAATCAAAGAGGAGATAAAAGAGATAAAGGACAAGTACGGAAGGGAGAGGCGCACAGCAATAGACACGAGCACGAAGCTCGAAGATATAGAGATAGAGAACGAAGCCCTGATCACAGACGAGGATATAACCGTAATACTGACGAAGAACAGCTACATGAAGAGGATGCCCACCAGCACCTACAAGTCTCAAGGCAGGGGTGGCAAGGGCGTAATCGCTATAGAGCTGAGAGAAGGGGACTTCGTAAAGCAGATCGCATCCTGCAGGACAAAGGACTACCTGCTCGTTCTTACAAACAAGGGCCGGGCATACTGGCTCAAGGCGTACCAGGTACCCGAGGCAAACAGATATAGCCTGGGCAAAGCAGCCGTCAATCTTGTAAAGCTCTCGGAAGGAGAGACTGTAGAGAAGATGGTGAACACTAGAGTATTCACGAACAGCTTCCTTACTTTCATAACCAAGAAAGGCACAATAAAGAGGGTCAAAGCAGAGAGCTTTTCCAAGCCAAGGACTACTGGCATAATAGCAGTTCCGCTGAATCAGGGAGACGCGCTTGCTGATGCATGCATCTCTGATGGAGCATCCAACATATTCATAGCAACGAAGAAGGGCAAGGCGCTGAGGTTCAACGAGAATGATATAAGACCTATGGGGAGGAACGCGCACGGTGTACGCGGAATAAGGCTCGGCCCAGGTGATGAAGTGGTAAATCTACTGCAGGCAAAGGGCACAGATCTGATAGTCACAGTGACAGAGAACGGGTTCGGGAAGGCAACGAAGATAGACGAATACAGATTGCAGAGACGCGGCGGAAAGGGCGTCATAAACCTCAAGGTGAAGGAGAAGACTGGCCACGTAGTCAAGTCGCTCAAGGTCGCCGAATCTGCAGAGATACTTCTGATCAACTCCAGGGGCCTTTCCATACAGTTCCCGGTCTCTACTATTAGGGTAACAGGAAGGAGCGCATCCGGGGTCAGGCTCATGCGTGTAGATAGGGGCGCAGCCGTTGTCGACGCACAGACACTTTGACGTAGATAAATACGTCTCTACAATAGATATATTAAGATAAAACGAGCCGTAAAATGGGGTTTCTGGAGTTCGAAGTGGGTAAATGATATGGGTACTTGTAGTTGGGAAATCCAACTACGATTCTACACTAGACCTTAGTCTTGTAGCAAGGGCGTTCGGAGCGTCTGGCATTACATTCTGCCCAGAAGATAGACGGAACGCAAAGAAGATTATCAGGTCATTTAACTCCATAAACAGGAACTGGGGAGGCAAGTTCGCAGTCTCGTTCACAAAAAATTGGAAGAAGTTCATCGACGAGAAGAAAAATTACCTGAAGGTGTACCTCACAAGGTATGGCATACCTATGGAAAAGATGGAGTACCGTATAAGAACATACAAGAACATACTTGTGATAGTAAGCATGAAAGAATCGGTCAAGCCTCTATACAGGTCAGCAGATTTTGACCTCAGCATAACTACGCAGCCGCACTCGTGTGCCTCTTCCATAGCTGTTTTCCTCCACAAGTTCTACAACGGAAGGGAGCTGGCCATGCACTTTGAGAATGCGAGGTACAAGATAGTTCCAGGCGAGCACGGAATACGTGTCGAGAAAGCCAGATAATCATACGGACCAGTACTTCTTTGTACGTATGAACTGTTTCTGCGCCTCTATCAGATCCATGTAGAAAAGTGACTCATCCTTCCTGTGCATAAGCAGAGCACGCGCGGCGCTTGATGGTCCCACACCATACGTAGCAAGTGCAAGCGCTGCTTTACCTCCATACGAGCTGAATAGGCCGGCCTCTTTCATTAATTCATCGAACACTCTTCTCTCTTCTTTGGTCAGCCTCTTGCCTTCCTTGTGCTTCTTTACCACATCTGCGTGTGGTTCAGAGTACCTGCAGAGCATTACGCTACCACAAGAGGGGCACGTGAGGGCTTCGGTATCCTTTATTTCTGACAGTTTTCTTGTGAAATGGAAGCCGCAATAGGTGCAAAGAATCCCCATATCCTTCTTTAGCAGAAAATCGGAGAATGATTCAAGTAATGCTTTGCTCGGCGCCAGCGGTGCCATCAGTTCCCTTGTGTAATACGCTGCATTCAGTATCTCATCGGCTACCGGCGATATTTTCCCTTCATAAGAGTCCACAATCTTTATTTTACCGGATTGTATCGCGGTTAAGAAATCCTTCAATGTTCCCATATCAAAACCGGACAGCACATCCCGGAGCGCCTCTTTGTAAACGGGTGTGTCTTTCAGCACGCGTATTATTTTTTTGGCCAAAGATTTTGATACGGCAGAGCCACGATCAATAACGCCGAAGAGCTTTGCCACGTTTATGAACTTATATCTGAACAGCTCTGTGTCCTTTATTGCTTCCTCAAGGCTAGGCTCGAGAGTCCTCACGCTCACCTTATTCAAAAAATCATTGATCCTGATGTTCTGAGGGGCATCGAACATTATGAAGTATGGTGATGACCTTACGTTCATGCTCCTTCCATAAAGGGTAGCTATCAGGTATGTGAGCAGTCTTGAAAGAGCCTCGTTTGCCATCGTTCCCAGGCAGGTATGCAGCACAAGATAATCTTCTATGTGCTCTACAACCAAAGAGCTGCTGTTCTGCGTGCCAAGCCTGCGCTGCGATTCGGCAAATTCTGAAGCCTGCAAGAATGTCTCTTTATTCATGCAGTCCAGCTTCTCGAGCTCCTTGGTATCGCCTATAAGGTTCATCATCTCTCTGGCTACGTTCTTGCTGACTGGTATGTCTTCACCAGCCCAGTCCGGTATCGCAGCATCAAGGTGCTCGCTCGGTTCTACAGATATCCTATCTTCGTCTATGCTCACAACCTTCCAAGGAAGTCCCTTCACTATGAATACAGAGCCCTCCTCTATGTTGGCCGCAACGAATCTCTCATCTAGCGATGATATTATTCTATTGTCTGCGAAGCCCTTTACTATGAACTTCTTTGTGTCCGGTATGACGCTTAGATGATCGTAGTAGTACATCCTTGTTTTCGATGTTGCTAGCAGCCTGTCACCATCGAAGGCCAGAAGGCGCTGCCTGTTCATGAATGTGAGCAAAGACTCAAGCTCAGGTCTCTGCAGCGTGTTGTACGGCTGCGCCCTTTTCACAATCGAGAAGACAGCGTCAAAGCTAATCTCCCCTTTATCAAGAACGATTCCGCATAACTGGTCGCACAGTACATCGAGAGCATTGGTGCAGGTCTGCACGCCTTCCATTACGCCGGACTTTGCGTTCTTGTATATCGCAGCCGCTTCTAATGCATCTACATTGCTTGTGGCGACCACCAATCCTTTAGATGTGCCAGATTCCGAATGCCCGCTCCTGCCTATCCTCTGTATGAGTCTAAGCGCCTGCCTAGGCGACCCATACTGTATGACCAGGTCAACTTTGCCTATGTCTATGCCGAGCTCCAGAGAGCTGGTCGCTATTATGCTCTTCAGCTCCCCGCCCTTGAACATGTCCTCCATGTCTATCCTTTCCTTCCTGTCAAGGGAGCCGTGGTGCACACCTATGCCGCCAAAGTTGTGCGTCCTGTTAAGGAAAAGGAGCCTGCTGCCCACAGCCTCTACCACCTGCCGAGTGTTCGCAAATATGAGCGTTGAATTTGATTTTGCTATGCCTCTGGATATCGCATCGAGTCTGGCAAGCGCCTTATCGTCAAGGTCAAACTTGCTGCCGAGCTCCTTTATCTCGTTCCTGTAGCCCTTTGGCAGCTCTATCTGCAACTCGGTCTTCTTGTCAGGCTTAACCATCGCTGTCTTGAATGGCCTGTTGCCGCAGACAAAAGAACCTGCAACATCTGGATCTGCTACTGTTGCACTTATTCCTATGCGCTTGAAGCCAGGCGCAATCTCTTCGAGCCGCTCTAGCGCCAGCGAGAGCTGTGCGCCTCTCTTGTTAGGATATAGTTCATGGACCTCATCCACTATCACAAATTCGACGTTCTTCAGGTGCTGTGAAAAGGATTTTGTAGGGAGTATGCTCTGCAGCGTCTCTGGCGTTGTGATCAGGAATATGGGAGCTACCTTCGCCTGCTTCCTGCGTTCGCTCTGGAGCGTGTCTCCATGCCTGACCGATATTGTGATCTTGGCCTTTTCACAAAGCCAGGTAAGTCTCTTTATCATATCTCTGTTAAGCGCCCTGAGCGGCGTGATGTAGATTACCTTTATACCAGAAAGAACGTCGCCATTTCTCTTAAGAAGCTCAATTACCGGTAATACAACGGCCTCCGTCTTTCCAGATCCGGTGGGCGCGACAACAATGCAGTTACTGCCCTGCTCTATGAGGGGCACGGCTACCTTCTGGATTGCTGTGAAGCTTCCATATCTCTCTAAGAAGACGTCATATATCCCAGACATTGGAACACCGGGACTATCTCTTTCTCAAAGTTCCTTTATTACCTTTGCCGTAAGACTTTTCGAAGACCCTTCTGTGCAGGATCTCATACAACAGCATAACGATTATCACTAGCGTAAGAGGCAGGGCTACCAGCGGAGTTATCATGACAAGGGATACGTTGCTGCCATTCTGCGCGCTCAGGCTCTCTCTCATTATTCCATCTACTGCATACCCATTCACGTACCCGAACGGAACATCTTGGAAGAATACTGTGCCGCTTGGGCCGAGATGCTCCGAAAGCGTCGTCCCATTCTTAAATGCCAGATAGATCGTTGCGTTTAGCGGCCTGCCAAGCAGGCTGTGCGCAGTTATAACTAAGTTGTAGATCGGGAAGGCCATAGGCACCTGGACGTTTGAAGATACATTGACGCTTCTGTTTGTCGGCACCACTACGCCCTTGTAGTATATCCCTGTTACCTTGTAAGGCACATTGTCGAAGAGCATCGAGCTGCTCGGAACCTGTTGTCCATTGACTATGAAATATTGCGGTGTTACTGTGTTTAGGTTTGCGTCCTTCGCAACGAACTGGACAAGGTGCTGCCTCTTGAATATTGCATTCAGGAGTACGGGCGAACTGACCGTCAGGTTTACGCTGCTCTTGTTGTAGAGGTCGCTCCAGGAATAGAAAGCAATTCTTGTAGATGGTGTTACGTTAAAGTAGTCATTGCTCAGCGATATGTAAGCGGTGCTGCCATCTGGGTACCAGCCAGTCCCATTAGCCGTTCCGTAAGGTGTTGTCAGGCCAACGAAGTACTCCTTCTGCCACGATGCTGTTATTTGGGTTGGCGCATGCACAATCACAGAGGTTTTCGGACCAGATTGGCCGCTGTTCCAGCCTTCAAACACCTCACGTGTTCCCGTAGAAGTATTCACTACACTTGATTGCAATGAAATCGACGCCATAGAGTTTTCGGTATACCACCCGCTTCCGCTAGCGCTAGAGAATTCCGAAGAGACATTGACATAGTCTTGTAGAATCCAGCCGGCAGTTTCGGTTATGTTGTTGCTAACCCTAACGACAGTCGGGTTTGCAATTCCGGTATAAGAACCCAGGCCCTTCCCGACCCATCCAATAAAGGCTTCCCTCTTTGTCGGTGTCAGGTAAACATAGGGCTGCACTCCAAAACTGGCCAGCGAAAAGGTCGCATACTGCCCGGAACCGGTTGTGTTTCCGTATGGAGATGCAACGTTCAGTCTGTAAGAGCCGCTCCACAAAGAGGTCCCGTTTGTTGTAAACGGTTGATCGGAACCAACCGCAAAATAATCCGCATATCCGTTAATCTCGCCTACCCCGAAGGGATTGTGCAGTTGGGTTGCGCTTCCAGCACCGTATCCTCTGAATGCAAGGCCCTGCTGCACGAGGTTGAGCACCCCGTTTATGTAATAAGAGAAATTCTTGAATAGAACCGTGTTCAATAAGTTGCTGTTGTCCCTTGCGTTCGCAAGCTCCGCGTACGCCACTGGAGTATGCCACCCAGAACCAGAAGTGCCGAGGTTCACACTTCCTATTGTATCGTTGTTGAAGTAGAAGTTCCAGGTGTTTCCAGAAGATGCGAACCAGTATTTGTTGTAAGTTCCGTTTGCGCCAGCCGAATCGTTCTGGCCTATGCCTCCGTAGAAGCTTGTGCCGTTGTATCCCTGCGGGAAGTATTCCCAGAACCAGGTTGGAATGCCTTTTTGTAGATATACCGAGCCGTTGCACCCGCTAGTCCCGCACAGCCTAGGATAATCGCCAGAAGCATTTGTTATCTCATAACCTACCTGAACGAACGCGCCATTCTGCAAATCCTCGCCGACCCAGAAGCCATACGCGCCCCAGTCAAGGCTCTGCGGTTTTACAGTCTGGATATAAACGCCAGCACCATTGTTGTATGCTGCTCCTGGCCCTGCGCTCGCGCCGGTCTGAAACCAGTACTGCGCGGAAACGCTCTGCAGTTCAATCGCAATCAGCACAAGCAGTGCCACAGCTATGAAGGCGACCCTAGACCCTCTCATAATCTAAACCTATCTTCTCGAGTTCTCTGATTATAATTTTCCTGTCATCAGCTTTTATGCTCTTCCATTCGATTACAGCCTTTTCGATAGCGCTCGCCGACCTTTCGGCAGCCTGTTCGAGCATGTTTATCTCGTTGACATAGTACTTCGGCATTATGTGCGAGAAAGCATATCCCTTCTCGAACGCTGTCCTTGTGAACTTCTCTGCATAGTGCATGCCCCCTATACCGAGCACAGGCTCTCCAACACTATCGCCGGCATTTCCCTCTATAAGATCGATCACAGACCTGGCGACCAGGTTTGCATACTCTGCACTTTCAAGAGCCTCTTTGTTTCCGCCAACCTCAACAAAGAAGGAAGGAGTCTTAAGCAACGGCCCGTGATGCGTAGCTTCGTATATCACCGGAAACTTTGTGCTGTTATTACGTTTCAGCGACTGTAGCATGCCGAACATATGTTCGGGTGCCGCAAAGCTAAGCTCTCTGGGCTTACCGCCGAGTTTTGCTTCTGAGGACCAGTTGCCTTCAGGGTGTGCAGTAAGAGAAGCGATCCCCTTTGAGCTGGTGTGGCTGCAGACGAAAATTATTAGGTCTGTCTTTATTATGTGGTCAAGGAAATCAGAATTCAGTATGTTTGTGCTTATTCCAAGGACATCTATCTTGTCATTGCGGAAATGCTTACTGCCATGTATCCGCTCAAGCTCCTCAAAGTCCTTCAAGGAAAGTATCGCATCCCCAATATTTTTGGATGTAACATTTATGTCAGAGTAAACGACAAAGGGCACCGAATCACGCGGTTCTCACACCAACAAATAAAAATACGCCAACCAATATATAATAAAATGTGTGGCTGGTCTGGGTGCTCTATAATTACATAGCCATTCTGGTATTCGCGCTCATAGCGCTCTTCGTGCCATTCTCGATGCTACTTCTAGCAAAGATGCTGAGGCACAACGTGCAAGGCAACCCCGTAAAGCAGGCACCTTACGAGAGCGGCGAAGCAACAATCGGAAAGAACCGAGACGTAATCAACGAGTACCTGCCTTTCTTCATGATGTTTCTCCCGTTTGAGGTAGTCATGATGATGCTCCTCATATGGTCTTTCGTTTCCCGGCAGGTCCCGTACTCAAGCAGTCTTCTTATCATTGGAATGTCAGTAATGTCATTGGCATTTGTGTTTCTAGGTTACTTCATGATACGTGGTAGAGATGCAGGAAAGTGAAGGGATCGATTTGGAAGCTCCATACACGAAGGAGCAGTTCATCAACGCAGAACAGGAGATGAGCATGCTTACGAGCGAGTCTCTAAAGCCGTACAAGAAGGAATACGCGCCAGCGATGTTTGGGAAACTTTCGGAACTTACAAAGCTCACTCTCAAAGACGTAGTCAAGTGGGGCAGGTCAAATTCCCTTTGGCCGCTCCAGTTCGGCCTCGCATGCTGTGCAATGGAGCTGATGGACTTCGGCGCGGCAAGGATTGACGCTGAGCGCAAAGGTTATCTGATGTTCAGGGGCACGCCCAGGCAATGCGACGTGATGATAGTTGCCGGTTGGGTCACGAAATCCGTTGTTCCAAGAGTCAAAAGACTCTACGAGCAGATGTCAAAGCCAAGTTACGTAATTGCTTATGGTGAATGCGCAACCTCCGGAGGTCCATGGTGGGAGAGCTACAATATAATCCAAGGGATAGACCAGGTCATACCTGTCGACATATACGTGGCTGGCTGCCCACCAAGGCCGGAGAACCTCTTCGGCGCGCTCATGAAGCTTCAGGAGAAGATACGTGGTAAGGTTGATAGATACACAAGCAGGGGACTTAGCGAAAACCTGCGCAGAATTGAAGGGAAAGGGATTTGACTACCTAAAGAAGATAACGGCGGTCGACTATACCGATCACTTAGAGGTAGTGTACCTTCTGTACAACACAAAAGAGAGAAAAGACGAAATAGTGAGAGTGAAGCTGGATCCAGAAACGGCAGAGGTGCCCACGCTCATGAAAATCTATCCCTCTGCGGATTGGTACGAGCGCGAACTTTTTGAGATGTTTGGGATAAATATTCAAGGACGCGAAACAAAGAAGCTCCTTCTAGAGCTGTGGAACGGAGTCGATTTTCCGCTTAGGAAGAGCTTCACATGGGGTAAGCCGTACAAAAAGATGGAATAATGGCCATAATGAGGATAAACGTAGGACCTATACACCCTGGTACGCACGGAGTGCTCAGGCTGGTAGTAGACGTCGATGGGGACACGATAAAAAGCGTAGAGCCCCATATCGGATTCCTGCATAGAGGAGTAGAGAAACTGATGGAGACAAGAATGTACATGCAGAATCCGTCATATACCGAAAAGCTAGATTACATTGCGCCGTTATCGTGGGACGACCTTTATGTCAACTCCGTGGAGAAGGCGCTTGGCATACCTGTAAAGGAGGCGGCCCAATACGAACGCGTAATACTACTGGAATTCCAAAGAATCGCAAGCCACCTATTGTGGCTTGGCACCATGGTAAACGACATAGGGCAACTGTTCACGCTCTTCATGTGGTGTTTCCGCGACAGGGCAAAGATCCTCAAACTTCTTGAAGATGTATCAGGAAGCAGGATGTTCTACGTCAACCTCAGATTGGGCGGCTTCAACAAGAACCCTCCTGATGACTTCGTTGATAGATGCAGAGCGTTGGCAGACTACCTGCAGGAAAGAATAAGCGAGTATCCGGATGTGCTCGATGCAGACAGCGTCTTCATGGAACGCACAAAGAACATAGGGATACTGAGCAGGAACGATGCGATTTCGTATGGGGTGTCGGGACCTGTGCTTAGGGCATCCGGAGTAGATGAAGACGTCAGGATATCACATCCCTACTACATATACGACAAACTGAAGTTCAGGATACCCGTGAAGACGAACGGCGACGCTTACGATAGATACAGGGTAAGATACGAGGAGATGCTCGAGAGCATCAGCATAATAAGACAGGCTCTAGAGATGATGCCACAGGGAGATACTGCAGGCATGCCGATTAGGCTTATAGGCCCAGCAGCAAAACCAGATACTGTAGTAATGCAGGAGGAGCTGCCTAGGGGCGAGGGGATAATCTACATGGTGCCAGACAAGCAGAGGCCCTACAGAATATCGCTCAGATCCCCTGCGTTCATCAACCTCTCTGTGCTACCGAAGATATCGGAAAACATGAGGTTCGCAGATCTGTTTTCCATAGTAGGGAGCCTTGACGTCATATTCGCAGAAATAGACAGGTAGGCTTAAAAGCAGAAAATTGGTAATATTATTGGTATTCACATGAGCAAAGAGCAGTTGGAGAAACTCACAGCAGATTATCAAGGACTCCAGGAGCAGCTGCAATCCCTTGCGATCCAGAAAGCGCAGTTCACAGAGCAGAAGGAAGAGCTTAAGGGCGCAATGGACGAGATAGAGAAGGCAAAGGGGAAGGTCTACTCCACAATAGGAGGGGTAATGGTAGAGACCACAAAGGAGGAAGCCTCGAAGAACGTAAAGGAGCGCCAGGATTCTGTTGACATGCGCCTCTCAATAATCAACAAGCAGTACGAAGATGCAGTAAAGAAGGAGAAGACGCTCAGAGCCGAGATAGAGAACCTTGTCAAAGGAGAACGTGCGGCAAAGTAATGTGCTGATCCTATGAAGATCGCTATAGTATCTGACCTACATCTTGGTTATGAGAGGTTCGAAGAAGACGCATTCGCCCAGGCAAAAGATGCCCTGGAGCAGGCCTCCAAGCAAGCAGATGCAATACTTATACCAGGAGATATATTCGACAAAAGATATCCTAGACCAGAAGTGATATCGCAAGCGATCAACATCTTCAGGGAGCTGTCAAAGAGGAAATGGGGCGCAAGCATTTCCGAGAGCACAAAAGAGCTGCACACAAAGGTTCCTATAATAGCCATACCTGGGACGCACGAAAGGATAGCCGAGGGCAAGGAGAACGCTGTCAAGCTCCTCTCTCTGGCTGGCCTGCTTGCAGATACAAGCGAATCAACCACAACGATACAGAAAGGCGAAGAGAAGGTATCTGTATTCGGGCTCGGCGGCCTTTCTGAGGAGATGGTGAAGGAGCGCCTGTCAGAGCTGTCGCCAAAGCCTTTAGCAGGTACATTCAGCATATTCATGTTCCACCAATCGTTGTACGAGATGCTTCCGTACAGCGAGAACTTCATAAGGTACTCTGATCTTCCAAAGGGCTTCGACCTTTACGTCTGCGGCCACATGCACAGCCCGCAGGAGGCAAAGGTCCATAACAAGAAGCTGCTCATACCAGGGAGCACAGTGCTGACCCAGCTCAAGGGTGAAGAGCAGAGCACAAAGGGCTTCATAATCTTCGACACATCTGACAATTCACACAGGTTCATCTCCATAAACTCAAGGCCGTACGTAATGCGCGCCATAGAGATAAAGGACGGCAAGCCCTCAGAGCTCGCGGAGCTCTGTGACAGAGAGATATCCAAAGCAATCTCTGTGCAGAAAGACAAGCCCATAGTGAGGATAAAGATAAACGGGAGCATGGCAAGGGGCTTTGACAAGGCAGACCTTCAGATACATTCGCTTATGTCCAAGTACTCGGGTAAGGCCTTCCTTACAATAGACACCACGCAGCTCACAAGCCCAGGTACTGAGCTGCTGATAGAGGGAGTGAGAGACGGCAAAATCGATGATATGTCTGTGAAGGAGCTCGGCCTCATAACACTGTCTGCAAAACTTAAGGAAGCAAACTCTGACAAATCCATCAATTACACAGAGCTGTTCAACCTTCTTTCGGGTCAGCCAAACAAAGACAAGGCGATACGTGCGGCTATGGAGCTTCTTTCAGAGAAGTAGCTACTTCATGCGCTCCATGATGCCCAAAGTCTTATTCACTTGCTCCTTGTTCTTCGGATCGATTACTTCCTTTAGGAACTCCAAATGCTTTGGATTGCACCTGCGCTCCTTCTTGCTCCTCGAAGCAGAAATGATGTTGACAAAGCCGTCTGGCAGGACCGCGGTTATGACAGCCCTGCTACCCGCATCTCTGCCGTATTTCTTGACGCAGACACGACCTACCTCCAACAACATGATATCAGCTCTTCCTCTTCTTGTAGATTTTCATTATCTCTTCTGCTACCTGCTCCGCAGTAAGCTTATCTGTGTCTATTATTGCATCGAAAGGCTTTTTATCCCTACCTAGATCAATCCCGTAGAGGTCCATGTAGATCTTGCGGTTCTTTTCTTCCCTTTCAGAGAGAACCTTCTTCGAATGCTCGACGCTTGTGCTGTCGCGGTGCGCCATCCTATGCGCTCGTACATCGTGGTTTGCATCGAGCCAGACCTTGAAGCCGACCTTGGACAGCCAAGGCATCGTATAACTCGTAACCACAATATCGCCTTTGTTGATCTTCGCTATCATCCTTCTATCGGCTTCTTCGTCAAACTCCGGATCCTTCTTCCTCTCGTTCGTAAACCTCATTCCTTCAGGCGTATCCCACCAGTCATCCCCGCCAACCTTGTATCCCTGCTCCTGCGCCATCTCTTTCAGTATGTCCCCTCCGTTGATCTCTTTTACTCCAAGCATATGGGCCAGGATCCTCGCAGCATCGGTCTTTCCTGCGGCTGGCATGCCGCATACGATTATCGTTTCCATGAGACCGACTCCCTTTCTAGTGGGCGACAAGCTGCAGTACATATGCACGCTGCTTTATCCCTATGTCGTTAAGCTTCATGAAGCCGTGCTCGACCCTGCTGCCCAGCTTTATTATCTCTGCAGAGCACCCAGAGCAGAGCACACCACCAAATATCCTGCTATTTGTTCTCCTTGTCCGGCCTCCGTCCATGCTTATTCCGTTGAGTTCAGCGCCGCAGAGTGCGCAGTGCGGTATCGATGGCTTCGCCCTTCTAAAGTGAACCACATTCCTGCCGGTACTAGTGACGCGGTTGGCGCGCCTGAAGCTTCTAGATCTGTGCATCGGCTTTGGCAAAATGAGCACCTGTGATAATCTTCTAACATAAAGGTATAAAGAGGTTTATATCTGGGTACTACTCCTTTATCCCTTCAGCCGCGAGCTCGGGCTTTACGTCTATCTTAGCCCGCCTCTTATCATACAGAAGTATTCCCACGGACGTGCCAACACCCAGAACAAGAGTTGTTATGAAGAATATGTTTCTGTACTGCAGGCTGAGGTTATAGCTGCCCAAATGCAGCGTCAGCAGAGCTACGCCAAGGCTCCCGAATAGGTATGGAAGAACAAGATAGTACACCACAAGATAAGAGGGCATGAGCACAAACAACGACTTCATGTTCAGAGTCATGCTCTCCTTGTGCAACGGCATCAACACCTTCTGCTTGGCATCCAGCTCCTCCTTCGGCGCGTTCCTCTTAATCATCTCCCTGAACTCCTTGGAATGCAGCATTATCTGGTCCTGCAGCTCCCTTGACCTCTTTGGGTTCGAGAGCTTTCTTTGGATTATGGTGGCAGCTACTGTGTAGATTACGCCTGCAACAACGAGCAACTCGGCCGATGATGTAGGAATTACCCCAGCTAGAAGAAAGATCATAAAATTACCTCTTGAAGAGTTCGGTCACGGCCTTCTTGAGCTCTATTTCCGACTCCTCGAGTTTGCCCTGTGCATTCTCTATTACATAAAGCGGCACGGCGAGATACGCAGAATGGTACGAAAGCTCTGATAGGTTGATTACCCTCTGGGCATCTATCTCCAAAGCATCCTGCTCCATGCGCACCCGTTTCTTGTCCGCCTGCCTCCTCTTTATTACTGTGTCAGTATCCACATCTACATAGATAAAGCCGATCAGGCCGGTCAGCATCTTTATGTATTTTGACGGAAGCCCCGGCATGTACCTTTTGTCGGCCTTTACCGAAACGTGCGTGTCAAGCAGTATGTTGCCCTTCATTTTGCTTACTGCCGTGAAAGAGTATGTCTGCAGTTCCTCCATTACTTCCGGCTTTGTCTCCAGGAATCTTATTTCA
>JAJYIZ010000024.1 GCA_021789815.1 Microcaldota archaeon
GGCATGTTCTCTACAGTTGTTGTCAAAACAAGCTGCCCGCCAGATATGGCGCCTGCAAAGAGCAACGGATTGAATCCCTCTCTAGAGGTATATATTGCGGCGCTGAGCCCAGCTGGTCCTGATCCTATGATTATAACGTTCTCTACCATCGATTCACAATACTATTCCGCAGGAAAGGTATTAATGCGTTAATCTTGTCTTGGTGGTACCGGCCTGCGTTCGAACATCCACGCTTGGCTTCTTTGGAATTGCTCACGGTTGACTAATAGCTCAGGAGAATATTGCTCCGTCTTCGGCTCGCTTCGTGCCGTCTCATGTGTAGGACCTTGCGACATAGCAAGCTGGTGCAGCGTAGACATTAGATGCCTAAACAGTCGTTTGTGGTATTTGTGCGGTGAAGGTCTTACATCATCTTTGTAAAGGTCGTTGGTAACCTCTCTGAATATCATGTTTATCGCGGCCTGCGGGCACTCGTGGAACATCGCTATTATGACAGGCGGCATTTCGGCTCTTGTTTCCATGCTGGCAGTATGCCCCACACGAGCCATGTCAAAAACCGATTCCACAAGATTACCGCTTATCTTGACAGCGACACTGCTGCCGTGCTCAAGACATTCCTTGTCCACTCGGTTCCCTGGACCAAGTATCGTAAGCGCTTCCAGCCCTATCGACAATCCTTCCATTCTTATCTGGATGTCGAGCCTATGGTTCCCATTCCTTCTGTGAGAAATCCCAGATTGGGCGTGGGCGGTTGTTGCTGGCATGATATTCAACTTTGGGATTCGGCCTTCTGCCTATTGATCTCCATCTTTCTCTGCCATTCTGCTTCAAAATCTATGCCAAGACGCTCTATCAATTTTAGGTTGAGATACGCAACAACGCATATTGTTGCCGGTATTGTCCAGTATTGAACCTTTTCGGGATCGTTGTTCTCCGTCTCTGATGGTGACAGGTACTCAACTCTGGCTACAACTGGGCCTTTCTTGGTAAGCAGCTGTCCTATGAATGCTGCAGAGAATGCAATCTTCTGCGTTACCTCTTCTATCTCCTGCTCGCCGGCCTCGCGGAGTGTATTCCTTCTATTTGTACTGTTGGTCATCGCTGTCCAGGTTGCGCGTATGCCAACACCTTGCATCTCTGCGAGCTTTGCAAGATAGAAGAATGAGTCTACCACCTCTTCTGCGATATCCTTAGCGTGAGAAACACCGTAACGTTTCTCCTTAACGCGCCATTGCATCAATTCCGAGATTTCCCCTTGAAGGGCGCGAGCAACATCGCAGTTTGTCAATTGCGGTGCTGTCCAGTATTTTGATACCTCACCTGCAAGTTTTTTCAAAAAGGCTTCGAGCGCCTCTGCACCTATGGCAGAGGTCTGACTTATCGGGTCTGAGATGCTTGGTGTCTGTGATCTTAGAACACGTTCTACGCCTTCGTTCACAGGAATAAGCGACACGTTTACGGCTTGGATTACATTTGGAGTGTTAAAACTGCCACTGCCAGGAACGCGGACCGTACCGTTCATGTATACCTCTCAAGAGTGAGCTCTGCGAGATATATATACATTTGGGATTACAAAAACGCGAACGTCTTAAATACCTTTATTACAAAGCCTATTTGTGGTGGGTAAATGCTAGCTAGAACTAGACATGCGACCCTGATACCTGTGAAGAACATGAGCCGCGCGATTGGCTTCTATACCAAGAAGCTTGGAGGATCTCTCAACATGAGAGCAGATGGAGAGATGAAGGACTACTGGGCATCCCTCAATATAGGAAAATCAGAATTCTGGTTTGTAAAGCCTCCAAAACCTGAAAAGATGAAGCTCGCTTACAATACCTTTACGGTAAAGAATATACGATCTATGGTAAAGGGCCTGAAAACCAAAGGCATAAAGTTTGAGAAGGCAGAGACGATGAGCCCGAAGGACAAAGTAGAAGGCCCTATAACGTGGAGCCCGTATGGTGCGAGTGCATTCTTCCATGATTCGGAAGGCAACATGATAATGCTCTGGCAGAATACGATGATGTAAGCCTCAGTGCTTTTGGGTTACCCTCCAATAAGCAGGATTTCTTGACTGGCGGGGTTTCAGGAAAGAGCCTATAGAGAGTTCTGGTGTATTCATGCTGCACTTGAACATCCAGTAAAGGATTATGAAGACCCCTATTAGATATCCGTTATCAAGGGTGGACTCACCATTCCCTATCGGCCCGAAGAAGACCGGGAGCACCGCCTGCGCTATGAATAGGGAGAAGGCCACGGTCATAACCAGAGATTGCGATGATGGGTTTGCGCCTGGTTTTGAATAAAACCTCGATTCTCTGACCATCGTGAGCCAGTATATTACAATAAAAGCGGCAAGGAGGAACTCGAGCGCAAAGGTCGACCCAAACAGAACAGGATCCACGCTGCCTGGCGCAGCAAGGAAACTTGCAAGCAGTACGCCGATGGCCATGAAAGAGATATGAGACCCGAAAAGAATCTTTGACCTGGGGAACTGGTTCCTGGCAATTGCTGTATGTATACGCTCCTCCCTAATGATGGTGAACCAGTACAGGCTTAGAAATATAAAAAGAACTATCCCGAGAAAACTTGACGAAGCGAAGAGATTGTGGGGCGATTCTTGAAGATAATAAGCTGCTATAGACAAGGCGCTCAGGATTGCCGCAATGAAAAGCAACATTGCTATCTTGTTCAAAATGCACACCGCTGTATGTTTCCTATATCAAAGAGGCAATTAAAAATGTTAAGTATGTGCTCCGATCGGGATTTGAACCCGAGTTTCAGCCTTGAGAGGGCCGTGTCCTTGACCGAGCTAGACGATCGGAGCTTATTGTATAGGCAAGGCTTGGTATATATTATTTCCTTATGATCCTTCTAGCAATCTTAAAGCTTACGTTGTTCGTCGCAAGCTTCTCGCTTATGTACTCCGATAGCCCCATTTCCTCTGCTTCAGATATGTCAGAAATGTGATTGACGAACATCTCCTTTGCACGCTCGTCGCTCTGCGGGTTTATCTCACCGCTGCCTATTCCGTTGAGGAGCGCCTCTATGTTCTTCATGGTAGCCGAGAAACCTGCGAGCGCGGACTCCTTTGCACTCTTGACACCGACAGCCTGCTGGAAAAGCTCCAGCCTCATCGCGCTCTTTGTCTTGTCATAAAGGAACCTCAATGGCATCGCATACAGGTTCCTTGTTATTGTTGTATGAACTGTGCTTCTTCTTGTGCCCTTTGTCGCAGATATAGCTGGAAGAAGCAGCAGGTTGTTCTCAGGTTTTACGCGCTTCGAGATGCTGCTTCCCGAGTGCCTTTGTACGTAGTCCTGGACACGCCTGTGATTCATCGAGTAGAAGAGATTGACATAGGAGTGAGCTGCAGAGGCAATAGCACCATACTGCTGGCTCGGGTTTATCTCACTAAGATTGCCGAGATACAATACCATGCGACTGAGACTTGTGTGATGTCTCGACAGGACACCTATCCGTCTTCTTGCCGCTGCGCCGGTCTCGGCCTTGATTGCAGGGTCAGACAAGGCATGCGATATCGCATAGAGCATGCTCTTCATTGGGAGCATGTTGGCCCTCGCGCGTATCTCCTTTGTATTCGCCTTGAAGTGCAGAGCTGCGTGTATCGCTCTAGGTTTCGATTTCTGCATTCTACCCCGGGTGGTCGTGTTGAAGAGAGAATACTTCTACTTGCTAGTTTTTATACTTTTATCTTATCTGTTCGCCTTCTTTCCTGAGATTGCCTCGCTTATCGAGTATCTCTCTATTATCTTCGCCTTTATCCTGTCGATATCTTCTATTCTTCTTTCTCTTGAGATATGCTCTGCCTGGTTGAGCTTGTTGGCGTGTGTATGATATGCTTTCATAGCTGCTGCGTACGCGTCCCTCTCGTGGGGGTTCTTTATCCCGGCTCTTTTTGCGAATTCCCTCTTCTCCATTAGCG
>JAJYIZ010000025.1 GCA_021789815.1 Microcaldota archaeon
CAACTCCATCAACCTTCATGTCCAACGATTCGATGACGCGGGTCATACTCTCCTTTGTTGTTGGCTTTCCGTTCGCAAGAAGGAAATAGAATGCGTATATGTAAACAAGGTGGCTCCTAACCTTTGTCTTGAGCAGTATATCTATCAGTCCCTCATCCGGGGTTTCTCCTAGAGCTGCAACACACTTGGATACGTTCTTTTTGTTGATCTCCCTGCCTGAGAAGCTCAGGAAACCCGCAGCGTATACGTAAGGCATTATGCCCCTGTCTAGATATCGCTTGATCTGCTCACTGTCCAGCATATCGGCGAGGCCCTGCACTATTATCTGGTTCGAGCTGGCGCCTATCGCCTCGAGTATGGCCATAAGTCCTTTGTATGCAGAATTTCCCATCACCAGCATTCCGCGTGTCTTAAGCTCTGTGTCGACCCCACCCATCTCCATCCTAGCACCCGAACGCAAACCCTTCAATGCGCAAGTATTAATTGCTTGCCATCGGTCAGAGCACTCCAAGCTTTATCATCAGCTCTATCATGAAAAGGAAGTTGAAGAGCAGTACAACTGTGAACTGCGACCTAGGCCTCATCCTCAAAAAGAATCCGCCTGCGCCGCCTCCCCCATCACTGGCCCTTTCCTTCTTGGAAACCCCTGCCATATACCCACCCCTTTACCCTACGATATAGAATTTACGCTGAAGAGATATTTAAATATTATTAAACCGCTTGACGCCTGTCTAACACTCCACAGGAAACACTTTTATTAGTTGCATTGAGCAATATCAATGTGCTCGTATGGATATAGAGAGCAAACTGGCAATAATCAAGTCGGAGCCTCTAGAGGAGATTATAACGGAGCAGGAGCTCCGTTCCCTTTTAGAGACGAACGACCATCCGGGCCATTACATAGGCTTGGAGATAAGCGGAATGCCGCACATAGGCCACCTCCTTTTCGGCGGCAAGAAGATAAACGACCTCAATAGCATAGGCGTGAAGACGCAAATACTTCTTGCGGATTGGCACACCGTTGCGAACAGAAAGTTTGGCGCAGACTGGGAGAAGATAAAGAAGGCTTCGGAATTCTACAGAAAGATGTTCAACGTTTTCTGCCCTGGCACGAAGGTTGTGCTCGGCTCAGATCTTTATCATGAGAACGACGAATATTGGAAGACAGTAATGAACATGGCCGTGCGCACCACGATAGCAAGGGCCACAAGAACACTCATAATAGAGGGCAGAAGCCAGACAGATACCCTCCACGTGTCGCAATACATCTACCCGATAATGCAAGCAGCAGACATACACGCGCTGAAGGCAGATATACCACATGCAGGCATGGATCAGCGCAGGGTACACATGCTTGCAAAGGAGATATTCAAGGATCTTAAATTGGGTCCTATTGTCCCAATCCATCATCATCTGATGCCTGCGATGACGTCACAACTTAGGTTCAAAGAGGGTGAAAGCAAAGAGGAGAAGGTAGCAGAGATGAAGATGAGCAAGTCGAAGCCCGGTTCATTCATATCGGTTATCGCTACCCCCGAAGAGATACGCAGCACAATAAATTCTGCATGGTGCGAGCAGAAGGTGGTTGATGGCAATCCTGTGCTGATGTTGTGCAGGTACGTGTTGCTGCCGACAGTCTCTAAGCTAAAGATAGAGAGGAAGAAAGAGCACGGTGGTGATATTATCTACGATAACTACACGCAGCTTGCAGATGATTACAGAACTGGAAAACTCCACCCAGCAGATCTAAAGGCCGCTGTCGCTTCTTCGTTAGCAAAGATACTGGAGCCTGTGAGAAAGGAATTCACGGGAAAGAATCAGGAGCTGCTTGAGGTCTTCAAGCAGAAGTGACCTTGGGAAGCTTTCCTTTGGTGTAGAACTCCTTCAGTGCCTTTGCGTAACCGTCCATCTGACTCTTCTTGCTGTATTCGCTTGCTATCTGCTCCGATAGTCTGTTTAATTTCTTTTGCAATTTTTTATCTTCAAAGAATCTCTCGATCTTGCTCTTCAGCTCATTTGCGTTGGATGGGTCGAAGGTGTAGAGCGCGTTTCCGAACCTTTCTCTTATGTCTTCGTTTATGCTTTTGCTCGATAGTAGAACGGCTGCACCGAAGTTCGCCGCCTCTATGAACGTAGCATTGAACGATTCCCATAACGACGGCAATACGTACAGGTCTGCCATTGAGTAGTAGCATGCAAGAACCCTGTCATCAAAACCAGCGCTTATGACCCTTATTCGGTCATCGCCACGCGCCATCTGCTCGTAGAGCTCCCTAGATCTTCCGTCACCAACAACCAGCAGCTTGGCTCCTTTCATCTTCATCGCCTTGAAAGCGAGTATCAGGACGCTAACGTTCTTCTGTGCATCCAGTAGCCTTCCGAAATAGAGCACCACTTTATCATCATTCTTTATTCCAAGCCTTCTCCTCAACGCTTGGACCTCCTCTCTTTTGGCTGATGTGACGCTCATCAGAATGCTGCTGTGTATGATTGTAACATTATTGTTGTACCTCCTGACGTTTCTGGATTGCTCCTTGTTTAGTGCTATCACACCGTCGAAGAAGCTGAAGAACCTCTTTCTTGCAGCTTCGAGGCCGACATATCTTCCTGTGCCGAAGGTCAATCCCATTATATTATAATCAAAAGCGCTGGAGTACTTTCCGGATGCGTTAGCGTGCTCCACGTAAAGTATCTTTGCGCTGCCGAGATACGGCTTTAGTTTTCTCAGCACAACAAAATCCTGGATTGAACTCGCAAGCACAACATCGGGCTTGACCTGGGCGAGCCAGCTCTCCGCATTCTCGAGCGCAACGCCAGTGAGCGAATATGTAGTGTAGTATGCCATTCTGCCCAACCTGCTTTCGGATACGAGCTTGTTGAGCTTTGCCTTGTTGAGGATTTCGCGCGCGCTCTTCTGCGCAGTGCCGCCCGCAAGGAAGAACGCATCCTTGTCATTGCGCATGAAGTCGCTTTTGTAACCCAAGAAGTACGTCCTTATTCCCCTCTTCTTAAGCTCATAAAAAATATTCGCGGCTACTCGGGACGCTCCACCCTGCTTTATGCCGCCCTTGCCGCTTATGTCCATTATCAGTACCTTCATAGCAACACTAGAATATCGGTTTGTATCTCTTGTCATTCTCGGGAGGGTATCCGAAGTAGTGCATCACCGTGGGCTCTATGTTGTAGACATAGAGGTGCTTGCGCTTTATCGCATTGTAGTCTAGCTTCTGCCCATAGCTCACCACCCCGAATATGCCGTTCTGAATGTGGTCTCCACGCTTTGCGATCTCTGGCTTTGCGAACAGCCTTCCGCTTTTCATGAAGCTTCCTGGATCGAGTATGTAACCCCTATCTATCTCAACAAGTATATCAGGGGTAATGAACAGCTTTGTCCCCTCGTAGTATTCATCAGCGTCCATAACCCTTGTGACTATCTTCCTTCCATTCTTGTCGCGTATCTGCCTGAGGTCTGAGATCATCTTCCTTTTCAGCGCGCTTTTCTCGCTCTTTTTAACTATTCCATTGTCGAACCTGTCGTCGTTTATGAAGATCATTGTGAACGGACACTTGGACAGGCTTGCGAAGGCCTTTGTCTTTGACATGTCGTAATCAAAATCGTGTATGAGCGTGAGGTCCTCTCCGGAAGTTCCAGAAAGCCCTTTTTCAAATGCACTCTTTGCTGCCTGCCTTACAGACTTCGGAAGTTTGTAGTAGAACTTCTTCCTGAGGTTGCTCATTATGAGTTTCTCTCTTACATTATACTTCAGATTGCCGGAAGCGCTAGCAGCTTTCATGCTCTGCTCTATACTCTGTTTGAGCCTTGCGCTGCCGTTGTTTATCAGCCATCCGTTAATCAGGAATTTCTCCTTCACTGGCTGTGCCCCGTGGTCAGATACGACCATGACTGTTGCCTTCTCTCG
>JAJYIZ010000026.1 GCA_021789815.1 Microcaldota archaeon
ATGACGTGAATTGGGATGCGCGCTGCTGTATCGAAGGGAGAACTGCCTGTGTCACAGTGAATTCAAGATTGCTGTAGTAAACGTGCACTGTTGGCGTGCTGCTGTTTGTTGAAGGGAAACCAGGCAATATGACTATTACAAAATTGACCTGCTGCGAATTAAGCAGCTGAAACGCCTGCGTCTCCGTAGTGATGGCCTTCACGTGCAGCAGCCCTTGCAGACCGAGCGAGTCTATGAACTGCGCCGATTGGGGGTTGTTTGCATAGTTGACCACAGCCACCGGCACGCCGCTGAACGTTGAGCCTATGTTGCCGAAAAGAAGTATTATGAAAAGAGGGAATATCGCGGACCTGATTATGTTCTGCCTGAGGTTTGCCCTAAAGATTATCATCTCACGTTTGTAAAGCGCAAACGAATCAGATATAAGGCTCATCATCTCCACCTCATGCCTGCGCCCCTGCCGCCCTGCATCTCTCCTGTAGTGTCCCGCATCCCGCTGCCAGTAAGCTTCATGAAGACATCATCGAGTGTCGGAAGGTGGGCGCCTATCGATAGAACTGATATTTTCTCCTTGTCGAGCATAGCAGATATCTTTGTGAATTCCCTATCGTCGCCTTTCTCGAGCACTCCGGTTATCCTATCGCCGCGCGACATAGCGACTATACCAAATCTAGATTTCAATAACGAAACAACCTTGGAGACATCCTCTGGGTTCACTATTATCTCAAGGAGCTTGCCCGTGCCTGCGAGTCTCTTTATCTCAGATGAAGTGCCAAGAGCAATGACCTTTCCGTGATCTATTATCCCAATGCGGTCGCAGAGTTCGTCCGCTTCCTCAAGGTACTGTGTTGTCATCAATATGGTAGTGCCCTTCTTGTTGAGTTCCTTTATTCGCTGCCACATCGTTGTCCTGTTCTGGACGTCAAGGCCCGTAGTGGGCTCGTCGAGCACAAGTATCTCGGGTTCCTGTATCATCGCCTTGACAAGCCCGAGCCTTCTCTGCATACCACCTGAGAATTTTCCTGCCTTCGAATCGGCAAAGCTTACGAGGTCCGCTTCCTCGAGCGACATCTTTATCCTCTTCTGCACCTGATCGCGCGGCACGTGATAAAGATCTGCAAATAGCATCAGATTTTCTCTAGCTGTCATGTCGGACTCTACTATGGTCTCCTGTGTCATCAGTCCCATGAGCTGCTTTACCTTTTCATGGTTCTTGCTTATATCGAGGCCAGAGACAACTATCCTTCCGCTTGTCGGCTTCAGCAATGTCAAGAGCATGTTTATTATCGTGGTCTTGCCCGCTCCGTTGGGCCCCAGAAGCCCGAATATCTCACCTTCCTTTATGCCAAAAGTAACGTTATTTACAGCTACTAGGTCTCCAAACCGCTTTGTGAGGTTTTCAAGCTTTATTATGTCTGCCATTTGTTCACTCAAACAGTTTGCTCGCCTGCTTCACAGTGCTTATCATCATCTTTCCTACAGACTTTAGTGCGGCTATTCCGCTCTGCGTAATCGTGTAGTACTTCTTTACCTTTCCGCCCTCAACCTTTGTCTGCAGCCTTATGTACTTTGCCTTCTCGAGGGTGTGCAGTGCATTGTAGGTATCGTTCTTTAGCGTAGGTCCATAGAATTCAGCAAACCCGGACTTCTCGAATTCTTTTATGAGCGCATACGAGTAGATCTTTCCAGCCTTGAGCCTGCCCAGTATCCTGAGCTTTATTATCACTCGCTTCGCTTCCATCGGCATGAACTGTGAAGCGAAGTGCGATGTCTTATCCATCCTCCCACAGTAGTTTAAACTTAATATAGTTTAAATCTAAACTATTTTGGGGTAGCGTACATATAAATACCTTTCGCGGAAGTGTGTGCCATCAATTCACTAAGATTTATATATTAGTTTGAGCTGAGTCAAGCCGGGGGAAATAAATGGCAGCATCGGCAAAACGTGAATCTGGAGCTACAGGCGAATTGGAATTTACAGCTATCGACAGGGCAATCGCTAAGGTCAACGACCTTATCCAGGAAGGCTCATACAGAAGGTTGAGCGAGAGGGAGAATGCATATGTGCTTGCTACACTTCTTTTTGAGATAACTAAGGAATTAGGCCCTAAATCACCCAATAATGTCCTAGTTAATGTCAGAGATAGAGAGGATATACGACAAGCTGGAACCTATAGGTACTCCGGCCAAGCAAATACTATGCTGCAGGAAGGACTCATACCTAAGGATGTTCATGATCTGCTTGTGGAACTCCAGCAAAACCCGAAGGACCCAAGGCACATCGGCCCATCATACCTTAGAGTGAAGGGTCTTCTGACACACCAGACGATAAGAGAGTTTTTTGCCCACCAGCTCGCCTATGCTGTAAGTGACGAACTGCAAAGAATGAACGAAAGCGGCGAATTGAAACCAGGATATGTTGTAGTTATACCAAACATGACGGGCGGTGTCTATATAGGTGATGAACTCCGCAGGCAGCTCGGTAGAGTGCTGCCTCAAGATTTGAGCGAGATGCTCCAGATTTCTCCTGTTACAAACTATGCAAGAGAGATGAGGAAGGAGGTAGATACATTAGACCTGGGCAAGAGGCTGATAGATTTTGTCGAAGGGCCTGTACCATCACCAAGTGCCACCTCGGTAATAATATCTGGAGAAGAGCTTGTTACAGCCGCCGAAACAACAAAGAACGCCACAGTTCTCTATGGGACATTCGGTTATGATAAGGCAAACGGCGTAAGGATAATAGACACAGCTGTGTTCTACTACGGGCACCCCGCTGGAGTTGAAAGAATAAGGCGCCTCGAGGAAGAAGGCAGGGCGACGCTTGTTCACCTGGTCGGCGCAAGAGTATTCTTTGATGTTGCTGAAGAGATGGGGTACATAACAAGCGCGCAACGCAAGGTCGTTGCCGACTGGCTGTCAAACCCGTGGGAATGGACAAAGGAGGTTATGCCGGATCTCCAGGTGCTTGCAAGAAGAAAGGCTGCTGAAGCAGCAGAGAAACACGTAACCGTGAAGTGAGAAAAGATGCCTTTAAAGAGAGCGTATCTGGGCCTGGACTTCAGGGCAGATGAAGTAATAAATAGGGGCACAGAGGCTCTAAGGCTTCTCGAGAGAAACTTTGGGGAAAGGTTCGTTGCACAAAATATCGGAGTAAAACTGAACGTTGATGCATTCACAGGTGAGATACCTGTGGGTTATCTTGGCCTAAGCCACATATTTGCGGATCTAAAGCTTGCGCATGGTTCAGACACGGCGCAAAGGACCATGGAAAGGGCGAGAGGTGACATCGACCTGCCTATCGAGTTGGTAACCATGGCAGCAAGCATGGGAACAGAGATACTTCGTGAGTTCGTATTGGAGAATGCAAAACACGGGACAGGCGTTGTTGCATTCACGGTGCACACAAAGATAGCACCAGATGAAGTAACGCGCATGTATGGACGTTCGCTAGAGCAGCAGGTAGAGGTATTCGGGTCAATCGCTGCGGCAGCTGGCTGCGAGGCGATGGTTTGCGAAGGAAGGATGCTGGAAGTCCCCGCAATTAAGACATTGCCGATAAGAAAACTTGTTACTGGAATAAGGGTGGATCCGAAGGATGCAGGCACGCAAAGAAGGGTTACGTCACTAGAAGATCTGAAAAGAGTATCCGGTGA
>JAJYIZ010000015.1 GCA_021789815.1 Microcaldota archaeon
GAGTGATAGTTGCGATATTCAACGTAAGGAACATAGGTGACGGGCTGATATTCCCTGGTGACCCGGCAACGCACCACGACGCAGAGTTTGACGTTCTTTCTTACATGCCACAGGTAGACGAGGTTGTGGCCGGCCAGGTCACAGAGCTTGTTGAATTCGGCGCATTCGTGAGGATAGGTCCCATGGACGGACTTGTTCATGTATCGCAGATCGCTTCAGACTTCCTGACGTTCGACAAGAAGAACCAGGCGTTCGTTTCGAAGAGGAGCAGCATCAGCCTAAAGAAAGGCGATACTGTCTACGCAAAGGTATCAACAATAAGCATGAAGAGCACGATAAAGGACTCAAAGATTGCCCTGACCATGAAGCCAGACGGCCTGGGAAGGCCTGAATGGGCGAACCTGGCAAGCGCAAAGGCAAGGGCAAAGAAGGGAGGATCAAGGAAGAAGTGATGATATGGAAGAAAAAGCATGCAGAAACTGCAGACTTGTTGTAAGGCATACAGACACATGCCCACTGTGTGGAGGAAAGGACCTGACAGACAAGCTTGGCGGCTATGTCATAGTTCTGAATTCTGAGAAATCGGCCGTAGCAAAGAAGATGGGGCTCAAGATGAACAGCGTCTATGCGCTTGACATAAAAGGTTAAGCGTTCTTTTCAGCCTTCGGTTCGCTGCTCTTCGCTATCTCAGCGCGTTCGTAGTCCTCTACCACTTCTACCTTCTCAATATCCTTCATCAGCGAGAGTATGGAAGCGACCAGGCTAGATTTCCCAACGAAGTAGTCTGCATTCTTTTTTGCCTTAGAGTCGTACTTCAGCTCCATTACCTTGCCGTTTATTTTCACGAGCGAAGGCCTGACACCGTATGTGTTGCCAAGCGCATCTACTCTCTGCGATGGCTCTGTAACGTTCTTGACCACTCTTACTTCATAGGTTATGTCCCTGCCAGCATACGGATGGTTGGCATCAACGACCACTCTGCCAGAGTTTACGCTCTTAACTGTTGCGGTCATGTTATCCAGTTCGACTCTCATTCCCGCATACGGTTTGATATCACGCGCACGGAAATCAGACAGCGGCATGACCTTTACAAGATCATCGTGCTTATCCCCGAACGCGTCTGCAGGCTTGAAAGTGAACCTCTTCATCTCGTTGAGGCCCATGTTCCTCAGCTCTCTGTCAAGTCCTTTTATCACGCTGTTTGATCCAAGTATCACAAGCGTCGGTCCGTAAACAGCTTCTTTGCTGTAAAGCTCCTTCTCTTTTGCGAGCTTCTCGTCTGTCGTTGCTATGAGCTCGTTAGTGACCGCATCCCACGCACTGTACTCTACCTCTAGAAAATCTCCATCTTTGAAAACCATAGAACTACCGAAAGTAAGCTTATATTGATGAAATACCTATAAAAAGGCTTTGAGGAGAAGTAAATGTATAAACATAATCTAATGCTGGAAGTGTTTGCATGGATGAAAAAAGAAAGAAAACGATCCTTTTCATAGGCACCGTGATAGTCGCAATAATGTTTGTCACATCGTATGCTGCGTTCGGGAACAACGGCATACCTACCACAAGCACAACGACACAGAGGCAGACAACCTACTACTCAACAGGAACATCGAACGCAGCTGTTACAGGATACGGAAGCAGCATATCTGTTGTGCTCCTTAACAAGAGCGCAAGCAACACTCTCAATTCAACGATATCGCAGCTAGAGGCAAACAACACGATAACGAACTTCATACCCACGTCAAGGGGATATGTGCTCTACGCACCGGGGAACGCACCCTATGTTGTGCAGCAGGCATTCCTCTCTTCGTTGCCTGTGAATTCCATATCACTAAATGGGAGCGAACGTGTTGTGATACCAAACTCCTTCATTCTCTTCTATTACGGCAGCGCAATACATGTGTACACTAATGTAACGAACTTCACGGTTACGGTCTCTAAGCTTTCTCCCATAGGTGCATCGACCCGCGTAAACATACAGGCTCTGGTGCTCCCAAACGGCCAGATATACAACAATGAGATCCAGGTGGCTTGGGTTGGGCACTGACAAAATAAGAGAGATCGCGAGGAAGTACGCGATAAAGAACGCAATAGATTACGGCAAGGCAGATATAGGAAGCGTCCTCGGTAAGGTGATCCCGTTTGCAAAGGGCACGCCAGTCCCTGAAATAAAGGCAGAGGTCGAAAGCGCAGTAAAGGAGGTAAACAAGCTTAAGAGGGCTGACCTAGAGAAGGAGTACGATAAGCACAAAGAGGAATTTGGCAAGAAGGCAGAAGAAACGGTAAAGAAGACCTCAAAGCCAAAGATGGAGCTTCCAGGTGCAGTAACCGGGAAATTTGCCACAAGGTGGCCTCCAGAACCAAGCGGTTACCAGCACATAGGACACGCAAAACCGATGTTTCTAGAGCAAGAGTTCGTAAGAATGTACAAGGGAAGGTTCTTCCTCTACTTCGATGATACAAATCCAGAGAAGGAGACGCAGGAGTTCGTAGATGCTGACAAGCGTGACCTTGAATGGCTTGGCATAAAGTTCGATGATGAATATTACGCTAGCGACAACCTGGAAAAGATCTACGACTGCGCAAAGAAACTCATAAAGGATGGCAATGCATACGTATGCTTCTGTAAACAAGAATCCATGAAAAAGAAGAGAGTTGAGATGGAGGAATGCGAACACAGGAATGCACAACCTAAAAATAACCTGGCAGAATTCGACAAGATGCTGAATGGAAAGTACGAGGACGGCGCCGCTGTGCTACGCTTTAAAGGAGATATGAAATCGTCAAACACGGCCTTGAGGGATCCAACTATCGCAAGGCTGAAGAGCACCAAGCACTACAGACAAGGCAGCAAGTATCGCGTATGGCCAACGTACGATCTTGCAGCTCCGATAATGGACTCGATAAAGGGTGTTACACACGTTCTGCGCAGCAAAGAGTACGAACTTAGGGATGAGCTTGACACAACGATACTGAAGGCTTTGGAAATGAGGGTACCGATCATAGTCCCCTTCTCTAGGCTGAACATACGCGGCAACATAACGCACAAGAGAGAGATACGCAAGCTCATCTCCGAGGGGCTGATAAAGGACTGGGACGACCCAAGGCTTATGACATTCATAGCACTCAAGCGCAGAGGCATAGTTCCAGAGGCGATAAAGAACTTTGTTCTAAAGGTTGGCATCACAAAGACAGACAGCACAGTGCCCCTGGAGATGCTGCTCGCAGAGAACAAGAAGATAATAAACAAATTCGCGTGGCATCTCTTCTTTGTGGATAATCCCGTGCAGCTAAAGATCAACGAGATGAAAAAAAAGAACGTGAGCATGGGGCTCCTGCCAGGCAGCAAGTTTGGTAACAGGGAGTACACGACCGATGGTTCTTTGCTCATAAGCGTCAAAGATGCAAAGATGCTGAAAAATGGAGAAAACATCCGGCTCAAGGACTTCACAGACGTTAAGATTGCCTCAAGCGGCAGAAACCTGATTATCGCGAATGAGGAGAAGGCTGGCCTCAACAGCAAGATACTGCACTGGGTGTCAGAAAAGAACTCGGTAAAGTGCAGGATCCTCGTTCCTGGCCACTTGCTCGATGAGCACGGCAATGTAAACCACAACAGCCTGCAGATTGTTGAAGGCTATGCAGAAGCATACGTAAACAAACTGGAGGAGCAGGAGATAGTCCAGTTCGAAAGGTTCGGATACTGCATACTCGATGACAAAAAGAAGATGCAGTTCATATTCATCTCTAAATAGATTCTGCCTCTGTTATTTCATAGCTAAGAGAATCTAGGGCGCTGCTCGGCAGGTAGGGTTTCAGAAGGTTCACTATCTCTTTCGATTCTTTGTACATGCCCCTATCGAATTTTGCGAGGGCTATATAGAAAAGCGAGTTTATCGAAAAGGTTTCTTGGGTTAGCAGCCTCTCTGCATTCTTTATCGTATCCTCTGGTTTGTGGAGATTAAGAGAGAGGACCATCCTTGAATATGGTCCAAGGTAGGCGCTGTCTATTTTATTCAGTATACTAGAAATCACGCTTGCTTCCCTGAGGTTCGACAGCTTTATATGGCATATGAAGGTCAGATACGTAGCGCCGAGCGGTGGCCTCTCCTCGTTCTTGAGCTGCGATTCGCAGGCCTTTATCACCTCGCTGAGCGAGGCTCTTGCAGATGAGGCTAGTTTCGCCCCACCGTCCCTAAGAGGAGTATTCTCCTCCATGAAACCCTGCCGGTCGTACCTTATCTGCGCGATGCTACTATTGGATTCCTTTATAGATAAGAGTGCCTTTGCGTACAGGTATCCCGCGTCCTTTCCATTCTGATATAGGTCGTCATACAACTTTATTGCAGCGTCATAGTCATTCTTTTCTATCGCGCTCTTTATTTCTGATATCGTTGCAAATGTATGCGGACTTCTAACCCGAAGCACATCTGCATCAAAATAAACAGGCATCTCGCAGTTGGAGCAGACGCAGACGCTGCCAACGGTGAGCGTCTCAGATGCGCAGTACTGGCACAGAAAACGCTTGCCCCCTTTCACTGCGCTTTCGAGAGCTCTACCATAATATCGAATATTCATAGTAACACAGTCTATCTTGTCTATTTACCTCTTTCTCAAGACAACAAACATGTGGAGCTTATCAAACGGTTCCAGGTTTACCTTCTCTACTACATCAAAATGATCCTTCAGAAGCGCAAGCTCGCTTTCGAAGACCTCTTTCGGGTCCTTCGATACGTCAACGCTCTGTGACTTTATCACGAAGTACGCATAACCATCCTTCTTGAGGAATTTTGAATTCATGATCAGGATCTTCGCCTGCTCCCTTGCAGATGCATCCTGGTATACAATATCGCATTCCTCAACCATGTCCTTGTATGTGTCTGTGTAACGTGCATCGGCCAGTATCGGCAGCATGTTTGCACGGTCTTCACATACTCTTACAAGCTCTCTCATGTTTCTTTCAGATAGTTCTATACAGTAGACGCGGCCGTCCCTGACCACGTCGCTTACGTGGCTTGCAGTTGTGCCTGTAGCTGCGCCTATGTAGAGCACGCTGCTACCGCTCTTGAACTCAAAATGCTTTAGGCCGTTCAGTATCGCCGCGGCGAGCTTGCTCCTATACGGGTTCCAGAGCCTGTACTCGTCTTTGCCTATTCTTACAACATCCTCTGTGTATGCCTTCTTGCCGGGCAGTATGCTCTTTGTGGCGAGCCTGCCTTCTACCCTGTATACATTGCCAAAGAGCTCTGTTAAGGCCATTCATGCACGCAAGCAGCACTGCTCTGCCTGCCAATAGTGGGACTCCAATCTACTTATTGTTTTGCCTGCGCGTAGATTATCAATCTCTTTGCTATAGTGCCCTTGCTCAAGACCCTGTTGTACTCTATCTGCTCAACCGGCTGCTTGAACTCTTCGCCGCGCTCTAGCTCTAGTTCCTCTTCCTCTACATCGGCACGCTCATCCTCAAGAGACATTATCTCCTCAGAGATCTCCCTCGGGATGTCGGTCTGTGTAGCCAGATATGCGAGCGATGCGCTCTTGGGCGGGTTCCTGTGCGTTTTTCTCCTGTAGAGCGCTGTCAGCACGCGCTCTATGGCGCTGTTGTAGATGATTGATGCTTTTACAAATTCCTTCGCTTCCCTGTAGCGCCTGGCTATTTCGAAGTCCCTCCTGGCTTTTTTCAAAAGCCCATCAGATTCTGGGCCCCTACCGCCCATACTTCCACCAATCATAATAAGCCAAAATCGTATTTAAATACTTTGTACACATTACGGTATAATTGGTAACAGGAAGTTTCTTTTACTGCAAAATCCCGAGATGAGATGGCCGACCTTCCCTCGAGCAAGTTCATAGCAGGCATCGCAACGCTTGCCAACAGCGGAGTCAAGAGAGACGAGATGATGGTCTACTTCGCAGACCTCGTTAAGGACTCGTTTGGGATAGAGAAGGCGGCTATAAGGGACATAGGCGATAGCGAAACCAGATCCGCGATAGGAGGGCAGCTACTTTCTACAAGAAGGTACTTCGTGGACAACAACCTGAGCGAATATTCATCGTTCCCGGAGCTGATAGGCTACAACAACGATGGCTACAGGAGCTATGCAGCGATACCGATAATGGCGGACGGGAAGATAGTTTCCATGCTCGAGATGCTTTCTACAAGCGAAAACAGGTTCAGCCCGGAGCTCATAGACGGAATATCTGTCGGAACGCTGCTTATAGGGTTTGCGCTGGCTTACAAGGCAGAGGCCAGCAGGTCGAACAGACTGGCGGGATACTTCGACGCTGTATTCAACAGCGAGGGGCCGCAGCTGCTTGTTTCCTCCAACGGCACAATAGTCAAGGCAAACAAAGCCGCAACCAAGGATCTCAGGATACAGCCTAGCAGCAGCATAAAGGATACGCTTGGGATGGATTACGCCGGCATAATGTCGATATCGAAGAGCAGGTATCCCGGGCTGATTCCAATCAAGGGCAACGGGATAGACAAGACGTATGCCGCTTCCGTAAGCAAGGCCAGCGATACCCTTCTTTATGTATCGCTGCAAGACGTTTCTGACATCTACTCGTTAAGGAACGCGATGCAATCTATAACTCAGAGCGAAGATGCTGTGATAATCTTCACAGACGAGCAGCTGGGCATGACCGGTGCAACAGATAACTTCGAAAGAATGCTCGGCTACGAGAAGAATATCATGATGGGGAAGAGCGTCAGTGACCTTGTGAACGACAAGGAGCGCGGTGGCTTTGAATCCTCACTAAGAGCTGGAAACGAGAATAGCGCGTTCTCTGGCAAGGTAGACGTGATGACAATAGCTGGGTATCCTATAAGGATGCACTTCTCTGCAACGAAGTCGCTCAACGGCTATACCGTAATGTTTGTCAGGTCTGACGCAGAGAAGTACGTGCGTGACCTGAAGGAGAGCCTGGACGATTTCGTGGCCAACGCTTCTGAGATAGTCCTTAGAGTAGACCGCATGGGGTACATAACTGGGTTGAACCTCTCTACAGAATCGACCCTCGGGTATACGCGCGAGGATCTTGTAGGCAAGGACATACGGACCATTTACAAGGATCCGTCTATAGTAGACAGGGACATGGCATATGCAAGGAACCTGGGCAAACCGGACAATTCCTACGTAGACCTAATGAACAAAAACGGCACGGTTGTCCCAGGTACGCAGTCCATAAGACTGCTCCAGGACCAGAACGGCGACCCAGAGTATCTTGTATCTGTGCACGAGCTACTTACAAAACGCATACTCGATGACAAGGAATTCGAGCTCTCGAGAGCTGAACGGGAGATGAAGAAGCTCAGGTCTACCGGCGAACTCAAATCCCAGTTCATATACAATATATCGCACGAGCTCAAGACACCGCTGACAAACATAAAGGGGTTCGCCAAGCTGCTCTATGGAGGGGAATTCGGCCAGCTCAACGACGAGCAGAAGCAGTACATAATGACAATATCTGATGAGGCTGACAGGCTCATGCTGATAATACAGCAGGTGCTCGACTCTGCAAAGCTCGACGCGCAGAAGGTGAAGCTGGAGCTGAAGGAGGTCGACATGAACTCTTTGAAGGATAACCCGAGCATACTCGCGCTAAAGGAGGCGGCGGAGGAGAAAGGGCTAGTGTTCTCATGGCATACAGACTATGACATTCCTCCTATAAGAGCCGACCCGAACAGGCTCATCCAGATATTCGTCAATCTTATAGGCAACTCGATAAAGTTCACAGAGAAGGGAAGCATAGAGGTGCGCATAAACAAAGCTACACGCAACAAGATACGCTGCGAGGTCAAAGATACAGGCATAGGAATAAGCGAGGAGGACAAGCAGAAGCTCTTCAAGAAGTTCTATCAGGTGCCGACAAAGAAAGGAATGGTGAGACAGGAGGGCCAGGGCACGGGTTTGGGACTGTCGATAACCAAGGAACTTGTCAAGCTGCACGGCGGTGATATAGGATTCGATTCAAAACTGGGGCAGGGCAGCTCATTCTGGTTCACGCTAAGGGTGAAGCCAAAAATCCAGAAGCAGAAACCAGGCGCTTAAACAACTACTTCTATTCCACAAGCGTTTCCGACGCTCTGTGCTCGCTGCACGATGCTCTGTATGTCGCTGAAGCCCAGGCCCTGGAAGATGCCGCTCTCTGTAACATTAACTACGCTGCTTGTGCTAATGTTTATAATCAGCTGTAGTGCCCTGCCTGTGGTGTAGCTGCTCTGCGACAGTGTGCTGTATGTTGCAGCATAGTTGCCCTTTCCTGCATTCGTGAGATTGAGTGTAATTGCATAAGGTGCTATTGTACTTACATTCCAGTAATCTAGAGGTGGCTGCGGCGCGTGCGAGTTGACGCCAATGTAGCTGCTGTTGTACACAGAGGGTGTGCACTTTGTTGTGTTGGCATAGAGAGTTGTTTCATTAACCATAACCGGGTACCATTCGTTGCTTTGGAGGACCTGCATCGCTCGCTGCTGCGCTGAAAGCGTCTGGTTGATCGTTGTAGTAGTTGATGTTGTCTTTGGTGTGCTGTTTGTTGTAGAGCCTGCTGAGCCCTGGTAGCTGCCTGCAGCCGCACCTATAACCTTTATGCGATTGTAATCTACAGGTATGCTAAGGCTGGACTGCAAAGGAGTTACGGTCACGTAAGCGTGCTGTCCGTTAATCGAATCAAGCTTTATCTGCATCACAGCATAACCGGATGTGCCCCAATTTATGTTTGTCGTGCTGTTTAGAGGCACAGTTACGTTGAGCGTAGGGTTCATAAGAACTGGCGAGCGTCCTACATACAGGTAGGCTGTACTTCCTCCTGAATTCTGCCCGTGGAAGGCTATCGTATACTGATAGCTTCCGATCCTTATCACTGTGGGTATGCTTCCAATCGCAAGTGTCTTTGCAGATCCTATGCCTACGGTACCGTTGCTAAAGATGAAATACGCGGCAGCCGCTCCTGCTACAATAACCAGAACAAGTACTACTAACAGCAGGCCGGTCGCCATACCATCGCTATGCATACGCATATCAGATATTTATAAGTTTGGAAGGTCCGGAAACACCCCAAATGTGTAAAGCATATTATTCTTTCCGTTGATGCTTGATAGGTGATCAGGTGGCAGCAAGCAACGTCCCTCTAAAGGAGGAGATAATATCTATAGTCAATGAAAAGCAGCAGCTCAGCTACAATGAACTTAGCGACATGATGTTCAGCCGTGGAATATCAGAGAACGACCTCAAGGATTCGCTCAAGGAACTTGAAATAGCGAAGCTGATAGCATCCAGGAGCAGCGGCGGGGTGCTTACTTACTATATACTGCAGCAAGACGCAATGAGACGTGTTCTCATAATAGAGGACGACAAGAACATAAGCAAGCTCATGGCCCTGTCAATAGGCAAGGCCTTTGAGATCGGCCAGATATACGATGGGGGCGAGGCAATCCAGGCCGTAAAGATGGCCAAACCGGATCTTGTTATATTGGATCTAATGCTTCCGCACAAGGACGGCCTAGAGATCTGCCAGGATATAAAGTCAAATCCAAATACGAGCAATATAGTAGTGATACTTGTCAGCGCTATGGACCCGACGAGCAACAGGTTCAAGGGCATAAAGTACGGTGCGGATTACTACATAAAGAAGCCCTTCGACCCTAATGATCTCCGCACTCTTGTTACAATCTTCCTGAAGAAGAAGGGAAAGAGGTTTGATCCGCTGATAGACCTGCCTGACGAAGAAAGAATATCAAAAGAAGTGGAGCGCTCGATAAAGGAGGGAGCCATGTCTGCAATCGGCACGATAAAGATAGATGGACTTGCGGCCTATGTAAGAAGGTTCGGTGAGCAGGCAGGCATAGTTATACTCAGGCTTATATCGCAGCTATTGCAGGATTCCATAAAGGCCAAGGGGCAGGGAGTCTCCGTAGGCTTCCTGAATGGTGACGAATTCGTTGTGGCCGGAGTGAAGGATGAGGTGCAGGCCGTTGTAGAGGAGATAACCAACGAATTCACTGCTGTGCTTCCATTCATATTGCAAGATGCAGGTTACAAGCTTCTTGAACTGAACATAGACAGCCTCTTCGAGACCAAGGAGGTTCCAAAACTGACGCTCGTATATGAAGAATCGGACAAGAACAAGATAAAGGAGAGGAGAAACGAGATAATCAAAAGGCGTGGCGGTGCGTTCCAAGGCGATGTGGGGGCATACACCTACGACGAGCTGCAGAGGCTTTTCGACATGAAGAACCTAGACATAAAGATAACAAGGGACGCAAACGGCGTGCGGCTTCACATAGGCAAGAGCGCTGACGATAAAGAAGAGAACTAAGGTTGAATGATTGATGCAAGCTATCGCTAAAGGTCCAAAGGCACAGGCTGCTATAGATTTCATGACCTCTTACGGTGTGGTCATACTTGTAATTGCAGTGGCATTAACAATCATTTTGGGACTGAACGCGCTTAACATACAGCCAGGCCCGTCCTACTGCAACACAACGCAATCTTTCTCCTGCGGTGGCTACGTCATTACCACTAACGGCGTGTTCACTTTCACGCTATCGCAGTCTGTGGGTGGCTACATAAACGTGACAGGCATAGCGTGCTCCACAGCGATAAACTCTACAGGTAACGCGCCAAGGTACGGGAACATAGGTGTCACCGGCGCATCAAAATATTACCCAACGAACGGTTTCACCAAAGGTACGATACTCTTCGGCAACGCTTTGAAGAAGTTCAGCATTTATTGTTACGGGCCTACGAATGTGCCAGCCAACGGAATTCTAGGAAACCAGTTCATAGGATACGTATGGATGAATTACACAAACCCCCAGCTGCCGGCAGGGTACTCTGTGGTGCAGCAGGCCCTTACCTTCAGCACCGAATACACCTGACCGGAATAGCATTAAATAGATAACGTTTGATAACTGATAAGGTGATCTTCTGGGACCGAGCACGCTCGCGCGTGTAATCATATTTGCTTCTATGCTCTCGCTTGTAGCGGTTCCGCTCGCGAGTGCAACCTACGTCAGCATAGTAGAGCCGTTCAATCACACTATAAACACGCAGAACAGCACGGTGTACCTCGGCAAGGACGGACCAGGCCAGACCTTCTATGTTACGATATCTGCAGCGACAACGAACAGCACCGGCGCTCTGAACAACCTGGGCTGGAACCAGTTCGTCGTTTCCGGACTTCCCCAGGGATGGATAGCGCAGAATTCCGCTTTGTATACACCTACACTTTCAGTGAAGATAACCCCGCAGGCGACAACATCGGACGGCTCCTATAGTTTCAATCTAACGGCAGTCAACTTCGGGAACTATTCCAAGCTGGGAAGCCTCAAATTCACAGCTGTTGTGAACGTAACGCCAGATGTATTCAAGCTCAATGTAACACCAATAACAACATACGAGGGTGTGGGCACCCCCACAGACGTCTACGTATCGATAAACAATACTGGAGTATCGGACAGCCTCTTCCAGGTAAGCCTCAAGGGCCTTCCATCGTACAATATCACGCAGAGCGTTATAGCGCTGCACCACACAACAGAGAGGTTCACATACCCGATAACTCTAAACGAGCCAGGAGTCTACCACGTAAGCATAGATGTCGGCTCTGTGGCAAGCCCACTTATATTCAGGCAGACTAACATAACAATAGTAACAAAGGCATCGCTGCTCAATGACTACCACGCGATAGGAAGCGGCGTGGTCGCATTCCCGATAGTGTACGAGCCCGTGTATGCAATAATGTATCTAATTAGTTTGATCTTCAGGCACTAGCGCACATACAAAAGGCTCAAAAAGCATGCGCACAAAAGATAAGCAAGCCCGAATAGCTCAGTGGTAGAGCGACTGGCTGTTAACCAGTAGGTCGCAGGTTCAATCCCTGCTTCGGGCGCTCAGTCTTTATTGTGCTTGAAGTATTCAACCTGTCGTAGTCTCTTCAACGCCTCTGCTCTTGTCTTGTAAGGCCCTCCCATGTTTCTCCCTGTAGTCTCCGACACTACGTGGTACCCATCCTTGCGCTTCACTATCATAAAGAGCTGTTTATTCGCTCAAATAAAAATTTACCTGAACGTTTCGGTCTCCGAACGGACAGACATCGGTTTTTTATGATTTCCTATAGATGATTTATCAACGACCTTGGTACGATGAAAGAACCCTACACTATACGCATCTCCTCCCAGAAAGGCGGGGTTGGGAAGACTACAATAGCTGTCAACCTTGCAATAGCACTTGCGCTCGAGGATTTCAAGGTCATCCTGATTGACGGCGATATGATTTCACCTTCTGTAGGCTTCCTGCTGGGCATGCATGAGGTCAGCATAGGGATACGTGAAGTTATGGAGAACAAGGTATCCCCGCAGAGAGCTATAGTTAGGCACGAGAGCGGATTCGATGTCCTGCCAGGCACGCAGAAACTGAAACAGCTGCCTTCACAGAAAGACATGGCCATGGCTCTCAGAAAGGCAAAGGATGTGGCCAAAAAAGAGAAATACGACTTTATGATAGCAGATACAGCGCCCGGCTATTGGTTCCCTGAACTCGCAAGGCTCTACGATGAAGCTCTCATAGTCTCTACAATGTCGATGCCCTCTCTAACAAGCGCGATACGCTTTGGTGAACTGTACTTCAAAGAGAGGGTAAAGCACAACTTTGCGCTAAACAGAGTAACGAACAAGAGGTACGACGTATCTGTAAAGGAGGCAGAAGATGTGTTGGGCCAGAGGGTTATAGCCGCGTTTCCTGAAGATCCTGCGGTTCCTAGAGCAGAATCCGTGCACATACCTGTTTATGTATACAAAAGGAGCAGCCCGTTTGCTGTAGAGGCGAGGACGCTTGCAAGATATTACGCTGTCAAGCGTGGCGGAGGAATCCGAGGGAGCCAGCTTGAGGTCCGATCTGTAAATCCTTTTGTGCGATTTTTCAGAAGGCTCTTCGGAGTGCATTAATGATATAAAAAAGAGTGGGGTGGGGGGCAAGTCCACACCTACGCTCGTCCACCCACGAGCTCAGCAAAAGAAACCTGCCCACCCGGGGTCAATGTAATAGGATATGTATCGCGGAAAACTAATTATAGGCATCTATTTGTTTAGGTTTTGATGTCTGAAGAAGCCCGCTCAGCGGAAGCTCCGCTATCTACTTGCTATACAACAAGAAGCACCTACACAAAGAGGTTAACCTCCTATCTTGAACATCTTTGTTCCGCATACTGTGCAGGTTCCAGTAGCCGCCTTCTTTCCGTTCTTCATTGTTACCTGCTTCGGATCCTTCATCTCTCTCTTCTGTTTGCACTTAACGCAATACGCTTCCATCGAATCGCCAGAATAGTATACGACTGGTCATTATAAAAAGGTTGCATATGCATTTTCACTATGGCGGAGCACTGGTTCCACAAGAATAGGGGGTGTTTGAAGACCCTTATAAGGGTCGTGTTTGGCATGGTCTGGTTCATAGACGGAAGTTTCAAGTTCATCTTCAGCGCTCCGAGCGATCTTGTTAATCTTATCCAAAACGCTGCCCTGGGCCAGCCTGCATGGCTGGGACCATGGTTCGGCTTCTGGATGGGCGCGGTATCGCAGAACCCAGCATTCTGGCTCTATTTTGTTGGAATAGCAGAGCTGCTCATAGGCCTTGGCCTTATACTTGGCGGAATGAGAAAGGTCACGTACATGATGGGCTTCCTGCTTAGTCTTTTCATATGGGCCGTTCCAGAAGGTCTCGGTGGTCCATACGGTCCAAGTTCAACCGACATAGGCACAGGGATAATCTACGCAATGGTATTCGTTGCCCTTATGGTCATAAACGCGGGGTACGGCCCCTCAAGGCTATCCGTGGACTACTGGCTCGAGAAACGCATAAAGTGGTGGCACAAGGTAGCAGAATTCGAATGACAGGGATTTTATCTCCCTACAAAATTACATCTTCTCATTTTAAATTGCTATATTCTCAATGCTGAATGGTACAATGGCAAGTTTCCTTGTTACTATAGCTGTGTCTGTCATAATGGGAATGTCGGTCTTCATCTCTGCGCCCATAATCTTCAGGAAGAAGATGACCCTTAGGAAGATAATGCTCTACAACGCATTTGCAATAGGAATACTCGCGTTTCTGCTTCTTGACATATATGGAAACGTGGCAGCGATCTTCGGTAATACTGGAATAAACAACCCCCTAGAAGTACTATTCATAGTGGCGTTCGCGCTCACATTCCTGTTCTTCATAATACCAAAAGGGAGCAGGGATCCCGGAGAGAACCCGAAGAGAACCTCTGTTCTTGCGGCCCTGGGAATAGGAGCCCAGAACCTTACAGAAGGGCTTGTTTTTGGCTCTGCTGGTGCGGCTGGTCTTCTTACCATTTACTTCCTTTCGGCAATAGGTTTCAGTCTTCAGAACGTTACAGAGGGCTTTCCAATAGCCATGCCTTTGGTTGGATCAAAGGCAAAGATAGAGAAGAAATTCATAGCAAGCGTCTTCCTTATAGGAGGGATACCTACAATAGTCGGAACCCTTATAGGCTGGGTGCTCTTCTCGAACCTGTTCATAGTGCTCTTCGACGCACTTGCGAGCGCAGCGATACTTTATGTAGTGCTTGTCCTCTTCCACGTTAACATAAACAGGAGCAGGAACGACAACAAGAAGGAGTCCTCACACCTTGTATGGCTAACATACTCTGGCGTACTTCTAGGATTCGCAGCGGCATTCGTTGTGAACTATCTAATCGTGCTGTAGAATCAGATCACAAGCACAGCCGCGCCGTTCACCTTCCTCTCTTTCAGGTTTGCCAGCGCCTCGTTTGCGTCCTGGAGAGGATACCTCTCAACCATAGTCTTTATCGGTATCTTGCTGGCAAGCCCAAGAAGCTCCTTCACATCTTCTCTTGTGTAATTTGTCGCGCTTCCTACGGATTTCTCTAAGTAGAGGTCTCTGTAATAGCTTATCAACGGAATGTCGCTCATGAATATATCGGCTATTATGACCTTTCCGCCTCTCTTCACCGAATGCAGAGCATTTATGACAAGGTTGCCGTCCGGCGCAGTGATTATTGCTGCATCGGCCTTTGCCTCTTCAGGTTCCTCATCCAGGCCACCGGTCCACGATACCCCTATGCTCTCTGCTATTCTTCTGTGCGATTCACCTCTAGTGAATACGAACGTGTCGCACCTCCAGTACTTAGCGATCTGCGCTATTATATGACCGGAACCACCAAAGCCAAACAGCGAAAGGCTGTCGCCAGGCTTAAGGCCAGACAGCTTCAATGCATGGAAGCCTATCACTCCAGCACACATCAGTGGCGCAGCGTTGACATCGCCGAATCCCTTTGGTATCCTGAATGCAGACTTAGCGGATACCGTAAGATATTCTGCATAGCCTCCATTCACATCGTAGCCTGTGCACCTTATGTCCTTGCAGAGGTTCTCCCTGCCGCTTATGCAGAATTCGCATATTCCGCATGTGGAATTCACCCAGGTTACTCCTACACGGTCTCCGACCCTGAGACCCCTGACCTTGCTGCCTACCTCCCTGACCTTTCCTATCACTTCGTGGCCGGGCGTGATTGGCAGCCGCTTCTCAGGAAGCTCGCCTTCTATTATGTGCAGGTCCGTCCTGCAGACACCGCACGCAGAGACCTTTACGAGTATCTCGTTGTCGTCCGGCACCGGTTCCTCTACATCGGCAAACTCTAGAGGATCCTTTGATATATTGCTGTATTTCTGAAGCTGCATGGCGCGCATTTGAACGACAGGTAGACCTCTTCACAAAACAATATAAATGGTTACACTAGGAAAGGTTTCTTCAAAATAAATAAGAAAAAGAAAAGAAAAAGAAATAAGAAGGATCAGTTGTGCTTCTGCAGGTCCTTGATGCGCTCTTCTACCCCCTTCGCTTCTTTCTCAAGGTTCTCCTTGTATTCCTTCAGAATCTCCAGCTTCTCCTCCTTCGTCAGAAACTCTCGCATTCCATATCCTCCGCACATGTTTTCACCACATCCATATAGGATGTCATATATATGATGAAGCAGTAAATATTTAAATATATAGCATGTCCTATATATAGTGAAAGTGAAAAGATGAAAAGCATTTACGGCTGCGACATGAGGGGCATGCTCTCGTTCCAGATACTCTGGCTGTTGTCGAAGAAAACCATGCACGGCGAGCAGATTGCCAAAGAGATAGAGAAGAGGCGCGGGGAGAAACCGAAGGCCGGCACAATATATCCGGCATTGAAGGAACTTAAGGAAAGCCGCCTTATACGTGGGAGAAAGAGCGGCAAGCTTATAACCTACTCGTTGACAGAACCCGGGAGGACCGCGCTACGTCATGCGTTGGACTATTTCTGCAGATCTTTCGGAGAGATAATCGAAGAGTCTCGATAGGGTTTTAAACATTTCCGGCATAACTATTCTGTGGATGGTGATGGGAGGAATACGTATCGAAGTTAACATTGGTGCTCGCTGATGACAAAGTATGTGCTGGTAGGGGATTCGACGTTGGTTGCCCACTACAGGCACTTCCCGCTCCTGACATTCTTGCCCTGCGCACCGTCTGAACTTGTGCCAGGCTCTGTTTACAGGTTCCTAAAGGGGCCGCAGGCAGCACCGCTCCCTAACGGAGAAGCAAGATACGCCCCATACTCGATAAGGAAGCTGGAAGCCGCTCTTATTAAGGCGGGGGTGCCGCAGAGCGACATAGCTGTGCCGCACGAGAAGTACCTTGCAAATTTCATAAAAAACGATACAGAGATAATTGCAGTCTCTACTATGGACCCCCTCGGACTTGGCCCCCTGACAATGTCGTACAACGTCCTTTTCGGCAGCAACTACAAACCGTGGGTCAGGGTGGACTGGGAGAGGCTTATAGCAAAGCTCAATGCACTACGGGCAGGCAAGAAAGCAAAGCTGGTTGTCGGCGGTCCAGGCGTCTGGGAGTACACCATAGAGCCAGAGGCTCTTGACAAGCAGCGCATAGATTATGCAGTGCAGGGTGAGTGCGACGACATAGCTCGGCAGGTTTTCGAGCAGCTATCTACGGGAAACATAGACACAGACCTGTTCTTCAGAGGATTCCTGACATACGACGCGCATTTCCACAGGAGCTACAACGAACACGCACAGTTCCTTTCGAGAAGGC
>JAJYIZ010000027.1 GCA_021789815.1 Microcaldota archaeon
GTTCCTTGGTTCTAGTACACGGAGATCGCAGTTGAGTCCCATTTTCAGCCTTACTGCTGATCTTGTTGATCCCTTTGCCATAACATGCTCAACTTCCTTCATCTTTGTGAAGAAATCCATTACCTGACTCGCCTTTTTTGATATAACCAATAGGTCAAGATCCCCTACGGTCTCCCTCATTCGCCTTGCCGATCCCGCAACCATTGCCCGCTCAAGGAGGCCGCTTTGGTTGAGCTTATTGATCAGGCTTTCTGCTACGGGCAATGCCTGGCTTATGAGCATTCTTGTGCTGCTCGACTCCACAAAACTGAGCCCTTTTGCAATCACTTCTTCGCTTTTTTGGCCAAAACCTTCCAATTTACTTATTTTATGGCCTACTATTGCTTTTTTCAGGTCATCTATGTTCTTTATTCCAAGCTCTTTGTACAGCACGATTGCCCTTTTTGCCCCCAGCCCCTGTATGGATGTCATGGCACCTATGTCTATAGGATACTTCTTCTTCAGCATCTCGTATTTCTTCATCTTTCCCGTTTTGATGTACTCTTCTATTGCTGCCGCTATACTTTTGCCGATACCTGGAAGCTCCATGAGGGCTTCCAAACCGCCCTTTTTGTATATCTCTTCTATTGGCTCTTGCAGCGTGCCTATTGTGAGGGCAGCTTTTTGATACGCACGCACTTCAAACCTTGCTGTAGGGAAGTCTTCTACGCTGATTAGCTCTGCAATTTCAGAGAGAAGCGTTGCTATGTTCCTGTTCTCCATCCCATCAGAATGATTGAAGAACGAACGATTTTAGCACTTTGTATCGATATATTAAGGGTGGAATGGCTGAGAATGCCTTGGGTAAATCGGATGACACTGCAGACCGACTTAACAAGCTATTTCTTACAATAATATCTAGGTACAGCGAATACATAGAGGAGCACGAGAACCTCTCTGTTGCTGAGTTGCCTACGTTGATAACCCCGAAGAACGGGGCAATAATAACAAAGGCTGATGAGATAAAGTCGCATTTCGGCGCCTACAAATACGACAAGGATTTCAACAACGCCAGCATCAAGGCATTTGACTTTGTAAAGGAGAACGTGACTGAGGTTGTGCTGCCCCTTCAGTTCTGGCTTGTTCCGGAGGAGACGCTTGCCTTTATGATGGGTGATGCGTTTGACAGGAATGTGCTGCTATGCACAATGCTGATTGCACTTGGCAATCCATCTGCAAAGGTGCTGGTTGCAATGAAAGGCGATTCTAGGAAGATCTTTGTCTACTACGAGCATCAGGGTTTTGTCCTGTTTGACATTAATGATGGGACAAAGCAGTTCAAGACAAAGGAAGAGCTGCTGGAGTCTCTTAGGATAGGCGACGAGACAACAGCATACGAGTTCAATGACAATGTCTACACGAACATTATCTGACTATCTGCTGCGCCTGTAGATCTTCCTGTGCCTTCGCTTTAGTCTTCTTACCTTTTTCGTGTTCCTGTATCTCTTTCCAATCTTCCTGTGCTTTCTTGAAACGGTCTTTTGCATATTCACACCAAATCTATAGCGGAAAACATTATCGGCAGTATTATCGTTGCGTCACCATCTATCGTAGTATAATCTGCCTTCTCCTTTATCTTGCCCCACGATACTGCCTCTGTGAGCCTCGCTCCAGACAGGCTTCCGTCATACTGCGTTGCGGTTGTAATGTAAACCGCATAATCGAGGCCTCCTTTGAACTGGTTCCACCAGATAACGTGGTGCTTGCTTATTCCACCACCTATCATGAGCGCCCCTGTTGTCTTATTGTCGAATGATATGTCGCTAAGTTTCAGTTCGTCCCTGATAAGATTGAGCTTGAAGTCGTGGTTCTGGGAGAATATGGAGAGCTGCGTTCCGAACGCTCCATCGAGTATTCCTGGATTGAATATCGGAACGTTGTTCAGGTAGGCCTGCCTTACTATAGAGTTGTTGTCCGTCATGCGCTTTCCGAATTCATAGATGAGCTCGCTTGCGCTGTACTCTTTTTTGTAGTCCTTTGACTTGTAGATGTCATTCATGATACGCGTGAACGCGTTCTCGAGTTTCTGGCCGTACTCTTTGTTCTCTATGAAGACGTTTCCCAATCTGTATATGCCCATCTTGTGGAGCTGACTGTCATCAGCGTTGAACGATCCAAGGCTGTACTCTCCACCAATAGACCTAGCAATGTCGTGGTCAAGCGTACCGCACGTAGTTATTATCGCATCAAAATACTTTACAGAACTTGCAAGTACGCCCCTAAGACCAGTTGAGACAATATCTGCGGGGAACGAAAGGAAATTGAATGACTTCTTGTCGTCAATCATCTTCCTAAGGATCTTTATTCCGTGCACCATGTGCTGCGCAGAGAATCCACCTATAGAATCCATGGAACCTATGAGCTCTGCTACCTTCATGCCTTTCTTGAGTCTTATGTCCTTTACAGGACGTTTAAGCACGTCCTTTTTCGATGGCATGGCTACACTATAACAATTAGTATGGAACGAGAAGACTTTAAAGTGTTGGATTTAGGCTTGGGTGGCTGCTTCGTGGGCCAACCTGCTCAAATGTGGTATATTCCATGAGTGAAGTTCTGTTTTTGAGGCCAAAACATGTCCCACCTTGTAATCCCAGAGTAAACCGCGATCAGGTTCTCTGCTTGCCTCTATCAGAGTCACGTTTCTGCCACGGAATACCGTTATTTCCAGTCGTTCAGCTTCTACCCCTCGTGTTCCTGGCTTGTAATAGGTGATATACGAAACGTTAAAGGGCCTGCTATCTGTGGGCCAGAAGCTTTCATATCTGAAAACTCCAATCTCACCCCACTGTCTGCCATGCATAAGTGCGGTCTCTTTCGCTTTTTCAAGTACGCCTTCCGTTGTTGAAGGGCGATCTGCTCTT
>JAJYIZ010000016.1 GCA_021789815.1 Microcaldota archaeon
TACGGTCTTTGACATGTAGTTGTACGATGCATTAGCCGAGTCTATAGACGCATAGACATCAAGGTTTGAGTTTCCAAGCGCCTCTCCGTTGCTGAAGATGTTGCCAAGAGAGCTGGTCAGGAAAAGACCGTATGTATTGTTGTCTGCAACGAACCTGTTGACCGTTGCAGATGACGCATTCGCCAGCGTCAAACCATATCCATTGCCCTTGAGTGTTATGTTAGAAAGGAGGTCCACCCCGGAATGGCTTAACAGTATGCCTGTCATGCTGCCGGTCGCATACGTGTTGTACACATAGGAGTCTGAAACATTCTCGAAGTCCACACCATAGTACTTCGAATACAGCCTGCAGTTGTTTATCGTTATATTCGCCTTTCCTGAGGCGACTATTGCGGTAGTGGCGTTTGTTATCGGGAAGCCATTGCAGTTGAGCGTCACGCTGCCTGATTTTATGTATATGCAGGCTATACCTCCACTCTGCGCAAGCGGGCTGCTTGTATTTATGAACTGGTTCATGTTTATTTGTGACTGCAACGTGTAGACTCCAGGGCTGTTTATAGAGCCGCAACCGTTGACGTTGTTCTGCAGCTGTATGTTTGACAGGTCATCCAAAAGATTTGTCCCAGAGCATGTGACAAAGCCGCACGCTGTGTTGTTCTTGCACGTATTTCCGTATGCATTGTTGCTCTTTGTAAGACCATTCTGGACGCTGCAGTAGAATCCTGAAGGAGCGCCGGTCACAAGGTTGTTGTAGAAGTTGTTGCCGCTCGCGTTTACGTTTATTCCATAGTTGAGCGTGTTATGCACCGTGTTGTTCGATATGTTGTTATTGATCGATCCGTTTGTTATGAAGAGCGCGCCCTGGTTGCTTGTTGTCTGCAGAAGAATGTTCTTCCTTATGGTGCTGCTCTGAACGTTGCTGAGGTAAAGGTCAGACATGTAGTTTGCAGATATGTTGTCGTTGTAGATGTTGAGGTTCGAAGCAGGGCCGGCGAACACTCCATACGAGAAGTTGCTGATCTGGCAATCAGTCAGACTGACACCGTTCTCGATTATCCTTATACCGTAGCTGAATGGGGGTACTCCGCTGTATGGACCAGAGCCCTGCAAAGAGTAGCCGTGGCAGTTTATGTTGACGTTGCTAGAGGCTATCTGTATGCACGTGCCAGATACCGTCTTCGTAACGACATTGCCTATGAACGTGTAGTTTCCAGGCGCGTTTATCACACGGCAGCCTGTTATAGCCTGTTGGTTGACCAGACCTATCGTCGTAGTAGAGGTTGTTGTTGTCGGTCCAGGTTTTGAGAAGTACTTGATATAGACTACAGAGACGGCAAAAAGGATCATTATAGACATCACTGCAAGTAAGAGTATCAGTTTTGACCTCTCCACCTTTGGCTTTGGTTCAAGATACGGCGGCTTTATTAGAGGCCCTGTACCTGGGGCCGGTCCTTGGGGAGTAGGTATTGCCGGAGAGGGCGGCTGCTCTGGCGCTATGGGCGGCACGCTCGCCGGCTGCGGAGGCATGCCTCCTGGTGGCATCTGTGCATATAAAGGCAAGTAAGCCCCGCGCTCCATCGCATAACCCGAAAACCTGCTCATTAAAGGTTTTAATATGTGTCGCAATATTATTAATCGCAGCGCCCGGGTAACTCAGCGGCAGAGTGCCAGTTTCGTAAACTGGAGGTCGGGGGTTCAAATCCCTCTCCGGGCTCTTAATTCTAATTCTCACCTGATAATTTTTATTCTAACCGAAGCAAGACCGAAAGGTTTCCAAGCTCTATTAAAGCCACTATGCCAATCCTATCTGGGTGGAATAAATGCCTGACTTCGAGAACTGGAATCAGATAAAGGAAAGGGTGGAGAAGGTAGCATATCCTGCAAACGGGAACCAGATCCTGAACGCATGCAGCGATCTGTCAGAAGCGGACAAAGCCTCTATCAAGAGCGTGCTGCAGAACAGGAACTTCAAGAATTCAGATGAGGTGATGCGCGTGCTGAACGCGTCGCACCAGAAGCAGGAGGTGCAGCAGACGCAGCCCCAGTAGCAAAGTGCCTTGTGGCTAGATGCTTTTGCATCACGTGCCATAAGACCGCATGCAGCAATTGGGTGGAAGAATGGCTGACTACAAGAACAGAAAGCGCATGCTAGAACACATAGAGAAGCACGTCCACTATCCTGCAATAGGTAAGCAGATAGTCGAGGCGTGCACAAACTGCTCGTGTGTTGACTCCGAGGCCGACAAGCTTACCTTGAAGGCTGTTATGGTGAATAGCAGAAAATTCAAGAGCGCGAGAGAGGCCGAAAGAGTCCTGAACTTGTAGAAAGATGGCCATGGCCTAACCTTTTTGGTTAGGCACACCCACCTATAGCATTAGCCCGCTTTTCCAGCGTGCTCGTACAGGCCCATCTTCTCTTCCAGCTTGTAGAAGAACCTGAAGGCCCTGTTCTTGAGGGATTCTAGGAAGCCCATCTCTGTAGCTCCCTCCTCTCCCTCTTTAATCTTCTCTATCTTCTTGTTCAGGTCCTTAGCGTCAATCACGTGTATTCCATATGAAAGGTACCTCACTGTTGTCATTCCTATTGCCGTGCCGTATTTTATTGCAAGACCCAGTACGCCTGCGCCAAGCAGCTCCTCTGTCAGATTAAGGCCCTCTACCAACTTTGTCCAGCCTCCTGTGAATCCCTCTATAACCAGCTGCGCGGTTGTTCCGGCAATCGCCAGTTCGGTCACATGGCCGCCTATCTTCATGGACATCCTTGCTTGGGGGCTTCTTACAAGCTCCATTCTTTCTACTCTCAATGCCTCTGCTATTCTTGACATCACCCTACGGTCCGCGCCTGTCCTTAGGTGCGCGCATTCTACATCTTCTCCAAGCCTCCACGAATAGAACTGGAGGCTTCTCTTCTTCTCTTCTGTAGGGGCTACATGCATCATATGCAGCTGGTCTCTTATCATGCGTTTTGCTGCTGCCTCGTCAGTGTGAAGCGTAGCAGCATCGCGCTTCATCTCAGCGATCTTCTTGGCAAGCGCTCCGGCGAGCGAGCTTACCTCCTTAAGATCATTGTCAAATTTGGTGACATCGCCTTCGAGCTTTATGCCCATTGTCTGGGAACGCTCTGCCTCTGGATTCGCTGCAGCGTTCCTGCTCCTCGAGATGTCGCTAGAGACCCCGTTCGGCATACCGGCTGCTGCTATCTTGTGTGGCAGGGTGGAAATAAACTCACCATTTATGATGAGCTTTCAGAGATATTTATACATGCCTAGAAGGTTCATTTTGTTGGCATATTTTTGCCCTTTTGGCACTCCCCCTAGAGGGCTGCAGGAAATACTAATGGTGGAGAGAGCAATGAGATTATTACTATCAGGTAGATTATGCTGGCTATTACGCTGATTATCCCTGCGGCTATGCCCTCCCGCTTGTTGACCTTGTAGCATAGCCTGTAAGGGAGCCCGAAGAGCGCAAACCCTGAGATTATCAGGCTTATAAGGAGCAGGAGTATAGAGAGCGGCGAGCTATAGTAATAGTAGCTGTACTGCAAGAGGCTCCACAAGACCCTCAGCCCGTAGTACACCAAAAGAAAGACGAATCCTGAGAGCATCCCAACCAATGTTGCTCTTGCCATGCTGAAGTCCTTCTTTGTGGGATTTGTGCCTTTGCTCGAGAATAACCTCTTTATCCTCTGCCACAAGAAAGCCCTGAAGAGCAACACAGCAACAATCAGGATTATGATTGCGAGCACAATCTCAGGCAGGTATAGAAGTATCTGGCTGCTGCCATAGAGGCCGCTTACTGTGAAGTACTCACCAGGAAGCAGGTTGCTTGCGTGGTATTGCGAATAGTAGTACGGATAGGTGAGAAGCGCTGGCACCACTGTCTGGAGCGCGGTTGCAGATGTAGCTGCAGAGAGAGCACCTATGGCCGAAGACGCACTGAACGTCTCGTTGAACTTCGGCTTGCCCTTGAGATACATATTGTCAGGAACCTGCACAGACGCATACGCCTCCTGAATAAGCGCGTTGTTGTCTATAATTGTCCTGAACTGGAAGGAGTATCCCTGGAAGTTCTTCTGGGCCAGTCCCCGCTTCGAGAAGAAGAGATAGACTATCTGCTGGGAGTTATTGACAAGCTGCCTGCCCAGCTTAATCCTTAATATTGTAGAGTTGCCGCTGCTTGTCGTGGTATAATTGTCGAACTTCAGTGTGTTATTGTAGTAATACTGTGGGTAGGCGCAGTACGGGCACGGCTGGTATACCTGATAGCTGCTCACAACCCTGTATACTGTGACATTCGAATAAGGTATCTCTAGAGTAATATTGCTCACCGGCGTGGTGCTTATGCTCTGCAGGTTCATTTCAGCGCTCACGAATCCGTTGCCTATTCCATCCATCTGTATTGTGTAATAATCAGAAGTGTGCCAGTACGTCTGTGCGCTCTGGCTCTGCGCCCCTACTGTGACTGCAAAGATGCTCAATGCGAGCAGCATCCCGATCAATGTTATCCTTGTATTCATTCACTCACCAATCGCAATCTTCATTTTCCTCATTTTCAATGCATACATGAGCAGCAGCGCAAAGCCACAGATCAAAACCACAATAGTGATGATACTGAGCAGCGCCAAATATAGATGGGACTGTTGCACAGCAACAGCAGATTGCGCAGCGTATGGCTGTGAGACTGGCGCAGCGGTTTGTATGCTTCCAAAATAGGTATTACTGTAAGCTTGAAGACCAAAAAGGAATATTCCTGCAACGAACAACACAATAGATCCATAAAGAGCAAGAGAGACCTTGCTCTTGCTTGATACCAGTTCCATGCCAGTCTGCGTCAGAGCATAGAAGACGTACTTCTTTCCAGGCTGCTCGCGTTTATCGACAAGACCTGCGGCTCTCAGCTTCTCAAGGTGTTCAACTATTGTAGGCGCACTCTTGTTCAGCTTTGTTGCTATGTCTGTAGGAATTCTAGGACCGGACGAGAGCATCCTCAATATACCCAACTTTGTGCTCTCGCCTATCGTCCTCATCATATTAGGTGTGAGCCTAATATCGTGCTCCTGCATAGTTTAGATAGCAACTTAATAATATTTTAAGCCTCTTTTTTCATTAGGTCCTTGCCTAACGGATCTTCTTTCCTGGCTAGCTCCCTTACAGATTTCTGAAGCTCCGCCAGGCTGGCGTCCCTGCTCCTTTCGATTGCGCGCGAAACACCACCCATTATCTCTCTTGCAAGGCCCGGCCCGTTGAATGCGTAAGGAGTATAACCAGCTACGTATGTTGCCCCCATCTGGAATGCTGCTATCGCTGTTGCTGCATCAAATATTCCACCGGTTGCGCCTATTACGGAATCGGGTCTCTGCACTCTCATGTCATGCACACTTCTAAGCATGTAGCTTGTAAGGAAGGTTCCGCTTCTTCCTGCGCTTGGGTAACCCCAAGTGTCTCTTATCTGAGGAGGAAGTTCATGTTTCATGAAAAGCTTTGTGTTTGTCGTAACCGCACCATGGCCTCCACCATCGACAAAGCTAGTGAAAAGATTGAGCGCAGCTGTCCTGTCTGCTGGCTCGTATGGTGCCATCTTTACCAGAAGCACCTTACCCTTAGCAGCGCTGTCCATCAGTTGTGCCGTCTGAAGGAAGGTCTCTGGTGTTCTAAGCTGCTCTAGCGCCTTTGTGTTGGGTGAAGCCGGGTTCCATATAAAGCCTTGAACATATGGTCCGAGAAGGCGCATCATGCTGTACATCTCCTGCATAGCGGTCTCGATGCCCTTTGCTTGATCCGGCAGTCCGCATATGCTTGCAAAGACTGCGCCGTCTCCTCCATGCTTCCTGTATTCCCTGAGATTGGCTGAAAAGTAGTCGATACCTTTGCTTGGGAAACCCTGTGCATTAAACATCTCCGATTGGACGTCAAGGGCAGCTACGCGCACCCTCGGGTTGCCATCTCTTGGATGTACAACTACTGTTCCTGGCTGCTGCAACGGAAAGAAAAGGCGAAGCGCGTCAAGCGCATCCGCATTTTTGTCAAGTCCTTCGGCCGTTGCTATCGGCGCGGACAAACGCACTCCATTAAAGTTTACTTCAAGATTCTTTGGCGGTCTGTATCCCATACCAAGCTGCCTTATTGGGCCCCTGAGCCTGTGTGCTGTCTCTATGAGAAGATCGTGTACCTTCTCAACGTCGCCATCGCATTTTCTGGCAAGCGATGGCCTAACACGTTCCCTGAAGTATTCCGGATTGTACATGCCACGGAGCAGCATTGCAGATTCGTAGAAGGAGAGCCTAGGATTATGCGCTTCTGTCGCATGAGCAGAAACCATCAAATCTGCTCATCAATAAGGCTTGAAAGTATATAAAAGATGGAAGGTCAGGACGTGCTTGGGAATATCCTGGCCTTTATCCTTCCTAGTATAGTTGGCGTTCTGCGCGCAACCTCTCCTGTGTTCTCTGGATGTCTCTGATTCCATTCGTCTATCTCTATGTGGAACCTCTGTATCACGGATTCGACGTCCTGCACAGCGCTTACAATATAATGGAGGCCTCTGCCTATGCCCCCAGACAGGGCCAGCAGCATTCCTGCCGTGTCTGTTACAGCCTTCACGTTCTCCGGTACAGGCAGGTTGTGGACAGCATCCAGCATATCGAAGGTGAACGATACGCCTATCAGGCCTATGCCCGTGTAAAGAACCGTCGGGACGACGTACCTCTCTACAGGTAGCAACGGGAGCCTGCCGTAGTGGTTGTCAACGCTCCTCAGCTCTGCCCTCTGCATGTCTATAAGCTTCTTCAATTTCGTTGAGTATTTTCTCTCTTTCTTTCCAATCTTCTCTGCTTCTGCCTTTGTCGCTATTGCCAGTGGGTCACCTTCTGGCAGTGCGCCTGCTAGGTCTTCGAGCCTCGCCCTCCCTCTCCTCAGATCCTTAATGTCACCAAGATAGCATAGAGACTCCAGTCTCATGAAATCTAGGCGCTTCCTGAAGTCACCTAGGTCCTCCTCCATCGCGAGCCTGTTCCTGTTTATTTCACCGTTTATGCTTGCGAGCCAGCCCGCTGTCTGCCTAGATGAAGCGATTGTGTTTACTATCTCCTCTCTTATGTCGCTGCCTCTCAAAGACGATGCTGGCACAACCTGCATAACAATTGTCTTTGCGGCAGCATTCATACTTTTTGTCTGTTGTGTTTCAGACACACTCTCACCCTAATAGTATATACTCATTTCAGATATATACGGATTTTCAAAAAGAGAAAGACGTATACAGCTATCCTTTTGGGTATTATCTGCCTTGGGTGTGTCTATCGTGCCTTGGCCTGTACTCTCCGTGCCTTTCATGCCTTGGCCTGAACTCGCTCCTGTGGTGCATCGGCCTCCCATGCCGCCTGTCGTCGTGCCTCATGGGCCCTCTCTGCTCATACTCCCTAGAGGCTCTGATGTAGTGACCGTAGTTTATCCCAGAGAACTTCCTGTTGTCGACATGTATCTTCTCCAGTCTAACGCCTGCGAATCTCTCTATGGCCCCGACCATGCCGTGCTGGTCGTTGCTGAATATTGTGAATGCACGGCCGTTCCTTCCCATCCTAGCCGATCTTCCTATTCTGTGTATGTATACCGTAGGCTCATCTGGAGCGTCAAAATTTATCACGTCGCTTATGTCAACGATGTCTATTCCACGCGCTGCGACGTTCGTTGCGATCAGGACTCCGTTATCGACCTTCCTGAACGCGCTCATAGCTACCTCTCTTCTCGCCTGGGTTATTCCACCGTGGAGTATCATAGGGGTGTATCCCTGGTCCTTGAGTATCCTGTAAAGGATATCAGCGCTTCTCTGTGTCCTTGCGAACACGACCGATTTCTTTGGCTTGAAGTGGTCCATGTAACCGAGAAGGGTCGAGAACTTTGATGAGTTGTCAACCACTGTGTAGATGTTCTCTATTGTTGTGACAGCGAGATCTTCCTCGCCCCCAACGTTGACATCAACGCTGGATCTCATGTACCCTCTTGCTATCTCCTTGATCTTCTCTGGCATAGTCGCAGAGCAGAGCATGGTCTGCTTCCCTTCTGGAGTGCTCTCTATTATGTACTTTATGTCATCTATGAATCCCATATCGAGCATTATGTCGGCTTCGTCCAGCACAAGGAATCGCACCCTGTTCAGGTCGAGCTCGCCCTGCTCCATAAGGTCGATTGTCCTGCCGGGAGTTCCAACAACGATGCTTGCACCCTGCCTTATCCTATCGGCCTGCGGTCTTGTAGATACGCCGCCGTAGACCACCGTGCTCTTTAGGCCCGTGTATCTTCCTATTTTTCTTGCGACATGCTCTATCTGGAGAGCTAGCTCTCTTGTGGGTGCGATTACAAGCGCGCCCACCCCGTGCTCCCTTCCGAGCGTCTGCATTATCGGTATAAGGAACGCTGCCGTCTTTCCGGATCCTGTCTTTGACCTGACAACAACGTCCTTTCCTTCAAGCATCAAGGGTATTGCCTTCGCCTGAACTTCTGTCGGCTCTGTGAATTTCAGTTCATCGAGAGCCTGCCTGATCTCCTTTTTCAAAGAGAAATCTTCGAAACCTGTCATATACTTACCATTTTAGTGTAAACTTACGTCTGCTGTTCAAAAGCAAAAACAGCTTATTCGGACACTGGTCACTTTCTTAGAGAATAAGTCTGTTTCACTTGATTGTCAACTGATAGGTATCTTGTAAGGAGATATATAAACCCTTGCAATGCTCTTTCCAGAAATTAATAAATATGCTCATTAACATAACTAATCACGGGTGAACATGCTAACAAAGAAGGAAGTAGTCCAGGCACTCTCTATGTGCCAGGACCCAGAGCTTGGCGCAAACATAGTGGAGATAGGCCTAATCCAGGGAATAAACATAATGGACAACAACGATGTGAAGGTGACGCTCACAATGACAAGCGCGATGTGCCCTGTGACAAGCATAATACTTGCGGATGTGCAATTGAGGCTCGAGGCCCTTCCGGGGATAGGAAAGGTAGATGTCGACCTTGTCTGGGACCCGATGTGGAGCCCGGAGATGATGAGCGACGAATTAAAATACAGGAACTGATTTTATGCCGCTAGGAATAGATAAACTTCATGAGCTGATAAAAGAAAAGAAGCTCGTCGAGAATCTTTCTGATAGGGAGCTCAACAATCCAGAAGGCACTGGTATAGAGGTAAGGATAGGCAAGGTCTACAGGGTAAAGGGAAAAGGATTTTTGGGCGTAGATGAGAGAGAAACACCAAAGGCAGAACTTACAGCAGAAATAGGAAAGGACAAGAGCTACACGCTCAAGCCCAACGAGTTCGTTCTTGTTGAAACTATAGAGAGGGTCAACCTGCCGGACAACATACAGGGTATGATAGCACCAAGAAGCACCTTGTGCAGGTCAGGAGTGCAGCTCCTCTTCTCACAGATAGACCCTGGGTATTCTGGAACAGTCAGCCTGGGCCTCAAGAACCTTAGTGATGAACCATTCACGTTTGAGCTTGGTGCACGCGCAGCAAAGTTCTTCTTCTTCACAGTAGACGGTAACGCGCATCCGTACAGGGGCCAATGGAAAGGAGGCAGGGTTTCAACAAACGGACGCGAAAAGCAGGTATAAATATCTGGATAGGCTGACCTATCCTGGGAGGTTAATGAGGCAAACTAAAGAGAAGCCAGAGGGCGGAACAATTCTAAGGACGTTGTCTTCCTCAACTTCGGTAAACATATTGTCTTCAACCGCAATGGTGGGAGGTGGTGCAGTTGCTTCATCCATGACCGCAGTGATGATAACAGAACCACAGTGGTCCCAGCCGACATACTACTGGGTTTCGCAGGACAACCCGACCTTTATAGGCAACGGGGTTTGCATGCTCAGTGATCAGGGGCAGACCAACGGTGTTTACCACCTGGTGATAACGAACCTCAATCCAGGGACACCAATGCAGACGGTCTTCGGGGATTATCCAGCGTGGTATCTGAATCTGCAAGCTGGCCAGCATGCAACTATTCCTCGCCTCGCGTGCGCTGACCACGCAGAGAAATTTACACTTGTGGCGATTGCAGGAAACAAACTTCTTGTTGCAGTTCAGAACGCACCAGACTATGTGAGCCAGGGAGCTGCGGTTGCCATAGGCGCGGTCGTTGCGCTTACTGGCCTGGCATTCTACTTACGTCAGAGAAGGAAAGACAGAGAAGAAGAGAAAACTTAACTTACATTTCCGAATATAACTTTTATCTGGTCCGCGGCCTCTTTCTTTGTGCCCGCTGCATGAATGAGCGTCAGTGCTGCTCGCTTCTCCATATTTGCGGCAAAAAGAGAATCGTTGCAGTAGTCCCCTCTTATTGTTCCCGGCGGTGACATGGAGCTGTCTGTCGATCCAATAAGCTTCCTTGATATCATGATCGCTTCGTTGCCTTCTATGACGAAAGCAATGACAGGCCCTGATGTAACATAATCTATGAGATACTTCTTGACTTGCTTGCCGTACTGAAGCTTGTTCTTGCTGAACTTCTTGCCCTTCCTTGCAAATGCTTCCTCAACCTTTGTTGCAAGCATCTCGAGCCATTCTCTGTCATTGGAATAGAATGTCGATGCTTGCTGCTTTGTCAGCCAGATCATTCTCATAGCCACAATCTTGAAGCCGGCACGCTCGAACCTTTCGATGAACTCGCCGGATATGCCTCTCTTTACAGCATCAGGCTTTACGAACAATAGGTTCCTTTCCATGTCACCATTCCTTGTAGAATACATCAGCGCTGAAACGGCTGTAGTTCTGCATCTCCTTATCTGTAAACCATACGGCTATCTCCTGAACTGCCTCTTCCGCGTTACCAGAAGCATGAACTATGTTTACCATAGGTCTGTTCATCGTGTTTCCAAGTATGACATCATCGAGAGAGAGGTCTGCGCGAATCGATCCCGCAACGGCCTTTATCGGATCCGTTTCACCGACTATCTTTCTCGCATGCGCTGCAGCCTTGTTGCCCTCGAGTACCATAGCGACTACATTGTCGGAAGCGAGGAACCTTACCAGCCAGCTCTTGATTATCCTGCCTATCTCTATAGGGTTGTCTGTGCCGAACTTCTTGTTTATGTCAACTCCTATGCTCTTGAACGTGTTTATGCTCCTTTCACCTACCTTCCTGTACCATCCATCATCATCTGGATAGTTCCTCGATGCGAGCTCCTTTGTGGGCTTCAGCATCTTGAGCGCGACGATCTTGAAGCCTGCGTGCTCGAACCTGCTTATCACGTGGCCGATCAGGCCTCGCCGCACCCCGTCGGGCTTCACAAGGACTAGCGTTCGCTCCATTGTTTCACTTGCTTTAGATTCCACTGCAATCTTTAAGACACTTTCTTTTTTCCTGTTATTGAGTTTATATATGCGTCTACCGCTTCATCAGATTTCTGGTGCTTGAGCCTGAAGCCGGTTGACATCAGCTTCTTGTTGCTGAGGTATGTGTTGGCTATGTCGCCTGGCCATCCCTGCTCACCTCCAGTGTACCTTATCTTTGCACTAGGGGCGAACCTCTCGATTATCATATTTGCTATGTATTCAACAGAGGTTTGCCCATCTGTAGCAAGGTTGTAGAGATTCTCCTTTGATTCCGAATTTTTGTATATGTAGAGCATTGCATTCACACAGTCTTGGACGTCTATGTATGACTTTCTTTGTTTTCCGTTTCCAAGCACCTCCAGCTCATTTGGCGTCTTTTCGAGCTTCCTAAGAAAATCAAGCACAACTCCATGCGTCAGGTTGTTCCCTATGACGTTTGCAAACCTGTATACGTAGTAGTTGATCCCATATAGGTGAGAGAATGATGTTATCAGGCCCTCTGAGGCCAGTTTTGATGCTCCGTATAGGGATATGGGCAGTTCAGGCCCGTAGTCCTCTGGTGTGGGCCTCACAGTCGGCACGCCATAGACCACGCTCGATGAAGAGAAGAGAAAATCGGGAATGTCATGTAGCCTGGCTTCGTCAAGGACATTGTACGTTGCAATCGTCCCCATCCTGAGATCAAGGTCTGTCTGCTTTGTTCCCAGAGATACATCCGGATTGGCTGCAAGGTGCACCACCGCATCGAAACGTTTTCCTGATATTGCGCCAGATAGGCTCTTTTTGTCAAGAAGGTCGCCCCTCACCACAGAAAATTCCTTCTTTCCAGAAAACCTTTTCATGAATTCCTCTTTCCCGCTGCTCATGTTGTCAAATACGGTTACGTTTGCCCCCTCATTCATAAGCATCTCGCACATGTTGCTGCCCACAAAACCGGCGCCACCGGTTACTAGAACATTCTTGTTGGATAGATCCTTCATTAGACCACTTTTTCGAATATTCTGCTCGATAAAGATATAAATATGTGGACTACCTGATTAAGTTGTGCGGGGTCGGAATGACGGCAAGAACACTACCAAAGAGAAGAGATACTCAGCCACCACAATCTGTATCTGGCATCACCATAGAGAAAGCGCTAGGTACATTTACAGATAGGTTCTCCTTCAGGGCAACCGGCTTTAGTCTTGAAGATCTGCAAAGAATATCGGATGAAAACTCTCTTGGCATAACCGTGAAGAAGCACGCATACGTTGGGGACACAGCCGAGATGACTAGGCCCGTCAGTCTGAATAAGAGGGCGACGGTGAACATTAAGATAGGTTCTGAATCGGTGGAGCTTACAGCACTACATGACTATACTCCTGTAGGCCGGGCATCGGTCTGCATGCTTTATGATATGCATGCTGCAATGACCAGCCAAAGCAACAGTGTTGTCGATGGAATAGAACTTACTGCGGCCTTCCTATTAGCAAATGGCCAAACCAAGATGGTAAAGATCGCCGAAGAACTATTGGCATCAGTAGGTATAACAGAACCTAAAGAAATCCAAAAGATAAAAGATAGATTACATGGGGAGCGCAATACCAGGCCATTGCAGGCTGCCGCTACGATTGTTCTTGGTATGAATGCCAGGATAGAACAAGGGGATATACGCATGGTTTCAGAAGAGGCAAAAGCTGCAATAGAGAGGGTTGCAGTGCCGCTCTCCACCCAGCCTAGAGTCTCTTTGAAAAGAATGGTGGGAGACCGCAGTTATCTACGCTTTGTCTCCATCTATGAGAAGGTCGAACTCTAGCGCTTGCCCATATGAGAGTTTATCTTTTTTATCAGCTCCCCTGTCAGAATTGGATAGCTTATCGCCAAAACCCCATACGGCTTTGTCACTATAACATTTATTGTTGCATATGTGGGCTTCAGCCCAGATTCCAGCAATGGGTTTATGTCCAGCGCGTACGTTATCGCAGACTTTATCGGGCCATCGTGGCTGACCGCTACCACTATCTCGTTTAATTTTGACACTGATTCCATGAAGCTTATCACTCTGGCCTGCATAGATTTTAGAGACTCGACTTCCATCTCATCCAAATCAACGTAGAACTTCCACTCGCCATCCATTGTCGACTTGTTGTTCATCTTGCCCAAATCCCTGTCTGCAAGTCGTTCGTCGATTATTGGCTTAAGCTTCAGTTCCTTGCATACTATCTCGGCCGTCTGCCTTGCCCTGAGCATCGGGCTGCAGTATACTTTTGAAATTTTGAGCTTGCGCAGTTCCTTCGCTGTCTGTTTTGCCTTCTCTATGCCCTCCTTGACAAGCGCAGGTCCCTCCGGCTCGCTGTTCAGAAGACCTTCAACATTCTTTTCAGATTTGCCGTGCCTGACAAATATTATGACCGACACAGAATGTTTATCAATAGTGTATTTAAATAATCAATGCCAATCAGAATCAAATATGTGGGGTTAATGGCCAGAGACAGGATGATAATAACACAGGCACCGCTCAGGGCTACAACGGCTGGTGGCGGCACCGACCTGCCATCTTTCTACAGAATGCACGGGCCTGGCGCAGTTGTCAACTTCGCGATTACCAAGTATGTGACCATATTTGTGAGCAAGAACTTCTTCCCAGATACGATAAGGGTAAGCTACTCAAAGACAGAGATAGTGAAGAGCATAGATGAGCTCCAGCACCCAACGGTAAGAGAGGCGCTGAGATTGCTTAACATAGAAGGCGGCGTGGAGATATTGAGTCATTCTGATATACCTGCGCAGGGTACCGGCCTTGGCTCAAGCAGCAGCTTCCTTGTAGCGTTGCTCCATGCGCTTCATGCATGGAAAGGCGAATCTTTATCCCAGGACGAGCTTGCAGCAGAAGCGGTCAAGATCGCAAGATGGATACTCAAGGAACCTGGCGGTCAACAAAGAT
>JAJYIZ010000028.1 GCA_021789815.1 Microcaldota archaeon
AGGACGCAAGATTCTATGATCCAAAGAATGCACTTATACATCTTAATCAGGAATGGTCGCCGGGCGGCTATGGCTGGGTTTTCCCAAAAAAGGGCACACGTGTGAACATAGGCCTCGGTGTCCAGAAGGAGAGCCTCGAAATAAGGAACAAGAAGATGGACAGGAAGGATACACTTCACACGCTTATGGATGAATACGTCAAGCTAAATCCAGTGATAAAGAACCCAAGACTATTCAATGAGAACAACAACGGCAAGGGCTACTGGTCTGTTGCTGTAAGGAGGCAGCTCGACTGCCTTACTTTCAATGGCTACATAGGCGCCGGTGACAGTATGGCAATGCCAAACCCGATAAGCGCAGGGGGAATAGGCCCTGCACTTGTATCTGGAATACTTGCAGGGGAACATGCAGCAAAGGCTATAAAGAACGGAAACCTGAGCGTCGATGGCCTTTGGGAGTACAACCTCGCATTCAACGATGCATATGGAAAGAAGACAGCAGGCCTTGAAGTCTTCAGGACATTCCTGCAATCACTGAACAACGAAACGATAAACTATGGGATGAGGGTCTTCCTAACGCCAAAAGAAGCGGAAGACGTCAGCTATGGAAATATACCGGAATTGAGCCTTGCCTCGAAGGCAAAGATGATAATAAAAGGAGTGTCTAACCTCAACGCATTCAATAATCTGAGGTACGTTGTAAAGAAGATGAAGACGCTGAATGAGATATACGAGAATTATCCGAAGAGCATAGCAAACTTTGCTCAATGGAGAGAGATGGTTAACCGGGAAATGGAGGAGGCAAAAGCGAAGTTTCCACCAAACCCGATATAATGTGATAAAATGGCAGAAGAGACATACTCAAAATACGAAAAGGCAAGGATCATAGGCGCGAGAGCCCTGCAGCTTGCTCACGGCGCACCGCCTCTGGTAAAGGTTCCGGAAGGAATGATCAATCCTATAGACCTTGCGGAGCTTGAGTTCAGCGAGCAGGTCATACCTATAACTATACTCAGAGAGGAGAGCTGATTTTGGCAAGCTTTGATGGCGTGCCTATGGCATCGCCTCTCACCGTGTACACAACAGCGTTATTGTAATCGAATATTCTGTTCCTGAAGAGCGGGTTTATGTGCCGCTCGTCCATGCTGACCGGCTTGCCTACAATCAGGTCGTTGAATGCTGGCATCACAATAAGCTTGATCTCTTTGTTGAACTTTCCGTAGCGGCCCTCAGCCCCCATCGGGTCGACGCTTGCAACGAGCCAGGCCTTCTGGTTGTAGATTGCGCCTTTCTCATCCTTTATCGATATTGCAACGTGGTTGTGAGCTACTATTATGTAATCTTTGGACATCGCCTTTGGGGAGGGCCACATGTGTCCGTGCAGAAGCGCCACGTTCCCAAGTATTATCTCGTCTTCTATAGGCACCTTCACTATGCTGCCTAGATGGCCGTCGTGGTTGCCTACGGCAATCCTTATTTTAAGATCGCCGAGCAGCTCGAAGAACTCGTCTATCCCTTGGCGTTCCGTTGTGTCGGGGTAGAGTATGCTCTCCTTTATGTCGCCTAGAAGTATGACACTGTCGGTTTTGTGATCCTTCGCAAGCTTCTTTATCTGCTTCGCCATATGCTCTGCAGCACCATAGAGACGGACACCTTTATCGTAGAGTTTTTTCTCAAGGCCAAGGTGAAGGTCGCCCAGGACTATGTGGCGTTGGGCCCTGCTGTAAAGAAGAAGGGCTGCCCTATCATAGAGGAACCGAACCTCATAGCCCTCCATTAAAACACCACTAGCTATAATACATTGCAGAATATTAATGTTGATTGGATGGCGTCGTTATCTCCAAACATAGGCAAGATCGCAGGGATAACCATACAGCTGCATTGGACATTCCTGGTGCTGCTGCTGTTAGCCTTCGTGCTGCTTGTTGCAGTGCCAGACGGATTATTTTCTTTTCTTCTCATAATACTGCTTTTCGTGTGTGTGCTTATTCATGAACTGGCGCACTCACTGGTCTCTAAGTACAACAAAGTTGAGGTGAAGAAGATTATACTGCTGCCTATAGGCGGAGCTTCGATAATAAACACGGATAGAATAAAGCCGAACGTAGAGCTGAAGATAGCTATATCTGGTCCTCTTACAAGCATAGGAATAGGGATAATTGCTGGCATTGTACTGTTCGCCACCTCGCCAACAGGCCTTCTCCAGCAGGGAATACTCTTCCTTTTCGAAATAAACATACTTCTTGGCGTATTCAACATACTGCCTGGGTTCCCGCTTGACGGGGGCAGGGTCCTTAGGGCATACCTGCAGAAGAAGCACAACTTCCTCGATTCGACAAAGATAGCTGTGAAGGTGAGCAAGTGGGTCGTCGGGATTTTCATAGCAGGCACATTGGTATACGCTGCAATAATTCCAGGGGTGAGCTTCACATATCGGGAATTCGTGGTCTTCTGGGACCTGATAATCGCGCTCTTCCTGTACGATGGATCCAATGCAGAGCTGCAGGCAGCGCTGATAAAGGTGCATACAGACAGGATGACGGCCCAGGAGATGACAAGCAAGAACTACATTCTTGTGCGGTATGGTATGGCAACAGAGCAGCTCTACAAATCCATGCTAGAGCACGGCACAAGGATAGCCCTGCTCCAGAAATCAGGAAAAGTATTCGGAATCAGCGACAAGGAGCTCGGCAAACTTGTCAGCGGATCAAAGAGGATAACCCAAAAAGAGTCAAGATACTTCTCGGTTCCTGTGCCAAAGATAATGTACAGCGAAAGGCTCTCAAAAACCTTGGAAACCATGAGGAACGATGAGATTAACACGGTAGCGGTCTTCAAGGGCAGGCAGATCA
>JAJYIZ010000029.1 GCA_021789815.1 Microcaldota archaeon
ACCTGACAGGGATCACGTGAAGTCAGAGATAGAAAGGATGGGGCTTGGTGGCGTAGTAGAACTGAGGGAGTACTACAAAGAGAAGAAGGATATCTACAGGCTTGTCAAAAGCGCCTCGATAATGCTGAACATGTCAGAACGCGAGGGGCTGAGTGCTCTAGCTCTTGAGAGTCTTGCGCTCGGCACACCGGTTGTGCTTCCTGATTATTCACCTATACCAGATGTAGTAAAGAGCATGTGCGTAGTTGGCAGCGAACGCGCCCTTCCTGGCATGATAGCAAAGATCCTAAAAAGCAGGGACAAATCCTTTTTCATAAAGAACAGGAAGGATCTCGAACGCTTCAAATCCTCGGCTATAACCTCATTCTACAAAGAGCTCTTCTCTATGCTCCGCTAGATTCTACGAAATAAAAAGAAAAAGAAAAAAGGACAAAATGCAAAATTACATCTTGTCCATGCTTAGGGCCGATCCTATTATCGCTAACAGGAAGCCGAAGAGCACCACCCAGACCCATACGGTACCGGCTGTCATCAGGATCAATGTTCCAGCAGCCAACCACGTCAGGTTCATGGCCATCTTAGACGTCATTCCGCCCCAGCCCACAAGGTTTGTAAGGCTGATTAGGAATAGTGCTATAGATGCCAGTATTGCCGCCGGGTAGACTATTGGTAGCCAGAAGGTTGCCGATGTGGCGCTCCATCCTGCCAGTAACCTAGAGAATCCATTAGCACCGCCCTGTATGAGCAGTGTTATGGTCACCAGGAAGAATATGCTTCCCAGGAACTCCAGGGTAAAGGCGCCCAACTTTATGTCTCCTCTGCCTTTTGCCATGTTCTCACGTATATGCCTCTATCGTAAGGCTTTTAAACCTATGCAATATTACGGCATGGTGACGTATATGATTATGCACACAGGGTTCCATGCCTATGGAATTTGCATTACATTGAAAAATCAACAAGTCTTTTATTCTTTTTGATACAAATACTAGAATATTGCCTTGCACTCTGGAGTAGAGGATTTACTGTTTATTAACAAGTGAGCCTTTGGTATCCCCCCAGCTTAGACTAGTGGTAAAGCACGAGATTGTAAGCGAGAGCGATGCAAGAAAGATTGCAAAGAAATTCAAAACACCGCTAGAGAAGTTCCCACGCATACTTGAAACAGACCCACAAGCGGTAAAGATAAAGGCCAAGCCAGGACAGCTTGTCGCCATATACAGGACATACCCAACAGAGCATGTCTACTACAGATACGTTGCAAGAGGAGTTTGATTACTTGAATGGAGAGCACGATCTACTTGAGTCCTATCTGGAGAACACTTCGGTAGTTCAACAGCAGATAGACAGCTACAACCGTTTTGTGAACATAGGCCTTCAGAAGATAATAGAGAGCCAGGCGAACATTGAACCTGAGGTATCTGACTTCGCGATAAAGCTGAACAGCGTACGTCTTGGTTCTCCGGTAGTCATCGAATCTGACAGCTCATCTAAAAGAATAATGCCGAACGAAGCGCTGGCAAGGAACCTGACATACAGCGCGCCGATCTATTTGACATATACCCCTGTAATAAGCGGGATAGAGAAGAAGATAAACACATCAGAGGTCTTTATCGGTGAACTGCCGGTCATGGTCAAGAGCGACATATGCTATACAAGAAACATGTCAAAAGACCAGCTCGTCAATGAAGGGGAAGACCCAGACGACCCAGGCGGTTACTTTATAATTAAGGGCAGCGAACGAGTCCTTGTAGGAATTGAGGACCTTGCACCAAACAGAATAATCTGCACAAAGGAAAAGAAAGGTGTTGTAAGCAAGGTTTTCTCAACGACATTGAGCTTCAGGGCAAGGTGCAGCATAACGCGTGACGATTACGGAATATACAAGGTGCTCTTCCCCACTGTATCAAAGGGGATAGATCTCATACTTGTGCTAAAGGCGCTAGGCATGCAACCGAACGAGATGCTTGCTGGCGTTGAGGACGTGAAAGAAATCGCAAACGACATGCTCCTCAACATAGACCTGAGCAAAGCGAAGGAGATAAGCCAGGATGAATGCGTGATGGAGCTAGGCAAGATGTCCGCTCCGAACCAGGCAAGGCCGTACCAGCAGAAGAGGGCCGAGATGCAGCTTGACACTTACATACTTCCGCACATAGGAAGCAAGCCAAAGTTCAGAAAGGAGAAGGCAGAATATCTTGTAAGGATGGCGAAGAGGGCTTCGATGGTTGCGTATGGATATGCAAAGCCAGAGGACAAGGACCACTATGCAAACAAGAGAATAAAGCTTGCCGGAGACCTTATGGAAGAGCTCCTGAGCAACGCATTCAAGTTCTTTGTCAAGGACATAAAGTACCACGTTGAGAAGACTACAGCGCGCGGCAGAAAACTCAATGTAAGGACGAACATCAACCCAGATGCACTTACAGACAAGATACTTTATGCGATGGGAACAGGATCGTGGCCAGCAGGCCAGACCGGGGTCTCGCAGGTCCTTGACAGAACAAATTACCTGAGTGCGCTCGCACACCTCAGAAGGGTCAAGTCGCCGCTTACAAAGAAGCACCCGCACTTCAAGGCACGTGACGTTCACGGAACTTATCTAGGAAAGATCTGCCCGAGCGAGACACCAGAAGGAACGGAGG
>JAJYIZ010000017.1 GCA_021789815.1 Microcaldota archaeon
GGCAAGAATGGTTATCCATCTTACAGATGATTCAAATATCCTTCTTTGTTGCATCCTTTTCAGTTGGGGTATGCGCATGAGCAGCCCCCTCTTCTCTTTCAGCATGAGAAGTCCAAGCATGCAGGCTACGAACGCGCCACCAATTACATAGCTGTAGTACTGAAATTCGATGTAACCGAAGGTTATGTAGCCAAATGCGAGCCAGGAAAGCCACGGAATCTCTATGATTATAGTAAGGAGCGGGTCAGCTAGCACTGCTGGTGCAAGGAAGAGTATACCAACGAAGAGCGCGTATATGTAGATTGCGGGTGAGCTGAACAGGCTGACCCTCAAGGAGAGCGGACCTGTTATCAGGCCTGTTGCAGAGAGGTCGTAATACGGCGCAGGAAGAAGGTTTGTATGCGCCAGGTAATCAACAAGCGCAGGGAAGTATGGATTTATTCTAAGTGAGAACGGAATTGCATAAGTTCCGGTCCCGTAAGCCACAAGGAGAGTTTCCTCAATATAGAACGAAACCGCTACAGAGGCGAGCGACAGTATCAAAATTACAAAGGCCATTTTGAGCCTTGTCCTGTCTATGGAACTCTTTCTGTACACAAGCTCGTAGTAGAGGAGCCCCAACCCAAGCGTGAAGGTGACGGATGCAGCAGCCTCGAGACTCAGCAGCAACAGGATGAGCGAAGGCAAAAACCAGCGCCACTGCCTCATATAATAGAAGTAGAATGTTAGGAGCATGAAAGGTATGATGAAGAATTCGGAATGGTAATCATATATCAGCATTCCGAGCACTCCCGGATTGATCAGATAGGCTATTCCAAGAATGAGCCCTAGTTTCTCAGACTTGAAGATATTTTTTGCTATGTAAAATATGATCAGAGCTGTTGCAGATACAACCGCGGCCTGCACGACCATTATGGTGACAGCAGAAGGGAAGAGCGCAAAGAACGGCATAACAAAATACTGGTCAAGCGCTATGTGCTGGGCGAAGAGCAGGAACTGCAATGGATTTGATGCAGGCATGAAGTGCAAGGTATAGTACATGCTGTAGGTCATCTGCCCTATGTCAAAGAAAGCATCCTGGAAGTAGTGGTATTTTACAAAAGAGAAGTACGACCAGAAAAGTATGCTCGCTATCACGGCAACGAGCATGACAATTAGCGGCAGACTCGCTCTATTCATTTTGCCTAGCATCAATACACACAAAGGTGCGACCTCCGGGATTTGGACCCGGGTTTATGCCTTGGCAAGGCATCGTCCTACCAGGCTAGACTAAGATCGCACACGATATCTTTGCAATAAACATATAAAAATGCAGAGATATTGCTGCAAAAGCCCATCTCTTCTCATATACGTGGATTGCAGAAGTAAAAACGTCAATTAGCTAACTTAAGCACGTCATATTTAAATGTAGAATAAGCAGGGTCTTATGCACCAGTTTGAAGGTAATCGAATATGGCAGACTCTGGAATGGATGGTAGTCAACTTCTCCGAGACGGAGTCCTGCTTACAGGTATGCCAGGCGCCACGATAACAGGTATAGCATACCACACTGGCGACCTTGTAATATCCGCAAGAGAGAAAGCAAAAACGGTTGTAGGTGACCCCGCAGCTGTCGAGGAAGGGCAGAGAAGCATGGCGCAAGCAAGGCTTGATCTAGAGGTAGCAAAGGTTATTGATGGTCTCGGAGTTAAAAGCAACAGCGTAGCCAACATTGGCGAGAACGCAAGGACCGCTGCGGCAATGGCTGTCGTGAAACTGGCACTTGCATATAACCTAAGACTTAACGACATAGAGAATATCTACTACAACACCGAGACCCCAAGAGGAATCTCAGAAAACGATGCGACCCAAGTAATAAGGATGGTAAACGACATGAGCGCTGTGCTAAAGAAGCACGGAATAGACATAGGCATGCTGCAGAACATAGAAGAGGCATCGCACAGCCAGAGCGCCTGCGTCTCAGGAGTCTGCAACGTAACAAGAATCGCAAGAAACCAGAGCGTCTCGGGCAAGACGCTTGTTATAACTGCAGATACTGCAAACTATGTGCTCGGGCACGCCGCTGATGAAACAGGCGGGCATGGCGCAACAGTGCTACTGGTGGAGAACGGCGGTAAGGGTATAAGACTGACAAGGCATACTGGAGGCACGGGCGGAGATTCGCCCGATTTTACAAAACCCATAGAAGCCAAATCTGAAGATGAAGTCAGTGGAATGTCTATGGTCAGCAAGTATCCAATAGTTTTTGGAAAGTACTCAGAATACGTTAAGATATTAAGAACATTCACGGCGATGAAAAAGGCTCTACAGAAAGCATCTATGCAGATGAGCGACCCAGAGGCATTGGACAGGGTAGTTGTTGTACCACACATACCATTCCCTAAAATGGCAGAGAAGGAGCTTGCAAATGTGGTCATACACTTCATGCGCACTAACGATGAAATTAACGCCAGAGTTCTAAGAGAGGTCGAGGAGGTTCTTAAAGGAGAGGGCAGAACAGCAAGGAATCTGCGTGCAATTCTCGGGCCAAATCCCAGTGTACCTCGTCTTGATGGATTCGAGACACAGACAGAGACCTTCAAGTTCATCGATGATGTAGCTGGCATGGTACTGCACATGCAACAGAAGAAGGAGGCCGGGGCGCGTGCAGAGAGCGCGGGCCAGAAGCAACCAAGGATAAACAATGTTAGAGCGGGTGCGGAATCGCTTCTAGACCAGCTGGAGAAGGTGCGCGACAGGTACCACATAACTGAGGGAAGCGAGCTCGACAAGCTCATCGGAAACGTAGAAGCTAGAATAAGAGAGGTAGTGAAGAACGGTGGAAGCCGTGACGACCTCATCGCAGCATTCAAGGATCTTTACGAACCAGTTGAAAAGAAATCAAAGGCCTACATAAACCAGTACATGGAAAGGGAGAGCGCGTTCAATTCTGCTGTGAGGGAGACGCAGGCGTATAAAGAAATGAAGGCAAGAAGCTCGCTCGATTCCGTGCTTGAGCTGCCATCAGTATCGGGTAACATATACACCGGGTCGGCTATCTTGGCCCTTGTGAGCTATGTTGCCAGGGCAGACCCAGAGATTGTGAAGAGCAGAGACATCCTATTGGTAGGCTATGGCAGCGGGGCTGAGAGCTATGCTGTGCTTATGAAGCCGCAAGAGATAGAGCAGATGAGATCTACGCTGCGCAGCATGATGGAGTTTGACAAGGACCACAAGGTTGAGATCACCTCTGAACAGTATAAACGTGCAAGAATGTCAGAGGATCTCGAGGATTTCGTTGGAAGAAGGCCGCCTGTAGTTGACGTGCCGATAGTGGGGCTACACAAGATAAACCCTACCCAGCTTCTAGAATATGCGCAATCATTTAGAGCAAAGTTTGTTCCTGACACATCTATGTCTGCGCATGCAAGGTCGGAGCCTGCGCCAACACTGCTTGTAAGCAGATCTCGCTAGAAGCTTATTCTCTTCACACCCTTGCCAACGAGCTTGAACTGTGACCAGTGCTTGCACAAAGGACACATCAGATATCTGTAGTTCCATGTCTTTATCGAATTGACAGGAACGCCCACAACAAAGGAGTAGTCAAATTGCTTTTTACACTTGGGGCATTTCAGCTTTACTTTGGTCGCTCAATCACTTTTCTTCTGACGCCCAAGCGGCTTCTTTACCTTAAGATCTGGGAATATCTTTGATATTGTCTTCTGGTTTATCGAAGCATCGTATTCTAGGCTGTTGAGCACCTTTCCAAGAAGGTACTCCCAGGCTATTGGCGAGAGCTCTCTCTTTTCTGAGCATGCCTCCTCAACAGCGCGCTTTGATTCTGATCCAGACATCGCTGCTATAGCCTCGCTAAGTGATGCGAAGCTCTTTCTCTTTCCCTGGGTAAGCCTTGCAGCTTCAACATCCAAAGGAGCCGTCTTTATTCCAAGGATTGGGAAGGCTTTGGCATCAATAGTGTTCCTTATTGCTGCCAAATGGAAGACTATCTCTTCTGGGCGCGTATTGGGCCGTATGCCCATTCGCTTGATAGATACCCATTCCTTATACTTCGCAAGGAAGTCTACATACTCTTCAGGGTCTTCCATGATTTCACTGCGGCAGCACGTAGTAGCCAGATGCCTTCTCGCGCGCGATTCTCTTTATTACGTTCTTCTGCATCAATGACACGAGCGTGTTAGCGACCATTCCTTTCGGCCGGTTGCACTTCTTTGCTATGTCGTCTGCTGTCTTTATTACAGAATCCTTTGTCGCGCCAAGCTCCCGCATGGCCTCAACTACAAGCTGCTCTATAGGAGTAAGTTCTGCCATAATCTCACTTATTTCTTGACCTTGATATCCTTGCGCTTCGGCCTCAGGTATGAATACCCGCAGCGCCTGCACTTCAGCGTGCCTATCTTGTTCCTCGCCTTGCAGCGCTTGCAGATCGCTACCTTCGCAAGCTCGCTGTCAGCCAAAGGAAACTTTCCCATTGATAACACCAACAATTAACAGAATGATAACTAGCTTCGCATTTATCTCTCTGTAAATAGCAATCTTTAATGCCAATCAAGATTAATAAAGGTTGCTGTGTTTTCCAGAAATGCTGTACGATTGGTTTATATATCTGAACGTTAGGATCATTAGCATAGTTTCGGTGAAAAGGTGCAAAAGGTAGATTATTGCCAATGGCAACCGGCAGCGCTTACACGCATAGCGGGCACTGCCTGATAACAGCACCGAAGCACAGACTCTTCCTATATGAAAAAATGATGGCTAGCGTAAGCCATATTGCGATAACAACGTGATAAAATGATGAGAGGCGCAAGAATACCGGGAAACGGAGATGCACAGGAGCGCGAAGGACTTCTTAGAAGCACAGACGTCAGAGCAGAAGTACCAAGCGCGCCTTTACGGTGGCGGCACAACGGATAAACCTGATTTTTCAATAGCAAGAATCGATGATGTCAAGGGCATAGATGCTGTCTTGCTCCGTGAGCTATGTATGACCGGGGTTGAAGCATTCGATAGGAAGACTATGACCTATCAGGAAGTAGAGGAGCACGTACTGAAGAGCCATACGCTATTCTATGTCCGTAATAAGGAAGGCAGGATCGTCGGTTTTGCTGGCATGCAAGGCTCGATGGATTCAGAGCAAAGGTCGATATACCTGTCTGGCGCAGCTCTGCTTGAGGAGGCGCAGGGCAATGGTCTCTACGCGCAGCTCTCATTAGCAAGGATAAGGGTTGGCCTAGAGGCCGGAGCTACGCTTGTGCATACATCTACACAGAATCCAAAGGTAGAGGCCGGAATAAGGGATGCTCTAGATAGTCTAGCGGCCGAAGGCAGGATAGCCGGCCACACAATCAAACGTGAGCATTTAAAGAGCTACTATGGAAGAATGCTAACATCAGAAATTCCAAAATCAAGGCATTCGGAGATAAACGCAGAGTATGGAAAGCTCGATTACGGGGCAGGGGACGCTTACAAGCTTTCGTTCGAGCTGCAGATGTGATACAATGATAATCGACATGCATACACATACTGGAAATAGGAAAATCAGGATGACATTAGATGACATAGGGGCTAGCATGAAGCGCTATGGAATAACAAAATCAGTGGTATTTCCTATGAGGCAGCCGATCCCAAATGGCGTACTGAATGATAGCTTAAAAAACCTGAAGTCAGGAGACAGAAGGTTCTACTTTTTCCTGCGTTTCAATCCCAAACTTACCAAATTGAAGGAACTGGAACAAATATCTGGCGGATTTTCCGGATTTAAGCTGCATCCTAGACTTGAAAATTTTGACCCGCTCGACAAAAGATTCAGGAGCATCTTCAAGCACATAGAAGGTCAAGAGAAACCCGTTCTTATCCACTCTAGAAAAGAGAACAACAAATATTCCGATCCAGACAGGATAATAATATTGGCTAGCATGTATCCTGGGATAAAGTTTGTATTCGGGCATTTTGCAAATGATTCCGACCCATTCTTCGATAAGGCTCTAAAATACGACAACGTGTTTGTGGAAACATCGATAGTGTCTTCACCAATGCTTATAGAACTCAGAGTTAATCAGATCGGTTCAGACAGGATACTCTTTGGCTCTGACTTTCCATTTTCTGATCAAGAGATAGAACTAATGAAGATACGGAAATCTGGGCTTAGGGAAAAGGATAAGCGCAGGATATTGTGCGAGAACGCAATCAGGTTCTTGAAGCGTGCCTCAAAACCAATATAAGCCTTTATTTTGAAGAGCTGGTGATAATGATGGCAGAGTTCAAGGTCACGCCATGGAAGGTTGAAGGGAAAATAGACTACGACCTTCTTGAAAAGCAATTCGGCATAAAGCCGATAAACGATGATCTGCTAAAGAGGATAGAGAAGCAGACCGGTGAACTGCACTGGTTCCTGAGAAGGAAGATAGTCTTTGCACAAAGAGAGCTGGCATGGCTTCTCGACGAATACGACAAGGGTAACAGGTTCTACCTGTACACAGGCCTTGCTCCTTCAGGGCCTATGCATCTAGGTCATCTATTGCCTTTCATGTTCACGCAATGGCTTCAAGAAAAGTTCGGCGTAGAGGTTCTCATACAGATACCAGATGAAGAGAAATATTGGGCCAGGCAGAACCTTGGAATGGACCTTGATGAGTATCACAAACTATCTGAGGATGCTGCTCTGAACATAGCCTCTATGGGATTCGATCCAAAGAAGACAAAGATATTCCTGAATACGGAGTACGCAAAGACTCTGTACAAACAAGCTGTGAAGGTCGCAGGCCACATAACCTTCTCTACAGTCAAGGATGCCTTTGGTGTGGGCAACGACACCAACATCGGTTGGATATTCTACACGAGCATGCAGGCTGTGCCCGCATTCCTCAAGTCTGTAGAGGCAGGCAAAAATGTGCCGTGTTTGATACCACTGGGGGTTGACCAGGACGTGCATTTCAGAGTGGCGCGCGACGTGATAGGAAAGTTGGGATACTACAAACCTGCGATAATGCATAACATGTTCCTTCCATCATTGTCAGGGGAAACGAAGATGTCGGCCAGCGAAAAACTTAATACGATATACCTAAGCGACCCACCTGAGGACGTCGTTAAGAAAGTTAACCGTGCGCTTACAGGCCAGCAGGCCACCGCAGAGCTCCAGAGAAAACATGGAGGTAATCCAGACAAGTGCATGGTCTGCCAGTACTACAGGTTCCTCTTTGAACCTGATGACAAGAAGCTTGACAAGATATTCGAGGATGAGAGGAAGGGCAGAATACTCGCAGGCGAACACAAGGCCGACCTAGCAAAGAGAATAAACGGCTTTCTTGATTATCACAGAAAGAGACGTGAAAAGACAGCGAAGATCCTTGACAAGTTCATGGCGCGCGACTGATCAGCCCATAGCACTTACGTAGCCCCTAAGCTTCACGCTTATTATCTTGTAGAATACAAAGATGAGTATTGCAGAAAATACCAGGGCATAAAGGAAAGCGGCGACTCCCACCTTGCCGGAGAAGAGCTCTGTCGGATAATATGTAGCAAACCCTATAGGCACTACGAGAGTTAGGAAGACCGTGCCTGTGAATCCGTAAAGGCTGAGAGGATACCCTGCAAATGTTGTAAGTGTATTGAAGAAGTTGTTCACCACACCGCTGCTGCGCAGCACCCTGTAACTGAAGAGTATTATGATCTGGAAGAGCATCACAACTAGTATGGTTCCAAGAATGAAGGTTATGGCGGTCATGATAACCCCGAGAGCGGTAACAGTAAGATGCGCTCCTGCATATATAACAAGGGCTAGCTGGTCTACCACATACATCATGCCTGTTGTGTCGCTGAAGTTTGCCATAAGGGCTGTGAATGCAGAGTAGGGTCTCGTAAGATAGAGGTCAAAGTACCCATATCTCAAGCCATTGACCATTCCACTCGATGAGCATATGTACGGGACAAGCGCAGATAGCATGCCAACCATACCACTCAGGAAGAGCAGTTGGTAGAAGCTCCAGCCAGGTATGCCTACGGTTACATGGTATATGACATAGATGAAAAGGAAGCTGGCGAGCGGCGCCGCAGCAGCATAGATCAGATAAAAGATGAATTGAAGCCTGTAATATAGGAAACTCTTCCAGCCGAAGAGCTGGCCTAGATATACAGCATGCAGTCCATCCAGAAAATTATCGATTAATTTCATCTAACCACCGGCCGCGAGTATCTTCTTTTTTGAAACCCTCCAGACCAGGAGCGAAGCCAGGAAGAATACAGCAATCCAGCCCAACATGTACAGTATTCCATTGGTTATGTAGCTCCAGGATGCCAGACCACTTATCGTCGCAACAGGTAAATAATAGATAGAAGCGAACGGCAGTATGGTCAGCACAGAGGCTATGCCTGCAGGGAAGAGCGTCAGTGGTATCAGGCGACCTCCGAGGACGTTGAATACCCATAGGAGCGTATTGCTTATTCCGCTTATGTTTATCACATAAGCAGCTAGGCATCCGATCATGAAGTAGATAAGGCTGGTCATAAGGAACCCCAGCAGTATCTCTATCGGGAAAAGGGCCACACGGAGAAGCACAAGATTAAAACCAACCGTGGCGCAGGCTACAAAGAATATTGGAAGAGTAATGAAAGTGAATTCATACAGAGCGTCTCCGCCAGTTTCTGCTATCAGCGCAAGCGGGTATATGAATGGTTTTATGAGATATGTAGCAACGTTGCCGCTCTGAATATCGTACTGCATGCTGTTTGATATGTTTGCATTTGGTATCACACTGCCGATTGCGCTGACCAAGAAGAAGTAGATGAAGATGTCTGCTCTTGGGAATCCGTTTATTGTTGTTGTATTTGACGCAGCATAGATTATAGTCCAGAGAATCACGCTTGCGATCGGCGCGATGAGCCTGCGGGCTAGCCTTGCCAACGTCTCTATTCGATATCCGAAATCGGATATGAAAGTTGTACGCAGCACGGCAAGGTATCCGTTGCCAAGCAGGTCATCTCTTCTTTGCACGCATGCCACCTACTCTTGAATAGAACTTGCTCATCACTTCGCCTATCTCTGGAGTTGATATGTTGTAATCTACAACATTCTTGCTGCTGACAAGTTCTGCTAGCATCTTGTCCCTTGCCTTGTCAGAGCGTATCTCAATCTTTACATAGGAGTCCCTTCGGTCTACCACGGTTCCGAGCCTGCTGAGGTTGACCTTTGCGTTCTTCGCGAAGTAAAGTTCTACGGTTTTGTAGTCTCCGAACAGGACACTGAGATCATGCTTCGACCCGTTGAAGACGACCTTGCCTTTGTCGAGTATGACGACCTCTTCGGCCAGCACCTTCACGTCCTCCAGTATGTGCGTTGCTATCAGTATTGTCGTGCCATAGCGCTTCTGCAGGTCGAGTGCAGTCGCTCTAAGCTTGAGCGTCGAAGGAAGGTCCACCCCTATTGTAGGTTCGTCAAGTACTATCAGGTCTGGGAGGTGCAGCACTGCAGCTATGAAGTTGCACTTCATTCGCTCGCCCAGTGACAATTCCCTTACCTGACGTCGGTTTACATCATCAAGTTCGAGAAGGCGTATGAAATGCCTTAGGCGTTTCTCATATTCATTCTTCGGTATCCTGTACAGCCTTCTCATGTACTCGAAACTCTGAGCAGGCGGCAGGTCATTGTATAGCGTAGGGTGTGCACCAAGGACAACGCCCATGCGCCTAGCCAATGTGATGCGTTCCTTCCACGGATCCATTCCAAGAACACGTACAGTTCCTGAATCCGGCGCCATTATCCCCACAAGCAGCTTTATCAGCGTGGATTTCCCGCTACCATTCTTGCCCAACAGGGCAGTGATGCTGCCCTTCTTCACGCTAAAGCTGACACCGCGGAGTGCCTTCTTCTCTGTCTTCCTCTTTGAAAGTACTGAAAGGAAGCTAGAGCTTCTTGCTTCATAGGTTGTGAACGTCTTTCGCACGTCATTTATGGCTATGGCGTCCTCTCCCGTTGCATTTTTCATAATTATACTGATAGTCTAAGAATTATAAAAGTAGCTGTGCAGCCTAAAGGAATATATAAAAGTGTTAAAATACAGATAAACTAAGCCCGGGTAACTCAGTGGTAGAGTGCTCGCCTTGTAAGCGTGAAGCCGAGGGTTCAAATCCCTCTCCGGGCTCCTCTTTAAAGGAACCTGTTCAATGCCATCAAGACTAGCCCTATGAGCACAGGTATGTCATCGCCAAAATCGGATGGGTTATTGGCTTCTACTATTAGTCCGAAGATCTGAAATACGAGCATTCCGATAACGAGTCCTAGCAGTATGTTATTCTGCTTCCTGAGGCTTGCGAAAGAGGTCTGTTTCCATTTTGCCGCTATTACTATAATCGCAATCAAGGAGAGAACAACAATGCCAGAATTGTCTACTGCGTGCAATGGGATATCTGACTCTACAAAGGCATCAAGAAGCATTGCAATGAAAAGGAAGACCGATATGTAAAGAAGAACCCTCCTTCTTCCCAGTTCCTTTGCTGGCGGATCGTTCTGTGCCATGCCTTCACATCAGCGTATCTTTACCTTCATCACATCAAAGGTCAGAGTATCCTTCACAGAGAACATCAATAGTGTCCCAACAATGAAGCCTATTCCAATGATGAGAAGTATGTTAAGCAGAGCGCCTAGGAAGACAACTGCCACTACGACCTTGAAGACTATGTCCATGCTCAGACCCCTGAACGCTTTTGAGATCTTCTTTTCGTATTCGCTGGTGCTGAGCCATACCAATGCTAGCATAATCAGGAAGATTACCACTCCAAGAACGGGTACGCTGCTGCCTATCGAATTAAGAAGATACAGGACTGCTAAAAGGATGAAGACGCCTTGCATATCCTTTCTGGTAATAGTTGCCATAGAACCTCCCACAAACTAGACTCTCTTGGCAGGTTTAAATAGCTTGCCATATCTTTCGCTACCGCTTGGCTTTCGTACCCCCTTTTGCTATGCTGTCCTTTACCTCGCTCAGGCCTATGAAAAGAAGTATAGCACCGATAAAGCCCATGAAAAGATACATTATTGCTCCGATCTCAACCAGGTTGTTGTTGTAAGTGTTTCCAATCCTGTAGAAGCCGATAAGCACAAGTATAATCCCTACGAACCATATTACCGCACCTATCACAATGACTCCAAGGCCTGCAATGAACGCGATTGTTCCGGAAAGGCCCTGGCCAGCTGAAGAGGTGCTGGACATTCCAGAGAGTATTACCGCGACTACCAGAAGCACTGCGGTCACTGCCACGGCCAGCACCCCTGCTATCTGGAGTGAGGCTCCAAGGGCGCCAGTGCCGAGCGTTGACATCGAAGGTTCAAGCATCTTGAAACCAGAACGCACGAACCAGAAGCCTACAAATGTGATCCCTGCACCAGAAGCAAGTACAGCGATAAGTGCAACGAGTGCAGCTATAGGAAAGTTTGGCAGTGCTGTTGCGGGCGTAGGGCATCCAATCCCTGTGCAAGGCACTGCTACAGATTGATACGCGCTGAAGGCTGCCAGGCCAATCCAGGCAACGATTATCGCACCTGTCCACAGGAGCGCTCCGACTATGTGTATAAGCACTCCTGTTCTGAGTTTGTTAAGCCCTCCTTGAAGATCCGCTGGCATCCACTCATCTCTTTTTGGTTATTTCATCAAGACCTATGAAAAGCAGTATGTCCCCTACGAAGTTGATTAACAAGAAGAGTATTCCCCCAACCTTGACTATAGTGCTGTTGTAGTTGGAGCCAACTTTGTAGAATGCAAGCATCGTGAAGATTGCTCCAACAAACGCGATTATCCCGCCCGCAGCAGCAACTCCCAGTTCAGCTACAGTCCCAGCAGCAAACCCAGTCAGGATTACGGATACGAAGGATATCACTACGCCTATTACCTGTATTGTCACTCCTATGATCCCTGTCCGGCCGGCATCATTCGGGAACCTTGACGCCTTCAATGACTTGAACCCGTTGTATAGGTACCAGAACGCAAATAATATAATTACAAGGCCGATTGCCTTTAGTACAATATTTAGCGTGCTTGCCCTAAGCACAGGTGTTAGGGTACTAGGCACCAGGAAGGACCCTGTTAGAAAAGGAGGAACCAGCACGGCAAATCCGCCGATTATACTAGCGATCGCATATACAAGATAAATAATCACGCCCAACTTGAGCTTAGCCAACCCATTACTGTAAGACCTTGTTGCCACGTGTATCATTTATTGTAAGCATATAAAAATGCATCATATCGGGCAGCCGTACTTCGACTTTGTTGTTATGTTTACCATGAAGAAGGCTGTGCTGTTCTGTATGCTTACGAGCTTTGCAAGCGATCCATCGCATGCATAACCAACCGTGTTGCCTATGTAGATCGCGGTTCTTGTTCCGTTAGCATATGCGACAGGGTACTCTATGTAAAGTAATCCAATTACATTCGATGGGTTAACCTGAAGAACTTGGAAGTTGCTTATCCTTTGGCCTGCAGCAACGCCTACAATGTTGTTGGAAATGTTGTTAGAAGTGCCTTGGATAGGCAGTATTCCCTTAGAGTAGATAAATTCTGTCACTCCGAAGATTGCTATGGCCAATACGGCGAGTATGGCTATCACTGCAAGCCTGTTTGCAACCTTCTGCATCTCTCCACCAAACTTAAATCAGAATGAACCATTAAGTAGCCTTGCATTCTGTTAGGCTATCAAAGCTTTCTGAATTTGAGAATCGACTTTCTTACGTCTCTATCACAGAATATCGAAGTGCCTGCTATCAGTTCATCCGCCCCCGCCTCTACTGCAAGCGCGCCAGTTTTGAGGT
>JAJYIZ010000002.1 GCA_021789815.1 Microcaldota archaeon
CCGCTGCTATGGCCTCTGGTATGAGTATACCGAATGTTCCTGCCACTATAGCGTATGATACACCCGCTGCAATGAAGACGTTTATTCCGGATGTTACCCCGTACTTTGTCATGGTCTCGTCAAGGAAGATTATGGTTATTGCGCCGACCGCCAGCTGGAGCATCACAATGCCTACAGCACCTGCAGACGCTACAGGCACATAGCCGGTAAGCACGAATATCACTGACTCGATCACTGCTATCGACATTGCTGCGAGCTTCTGCAGCGTCTGGAACCTCGCCCTCTGCGCTGTGTCCTGCATGTCGATTTTTATGAGACCCGATCCAGAAATTAGCTGGAGCACTATGCTGGAGAGGACTATCGGCCCTATTCCGACAGTTATGACGCTGCCGATCCTTGCCGCGAATATTATGCTGATAAGCTGGAGCAGCGGCTGGGAGACAGCCTGCTGGTTTATCCCTATTGCGTATGTGTTGTAAAGCAGGAAGTATATTCCGAGTATGCCCGCCGTCCAGTACATCTTCTCTCTTAGCGATAGCGGTGTGGCGGGTCCCTTTATTGAAGGTATGAATTTTGCTATTGTGTCCATGAACTCCAGGGCCATTCGCACCAACTCATTTGCCTATCTTCTTACCGGAAATATTAACAATGTATGCGCCGCGCCTGGTCTCCCTTGTTACGCTCGCCCCTTCTATAGCGTGGTTCTTGAGAAGTCCGTTGATGAACGCTATGGCGAGCTCGACGAACTCGTGCTTCGAATGGAGCTTATCAAAAGATATCTCTATCTTTACAGGATATAGGCTTCTCACGGTCGTCTTTCCAAGGTTGAGGAGGTTCATGACACGCTCTATCCTGCTTATAGCTGACCTTGATGTGCGCGTTCGTTCGCTTGTAAAGAGCCTCATGCCGATTTCGCTTCCTATATAAGAGGCGACATGCTGGATCTCTTCCTGGTAGGGCCTGTCTAGGACCGTAGACATTGCGAGCATGTAATATTCTGGGGCTATTCTAACGAGCTGCTTCTTCTCAAGCTGTTCTGTGCGCTTGGTCACGTGGTCTACGAACCTTAGTATGGATGCCTTTGCGTCCCTCTGGCTCTGCTGCCTGTATGGATCGTGCAATGAAGTGAACTTGCAGTATTCCGATCCGTTGTTTGAGCATTCGTGTTCCGTGACATCAACGTACTGCTTCTTAGCAGCTGTAAGAAATCCCGATATCAGGCCTGCCTCGAAGGAGTGCAGGTCTATTCCTATGTATTCATGAGAATTGTCGTACATGTGAAGGTCTATCCTGTCAGGGAAGATGTTGTATGTTATTCTTGTATAACCAGAATGCTCGAAGAACCTGACAAGGTCTGCAACTGACTCTTCATACATTATGTATTTGTTGCTGCTCTTGAGCATCGAGTAAAGCTGGCGACCCACATACATGCCGTTGCGCCTGCTCACATCAGAAAGGCTTGGCGTAAGGTTCGACAGTAGTGCAGGGAAGAGTATCGTGTTCTCTGACACCTGCTCCAGGTTCTCTCCGTTAACTATCCTTGCGAGCATCACGCTCTCTTTGCTGCCCGTGTACTGTTGCTCCTGATCAGGGAAAATTGTTATTTCTTTCAGAGTTTTGATCTTTGCGGCTGGTTTGCGGGTACTCGAGCGTACCGCCTTCTGTTTGGTTTTCATGCTGCTCAGCTTCACAATGCAATCTCTTTTTATTTAACCTTATTAAAGTATGGGGTCAGGTCATCCTCCAACTCCTTGATAGTCTGACTAGGTAGTACAGTATGAGCGCTACATTCAGAATAATCATTGCTGATATTATCTCTATGGAGTAGCTTGCTATGAACGCCTGGACAACAGAGATCTCTGCTATGCTCAGGCCGAAAACGGTTATGCTGTAGAGCAGCGGAGCAGCACAGCCGCAACCTGCTACAACCCCAGCGAACAGTGTCATGAATGTCCCGATTACGCTTGCCGAAGCCGACTTTCTGAGAGTCAAGGACCTAGCGGCTGCGTATATGCCAATAGTGAACATTATCGATGATGTGACAATCAGGGCGTATATGAGATATAAAGGCAGAAATACAAGAAGTATGCCGTAGTTCTGGTACCTGACAAGGGTCGTGAAGATAAGGTAGTATGCAAAAGCAACAAGCACATTCAGTATGATGTACTTTGGCCTGTAAAGGTTTACCAGTGCTCTCAGGATCTGTGGTCTGCTTTTCATGAGCCAACGCCCATACGGCTCTCAAGCTTCTGTATTGCTGGGAGGGAGCATACCTGAGCGGTGTTGTTGATGCTTGCACATGTCAAAGCAATGTAAACGTCAGCTCCAGCATACTCGGTCCATGCAAACTGGTCGTTGGGGTTTGCGAGCTGTGCGAGCACCTGCTCGTGGGTCATGTTTGTGAGCGGAAGCGGAGGGGCGGACGGCGTAGTGTTGCCGAAGTCAACAGCGTCGGCGCCGCTGACCACATATCTACCCCAGATTGTGTACGGAGTACCGGAGAATGTCCCGATTTTGTTTATATAGCTAAATGCGTCTATGTACGCAAGGTTGCCCGTTGTGTTGAGCTCGCTGCCAACCTGTTGGAAGGTCTGGAGGTTGAAACCACCAGTTATTGGGTTCGAATCCTCAAGCGAAAGGAAGTTGATGTAGCTGCTGTTGTAAAAGCTCCCTATATTCATGGTAGTATTGCTGTATTCAATTGGGCGCCAATATAGAGTAGGCACATCGCCGTCGCCCAAGCTGCTATATCCTTTGAATAGATGCCCGAAATTTCCAAATTTCCCGAGTGCGAGCGCCATGGCCCACCTGTTCTCGCCGCAGAATATGCAGGTTACGCTCCCGTAGTATATAACAGAGGGTTTGCCGTTGACGGTGAAGTTGTTAACCTTCTGCCAGCTGCTCGTCACTATGACGTTGTGCACCGTTCCATTCAGCAGCATCTCACCTGCTATCTCAAAATATGAATTCGGCGCGTTGTTTATCACAGCGAGCTCCGACTGATTTAGTTGAGAGTTAATCCCTGTCAGGCGCTTCCCGAATGTCTGGTTCTCTGTTATAACCGGATAGGCGGACAGGCTAAGTGGCGGCACGACCGGTTCGCTCTGTATATTGTATGTTGGCAGAGGCGCAAGGTTGGATCCCGTGGTATTGGTGCTTGTCTTGTTTGATAGTGTAGCTATCAAGATACTTTGAAGGTTTATCTTGTTTGTCAGGCCGTTTATCAAGAAGAGCTGATAGATTACAAGAATTGCAAGTATGATGGTGGCTACACCTAGGACAAGAAACGCCGCCGTAGGGTTTCTGTTTTTCTGTGGTTTTCTCTTTGGACGCGCCATGCTAATGTGCTCTCTGTGTCAAGGATTAAGTTAATAAGGACTTGCTCTTTAAAGGTATTAATACTTATCTAAGTCTTTAGGGGAATCTATGCAGAGCAAGCAACTTTTGCAGCATATGGAGGAGCAGCAGAAGAATGTTGTGGAGATGGCGGACGCGCACTGCCACCTTAGCATACTCAGCGACGCCGCTATTATAAGGGATTCTGTAAGCTACGGTGTACGAACAATCATAACTAATGGCGTTGACACTCCATCAAACATAAAGACGCTTGAGGTAGCAGACAACGAGCATGTCTTTCCTGCAATAGGCGTAGATCCAGAACATGCGCTTGCGATAGAGGAGGGCTCCCTTCAGAAGGAGCTGGAGTTCAATGTGAATATGATAAGGCAGCATGTCGAACGGCTGGTTGCCATAGGCGAGATAGGGCTTGATTATACGATAGGCGGAGGACCGAGGAACGTAGCAAGGCAGAAGAAGGTCTTCGAGATGTTTGTCGATCTATCGATAGAGTTGGGGCTGCCAGTTTCCGTGCACGCGAGGAATGCGCTCAAGGATGTACTTGCAATACTCAAAGAAAAAAACGCGAAGATGGTGCATCTGCACTTCTTTGAAGGCGGGCTCGAAGAGGCCAAGGTTGCACTCAAGCACGGATACATGATATCAGTACCACCGATAGAGTCGAGCAAACGAAAGAGGGTAATAGGCATGATGCCTATCGGCAACATAATGGCGGAGAGCGATGCACCTGTTGTAGGCCAGACGCCGAAGGCTGTCGAGAAGTCCATAAGATACATCGCAGAGATAAAGAGGATGAAGTATGAGGATGTTGCTGCGGCGTTGACGGAGAACACAAAGAGGTTCTTCAACATCAATCTCAAGGGCAGCGCAAAAATGATGCGTTATTAACTTTTGCTTCCTCATTATTTGCGTGGGCCCGTAGCTCAGCTTGGATAGAGCGACAGACTTCTAATCTGAAGGTCACGGGTTCAAATCCCGTCGGGCCCGTCCTATTTATCCTAAACTGAATCCTTATATATCTAAAGAGGTAGGAAAACTATTATGATGGCAAAAAGGGCTACCGCTGAGCAGATAAAGAACCCTTCTGGAGAAAGAATTGACTTTGTTGTTGAGGGTAATCCTCATGCCACGGTTACCGTAGTGTTTGTCCATGGGTTTGGAACAAACAAAGATGAAGGATTTAATCTTTTTGTGGATTTAGCAAAGCCTCTTTCGGAAAATTATCGAATTGTAAGGTTTGACTTCTCCGGGTATGGGAAAAGTGAGGGAAAGCAAGAGGATGTAAATTTGCTTAAACATGCTGGAGACCTCAAAGCCGTATTAGACTATACAAGAGCAACCTATGGCGGAGAAATCTACATCTTAGCGTTTTCTATGGGGTGCTCCGTGGTTTCTACGCTAAGTCCTGATGATGTAAAGAAGACTTTCTATGTATCTCCACCAAGCACGGATACAGAGACGAGCATACAGAACTTAAAAAATAGAATCTTATCAAGGCCTGGCGGTACAGTAGATGAAGACGGAGTAAGTGTATATCCGCGTACAGGTGGCCAAGTGCAAAAACTCGGGCCATCTTATTGGAGAGTGCTACGAGGATTTGACCCGATAGCCGCTATAACAAAATATTCAAAAAAGACAGAACTTAAAATAATAAGGCCAATTGAGGATGATGTTGTTGTTGGAAATGTTACAGCACCTTATAGGAGCGTGCCGAATCTAGAGTACGTTGAACTTCACGGAAATCACGGTTTTACAACGCCGGCTGATAGACAGGCTTTAATCCAAGAACTAGTGAGGTCTCTTTAAACAGCCTGCGCCCCTTGGTTATCTGGCTGGTCTGCTTGTTCCTGTTTGCCTCTTCCTCCCCTCTTTGGTTGCTTCTCTACTCTTGCATTGGCAAACTGGATGGCTAGGTCTTCTTCTGCAGAGCTCTCCATCCAGGCCTTTATGTATGTAGCGATGTTCCTGAAGGGCTTTGAGAATCTGTCTGTAAGCATGTATGTGCTGCTTTCGTGTTTCAGAAGGCCGAGCTGCACTGCAAAATCGAGGTATCTCTTTGCAGTAGCTATTGGTATTGAATTTGGAACCTCTTTCAGACGAAGCTGTCCCTTCTTCTTCACTTCTAGGAGCAGTGTAGCAAACCTGTATGCCTCTGTCTCGTTGTCGTAGAAGAGCTTTGCAACATCCTTGACCGTTGCGCTCTTGAGCTTCTCCTTAAGCGGAGCATCCTCAAACTCCCAATACTTTATTGCCATAATGTCACCGGTCGCACTAATTATGGGAAGAAAGATTATTTAAGCATTCCATATTTTCGGAAGTTCATTCCAGTTTGAATTTATCTCTATGATGTATTTCATCAACCATTTTAGATACAATTTCCTCGTATGTGTGTGTTGGTAGTCTTAGCTCCTCTATTTTTGACAGGTCAACCTGCACTGGAGCCGAAGTATCGTTATCATTTTTCATTTCTACTTTCACTCCGAATTTAGAAAGGATATCGTTGGCGATATCGAATCTAGACCTTTTGCCCTCAGAGAATACAATTACAACCTCATTTTTGATGCCCCTCCTAATTGAAAGAATAACTACTTCTGATATATGACCTATCCAAGTTACATTTGCTTTCCATGAAGTGTCGTAAATTGCTGGTGTTTTTTGGTCGAGGTTCTTTAGGATTCTGTTAAATGGCCTATCGTTTTCCGTATTTGGCGAAAATCCTTCAACAAGTCCAGGTCTCACTATCAAAAATCCGCTCTTGCAGCCTTTTACTATTTCTTCTGCTGCTAGTTTAGTCTTCCTATAAACGTCTGCAGGATTTAGTACCCCAGTAGTGGAGATGTATATAATTCGTGCGTTTATTTTGTTCGCAGCTTCTAGGATATTTTCTGTACCGTTCTTGTTGATTTCCATAGCTTCTTCAGGATGCGCTTCGCACCATGCGGGGCTCGCCATTGCGACTACATCGACTATTATGTCGGGTCTTATTTTTTCTATAGTACCTAAAGTGTTTTGACTATCTGTTACATCTAATTTGATAAATTTCTTTGATATTTGCTTAGAGTGATAGGTGCCTGTAACGTCATCTTCGCCGAATTCCTTTACAAGGTCTAGATACAACCGAGCGCCAACATAGCTATTTGCTCCAATAATAAGAATTTTCATCTGATCATTAGTTTAGTTGCACATTTGGTTATTAAATGTTTCAACAGAGTTATCAACATGAATAATCTAGACAAGCTCATCAAATCATACGAGAAGGACATGATATCGACGATGTCGCACATTATACCGATAAAAGCGGTATCACCCATGAGCGGAGGAGGTGGTGAATCAAAAAGAGCAGACTATCTTGAGAAAGTTCTGCGTTCTTTGGGACTTAGCGTTAAGCGCTATTCTTACAAGGACAAGTATGGCGTGCCTCGACCAAACCTTGTTGCAGTGTATGGAGACAAGCCTCGAACAATATGGATTGTGCCACACATGGACACAGTATCTGAGGGCGACCCTGCACTTTGGAAGACGCCGCCGTTTAAGGCTTGCGTGACGAACGGAAAGATTTACGGCAGGGGCAGCACAGATAACCTACAAGCTTTGGTATCTAGCATATACGCTCTCAAAGCGCTAAAGAAAGCTGGTGCAGAGTTGAAGTACAACTTCGGCCTTGCGATCGTTGCAGATGAGGAAATAGGAAGCGTATATGGGATACAGAAACTGCTCAAAGAGCATATCTTCAAGCGCAGTGACATGTTCATTGTGCCGGATTGCGGTGACGCGAACGGCAACATGATAGAAGTTGCCGAGAAGGGCATCCTTTGGGTAAAAATAACGGTCAATGGCAAGCAGGTGCATGCCAGCACCCCAGACCAAGGAGTGAACGCGCATAGGTACATGCTGAGGTTCCTGCTCAAGGTGGACGAACTGCTTCACAGGAAGTACACCAAAACGTCGAATGTATTCTCCCCAAACATTTCAACCTTCGAGATGACAAAGCACGAGAAGAATGTTGACAGCATCAACATCATACCAGGCACAGAGATTGCGTATATAGACTGCAGGGTGCTCCCGGATTACAAGCTAGATGATGTTCTCGGTGACATGAAGAGGGTCGCTTCTGGATCGGATTTCTCAAAGGTAAAGATTTCCTTTGAGATAGTGCAGCGTGAGGACCCGGCACCACCAACAAGTGCGAATGCCGAGGTTGTAAGACTGCTCAAAAAGGCGATAAAGTCAAAGAGAGGGGTCAAAGTCAAAACAGTAGGCATAGGCGGCGGCACATGCGCGGGTTTCCTCAGACGTATAGGGCTTGAGTCTGCAGTCTGGAGCACAGTAAACGATATCGCCCATAGGCCAAACGAATACCTTGTGATAAAGGACATGGTAGATGATGCGAAAGTTTTCGCAGAACTCTTTGTATGACTACTTGTTCTTGATGAATGTTATCGTGTCCCCCTCTGCGAGAAGATGTTCTGCCCCGACTCTCTGGTTGGAGAACCTGGCGCTCGGCCCTGTTATGAAGGCGCATTTCAGCTCGTCTACTATCTGTGTGTGGAACTTCTTGGCAGCATCCATGACCGTAGCGCCTTTACCCAGTATCATTGGTGCGGGCCTGTCGTTTCCCACTCTTGCTTTAAGGTATACTGTAATTATGTCAAGGTTCGCGTATATGCTCTCGCGCAATTTCTCTAGGTTGGTCCCCTCCGTGGCACTTATTGGTATAACCTCTATGTTGAATTTCCTTGAAAGCTCCCTTGCCGCCCTTTCGTATTCTTGATCCATATCTATCTTGTTGAGGGCTACTATAGCTCTCATGTATATCGCTTTACCCGATATTAAGGATATAAACTCATCTTCGGATGCCTTTCCCCAAATGGAGATTATCGCGTTATGCATTCCCAGGCCCTGGAGTATCTCCTTTATGTCCTCTTCCGGAAGGCCAGACTTGTTCACTTCTATGCGTATGCCACCGGTGTTCTGCTCCGTAAGCTGAATGTACGGTTTCTTTTTGTTGATGTTTATTTCTAGAGCGTTGAGCTCTTTCATTAGCTTCTCGAACTGTTGAAGCTGGCCTATCTCTATTACGAATACTATAAGATCAGCTGATTTCGCTGCAGATATGACCATGCGACCTCCGCCCTTGCCTAGGTGTGCGTCCTCGATAAGACCAGGCATATCGAATACCTGAATGTGAGCGTCTTTGTAGAGCATCGTGCCTGGTATAATTGAAGTAGTTGTGAAGGCGTACTGAGCTGTCTTTGATCTCGTGTTCGCTATAGCATTTATCAAGGATGACTTCCCTGCGCTTGGGAAGCCGACAAGAGCTACCGTTGCATCACCTGTCTTCTTTACAAAGAACCCGGTGCCGTGCTTCTTTTTGCTTGCCGTTATTATGTCCTTCTTGACCTGCGCTATTTTGGCGCGCAGCATACCCAAATGCAGGTTTGTAGCCTTGTTGTACTTCGTTTTTGAGTACTCTTCTTGCAGTTCTCCAAGCTTTTGCGTCAGAGAATCTGTCTTGTCTGTCATTTAATACACACATATTTACTTTTATAAACTGATATATACAGAAACGACTTTTGTTTACTATCTGTGACATTATCTGAATGCAATCTTAAATACTTATCATGTAACGCAGTATCAGTGGATGTAATGGCAAAGAAAAGAAAGTCACACAAGCGCAAGAGGAAGAGATAGTTAGTCTCTTCTGTGTTTTTATTTTCTAATTTTTTGTTTTCTCAAGCCATATTGGCAAATCTCTTTCTGAACGACCTGTCGTTCTTGAGGGTGTCGAACATCCTTCTCATCTTGTTGAAATCAGAGATTAATTGGTGAACGTCTTTCTCTGTGACGCCACTGCCTTTTGCTATTCGTTTTATTCTTGTGGGATTGTGCAGTATTCTCTCGTTGCTTCGCTCCTCTTTTGTCATGGATCCTATGATGGCCTTGTACTTGTTAAGCTTCTCTTCGCCCTGCTCGACAACGTCCTTTGGCAGATCTGATGCTCCCATCATTCCGAATATGTTCTTCAATGGACCCATCTTTCCCATTGCCCTGAGCTGTGCATAGAAGGTCTCGAAGTTGAGTTCCTCTGCTTCGACCTCTTCTGGCTTGAGTTGGGCTTCCTTTATGGCGATCTGAACGTTTGATACAAGTCCGGCTATATCCGGAACACCTAAAAGAGATCCTATAAACTTCTCTGAATTGTAAGGCTCTATGTTTGAGAGCTTTTCTCCCGTGCCTATGAACATTACTGAAGATTTTGCTGCGTTCGTTGCGCTCAATGCCCCTCCCCCCTTTCCAGAACCATCCATCTTAGTGACTATTACTCCTGTCATGCCTACAGCATTATGGAACTGCATTGCCTGACGGCCTGCAACCTGGCCTATGTCTGCGTTTATAACCATTATTCGCTCGTCTGCCTTGAATACATCTGCGACCCTCTTGAGCTCATTGATAAGCTCGCTGTCTAGAGCGTTCCTTCCGCTAGTGTCGCATATTACTACCTGCTTGTCCTTGAACTTCTCTAGTCCTTCTTTTACAATCTTGGACGCGTCCTTCTCTCCCTTCTTGCCGAAGAACATCACGTTGGCCTGCTTTGCGAGTGTCTCGAGCTGCTCGTATGCTGCAGGTCTTGCTACGTCGCAGCATATCAGTGCTGCACTCAGTCCCCTATCTTGATAGAACTTAGCCAGCTTCGCGGCAGTTGTGGTCTTTCCGGAGCCGTAGAGACCCATAAGTAGTATTCTTTGCCTCTTCAGCTTCGGTTCATAAGACCTGCCCATCAGCTCTACAAGCCCTTCGTAGACCATGTTTGTTATGTAGTCTCGTGGAGCAAGGCCTGCCGGGGGTCTGCTCTTGAGGGCCTTGTCTTCTATGCTCTTCGTGAAGTTCAGAACAAGCTCTACCTCTACGTCTGCACCTAAGAGACTCTTCTGAAGTTCTTTGTTGAACTCCCTGATCGTCTTCGTGTCTATTATTGTGGCGTGCTGCAGCCTTGCTATGGCCTTTCGCAGCCCCTCACCAAGATCCATAAAACCAGTAAATACTATTCTGGAGAGTCGATATTTATAGCTTTTCAGACGTTTTATCATGGAGCGGTATGAAGAGCGTAGACATGGTACTGACGCAGTCGAACCTTACTTTGCTAGGCGGTGCGGAATTCACTATACTGAAGATAGCGCAGCATTACAATCCTGTGATTTACACCGCGGAATACGACAAGAAGAACACCTATCCGGAGTTCAAAGAGTTTGATATCAAGATAATAAGTAAGGGCAGTTTCGGAAAGCTATTACCGTACGGTAGGGCTACCCAGGGGCTTGATTATGGCCTTGCCTTCTACAACACGAAAATAAAGGAGGATTATGATTTGATAAACGCCCATTTGGGGCCTAGCCACTGGATCAGGAACAAGAACGAAAGGGTTATGTGGCACTGCCATACCCCTTTGAGGGATATCTATGACCTTTACAGCTTCAGGATGGCGAAGAGACCTGCTCACGTAAGGCCATTCTACAGGCTTGGCGCTAGATTTGTCAGGAATATGGACCAGCAAGTTGTCAAGAAGATAGAGCTCATAATCACAAACAGCCCCATAACGCTTGCCAGGATAAAGAAATACTACAACAGAAATGCGATAGTTGTGGGTACTGGCGTTGACTACAAAGACTACGAGAACGATGGCGATGGCAAGTACTTCTTCTATCCATCAAGATACTCTCCGAATAAGCGGCAGGACTACGCCATAGAGGCCTTCCGCCTCTTCAAGAAGAGGGTGAAAGGCTACAAACTCGTACTCTGCGGTCCTGTCTCTAACGATCCCTTCTACAAAGAGTACTACGATAAGATAGTAGCATTGGCAAAATCTGTTGGGGACGTAACCGTTCTGCCTGCGATTCCACAAAACAAGGTAAAATCACTCTATTCCAAATGCACAGGAGTATTGTTTACACCCAAAGACGAGGATATAGGGCTCATTCCATTGGAAGCAATGGCGAGCGGCAAGCCGATACTTGCAGTAAATGAGGCAGGTCCGACAGTCACTGTGAAGAACAAGATCACTGGCTATCTTGTCAATAGCATAGAGGAGCTTTCAAAGAGAATGATAGATGTTGCGACAGACAAGTCACTAGCAGAGAGGCTTGGCAGAAACGGAAGAAAATGTGCAAAGGAGGAGTGGTCCTGGGACGCATTCTTCAAAAGATACGATGCTGCAATAAAGAGAATAATTTAGCTATCGGCAAAATTCATGTTTTTGCAGGCATGGCCTTTGCCTGTGGTGAAGGGCCTATTACATACTTTGATATGACCTTTGCGGCGTAATCCAGTGCTCTCTTTATGTTTGCCTCTGTGTTTGCACCAGTGCAGATCATCTTGCCGTTCTTGAAGAGTATAATGGAGACGTGCGGATCCGCAATCTTGAATATCGCGCCGGGAAACTGTTCTGGCTCGTAATCGACTTCCTTGACCTTCTTCGATAATGAATACAGGTCTATCTCTGCATGAAGGTCTGCGCTCACGACTATGTTTTCGATCTTTATGACGGGATTAGTTATCATTCCGTCCTTCATCTTCTTTGGCTTGGCTGCCGTGGAAAACACCTATGTCTATTTATATACGAAGATTTAAATAGGATAAGAATTGCGACAGTTGGGAAGATGCAGAAAGAGGTAGCAATTGTCGGCGGAGGGGTCGTAGGCCTTGTCCTTGCAAAGGAGCTCGCAAAGCATGGAGTAGATACCACAGTTTATGAGGCAAAACGAGAGGTTGGGGAGGGCGCAAACAAGGCCTCTGGCATACTTTCTGTAGAAGGGCTGAAGCAGATTGGCGTAGATTATAGGGCTGCCATTCTGAACTCATTGAGCGGCGCTGTTCTCTATGCAGGAAAGCAGAAGCTAACAATAAAATCAAATGAAACGAAGGCATACGTTCTTGACAGAGAGATATTTGCGAAAGTATGCGCGAATGAGGCAGAGGATGCCGGAGCAAAGATAATCAGGAATGCCAAAGTTGGAAAGGAAATGCTCGACCAATTTGGAACAGATAAAATAATCGTAGGCGCAGATGGTGTTGTATCCTCTGTTGCAAACCACTTTGATTTCCCAAAAATAAACAACTTCATACTTACGTATAAGGCCGAATACGAGAAACCTAACATAAGTGATGTAAACTCGTGCGAACTCTTCTTCTACGACGCACCCAAGAAATTCTTTGGTTGGACAGTTCCACATTCTGATTCCGTGCTAGAGGTTGGCATAGGCGAATGGATAAGAACAAGGAGGAACAGCTATTCTGTTTTCAGCTCATTTGTAACCAATCCGATTGTGAGCGCAGAACTTGATGGCTCTAGGCGTGTCTCTGGTCTGGCTAGCATCATACCGCTTGAGGCTAGGAAGAGGACCGTGAAGGGCAACGTGCTGCTTGTCGGGGACGCTGCGGGCCAGGTGAAGGCCACTACAGGCGGTGGCATAGTCTTCGGCTCTCTCTGCGCCAAGACCGCTGCTGAAGCCATAACGAGCCATATAAAGAAAGGTACGCAGTTATCGCTCTATGAAAAGATGTGGCGTAGCAGATACGGCCTAGACCTGAAGATGCACAGGATAATTCACGGATACTACTCAGGGATGGGTGCCAGGGGTTCGGCGATGCTCTTCAGGCTAGCAAAGCTCTTTGGTGCAGAGAGCTTCCTTAGCGAATACGGGGATATGGATAGGCCGAGCCTCGTTGTGAAGAGACTTTTTATCAGGTAGACACTTCGCTTATCTGCGTGGTTACACAAAAGGAATAAAAGCAACTTGCTTGATAGAACTTTCCAGGAGCCAATGTCATTGAACCCGTCTTTCGTAAAGGTGGTGGAGAGCATACCCTCTGACGCAGATAGGCTCGGCACCCTGAGCAGCCTTGTAAGGCTTAGGCCCGGACAGTATGCGCTAGTTGAGCTGCCTGGCTATTCCACTGTTGGAAGCGTGGAAACCTTTGCGAAACGAACGTTTGGGATGGGTATGAACAGGGGATTTACAGCAGATCCGAAGTATGCGGGCTCTGCTGGGATATTGAGGAGGGAAGATGGAAAGACCTTGGGCTATTTTGCATCTGAAGAGCTTTCGATGGTAACTACGCTCTTTCTGGCGAGACACTATGCGATGGCGAGGGAGATAATAGCAATGTATGGATCAGATCTACATGCATATCTCATACCAGAGGCGACCTGCGCCAAGTTTGATATAAGGCCTGGAGAGCGTGTTTCGCTTTTCGTGGACCCAACAGTAAAGCCATCAAGGCTTTTACCTAGAGATAATGACTTCGGGCCTTCTGGGCAGTTTGATGCTCCGGCAAACCCCGTAACAAACATACCAGAGCTCGGTATCTAGATGCCAAGGGCGCTCGCAGCTGCAGAAGCCAGGCTTATCATGCTCTGCGGGTATATCCCGATAATTATCACAAATACGATGCTTATGCCCAAAACTATCGCTATGTTCTTATCCAGGTAAAGCCTCTTTGCTTCTTTCCTTTGGAACATCTGGTTGATGACCTTGGCGTAATAATAGATGGAAATAAAGCTGTTCACTATTCCTATGAAAGCTAGGTATGCCTGGTTTGCGTAGACAGCACTGGAGAATAGAAGGAACTTGCCTGCAAATCCAACCAATGGAGGTATTCCTGCCATTGAGAGCATGAGAACCGTCAGGCCTATCGCGGCAAAAGAGTTCCTGCCGTAAAGCCCGGAATACTCATCGAGCGTCCTTGCGTTGTTAGACTCCAGCCAGAAAACTATCGCAAATGCCCCTATTATCATGAACATGTGCGCTATGATGTAGAAGATGCTGGCCTCTATTCCAAGGTGCGTTGCGGATGCTATTCCTATGAAGATGTATCCTGCCTGCGATATAGATGAATAGGCTAGAAGGCGCTTGACGCTCTTCTGGGCAAGAGCTGCAAGGTTTCCGAAGAACATAGTAAGCGTAGCGACTATGAGCATTACATGCGAGTATAGTGCAGATCCACCCAAAGAGCCGTAGAAAGCGAATACAGATGCGAGTATCTCCAGTATTGCTATGAACGCGATCTTCTTGTTTACACCAGCAAGCAGGGCGGTTATGTTGCCCGGGGCGCCTTCGTACACGTCCGGTATCCAGAAGTTGAATGGAAAACCAGCGCTCTCTACTGATAGGGCAGCAACGAAGAGGACCAAAGATAGCCCGAATAGGAATTTGCCTGCAGGCAGGCTCGCTATCTGCGTGAGCGAAAGTGCAGAGTCATATGGAAAGAGCAACGCCAGCGCCATTGTGAATATCGCTGTTGCTATTGCACCTAAAAGAAAGAGCTTGAGCGCAGGCTCCACATACTTCTTGCCGCTTATCAGTATCATGAAGGCTGTGGCAAGGATGACGGTCTCGATTCCGGCCAGTATTGCTATCATTGAATACGCGTACGTGACCAGGAAGGCGCCGAATGCTACAAAAGAGAGAAGCATGTTGAAGTGCTGCAAGGATTCCGTGTGCTTGTAAGAGATCAGCTCCACCATGAACATTCCAAACGCTAGGAATCCGAAGAGAAGGCTTCCGAAGGAATTTACCTGAAGCACATGAATTAGAGGGAATGCAACGCCCGTGTAGGCAATGTATAGCGATGACATAGCCGAGACGGCAAGCAATGCTGCAGTGAGGATGAACGGCAGTCTGCTCGATTTAGAGAACGTAGATAGTATTCCAGAAATCACGAGCAGAGCTACAGGAATGGCTACAAGGTATATGACCCATTCCTGGCCGGTAGTGTATGGAATCAAATTATCACTATGCGTTTATCAGCTTAAGTAATATGAATGGAAGTATTCCGAAAAGGAATAATGCTGAGAGCAAAACAGAGTAACCGATTTTCTGCCTCACCGTTATGAACCCGTCCGCTGAAGTGCGCTCCTTGTTCGCGAAGAAAGATTTGTTTATGACAAAGTACATGAATGCGCCCATCAGCACGAGCGAGAAGAGCGGCACTATTCCGAAGAGACCGAATGCGCTTATTGCTCCTATGAACATGAATACGTCTGCTATGAAGCTTGCTGTTAGCGGCACTCCTGTTATCGCGAATATTCCGATAAGGAATATGTATGCCGTGAGCTTCGCATTGTGCGATATTCCCTTTAGAATGTTTATGTTCCTGTCGTGGAAGATGTGTTCGACAGCACCAGCTGCAAGGAAGAGCATCGCCACTGCCAACCCGTGGGCAAACATTCCGTAGATTGACCCCGAAGTTCCAGGAACCGTCAGCGTCGCTATAGCGAACATTATTATCGACATTTCCACTATCGTGGTGTGCGCAACTATCCTCTTTATGTCGGATTGGCGCATTATCAGGAACGCGGCATAGAATGCAGATATGGCAGCCAACAGCGCTATGATCCCGGCATAGCTCTTCGCTATCGGCATGGCGAATATTATGAGCATGCCAAATCCGCCGAACTTTGTGAGTATTCCTGAGAGGACCATGGATCCCTGTGTCGATGCTTCCGAATGCGCGTCTGGAAGCCACGCGTGGAGCGGGAATATCGGCATGTTTATCATGAAGGCAATGAAGAGCAGAAGGAATATCGATTCCTGTATGCCCACAGGCATCGTCGATGTGGATGCGAGCGCAGAGATGCTAAGCGAATGCCCTGGTGAATAGAAGTACATAAGCAGTATCGCGAATAGGAGCAGTGCGCTGGCAAATATCTCATAAAGTATGAACTTGTAGGATGCTGTCTTCCTGTTGGCTGACCCAAGCACGTTTATCATGAAGAACGGGGCTATCACACCTATGTCCCAGAAGATAAAGAAGATGAAGAGATTGCCAGAAAGGAATATCCCCGTAGCACCTATCTGAAAGAGAACAAGCAGCAAGCTAGCTATTCTTTCTCTGTCCTTCGATATGTTACCGCTAAGGGCAGTTATGAATATGACTATGGATGACATTAGAAGCAGTACCAACGACGCAGCGTTGGTCCTTAGGTTGAAGCCGATGTTCAACGATGTAATGTACCCGTAGTTCTCGGAGATGTTGGGGCTACTGCCCATTATTGCAGTAGCAATTACCGCAAGCGTGAGCGCCAGGCCTGTTATTGAGGATATTGTTGCAATTAAAGAGCTGTATCGCTTAAGCACGCCTATCATAGCTAGGAAAAGCACAGGCAATGCAACCATAAGCAACAGGAGCGGGATCACGGGACGAACACCAGAATTATAAAGACCAGTATGAGGCCTATGGCCAATGCGGCTATGTATGTATTTATGTTTCCTTTTTCTGCTATCTTCACAGAGCCGGCCAGGCCCATTACACCACTACTACCCATGTAGAAGAGCCGATTGAGCCCGTTGTCGAATATCTCTATTGCGTGGGCTACCAACCCGAAAAACTTTGCTATGTAAAGGTACGCCAGGTTGAGCGCGTTTCCTGTGTAGAGTATCTTTCTTGACCTGCTCCCTTCAGACAGGACGTTCTTTGCCTTCTTGAACATTATGTACGCTGTAATTGCGCCGAACGCAGAGGCTGCCATCTCCACTATGCTGTGGTCAAGGTTTGCCTGCTGGGCCACACCATTGTAGAAAAAGATGACCGAAAACAGAATGATGAGGATTGCAAGGACTAACTGGGGAATCTGCATGCTTTTCTTAAGCAACGAGTAGCCTGCCGAATAGGCTGTTTGGTGCGCCTTCTTCTGGTTCTCCATGGGCACAAGCAGCCACCTGAAGATGTAAAGCGCTGTGAGGAAGTCAACAGCAGTAAGAACCGCATAAACAATCGCGTTGGAAGACGCTGCGCTGTCCACTGCGACCTTTCCGAAGAAGCCGCTGAACGGGAATATTCCAGAAATTGATAGTGCTCCTATCAGCGCAGAGACGAAGAGCAGCCTGTTCCTGCCGAACGAAGATACTCTGTAAATGCTTGTGCGGTCATCGTTTGCCTTCATTATTGTGCCAGAGCTCATAAGCAGGAGTGCTTTGTAGAGTGCCTGGACTGTGAAGAATATCAGAGCTGCCGAAAGCGCGTTGAGCCCTATGGCAACAAACATGAGACCCAGATCTTCTATTGTAGAATATGCGAGAATCTTCTTTATGTGGTCAGAGGTAAGTGCTGTTATGGATCCTATGACTGCTGTTATTGTGCCTATAAGCAGCATTGGCCAGAGAAGGTTCAGCTTGACAAAGAGTGGGAGCAGCAGTACAGTCAGAAAGACCCCAGCCTTGACCATGGTTGACGAATGAAGGAATGCCGATACCGGTGTAGGGCCCTCCATGGCACCCGAAAGCCACTCGTGGAACGGGAACTGGGCCGATTTTGTGAACGCACCGACCAATATCAGCAACGCAGCAACAGCAAGGTATGTTGATGAACCAGATAATGTCAGGGCAGCTGAGTTTATTGCGCTGAAGTTGAGGCTATGGAAACTGCTCCAGAGCAATAGAATTCCTGCCAGCATGGCTATGTCGCCGATAAGTATTGTTGTTATTGCGGTACGGGCTGCGTCTGCGGGGGCATCCCTCTGGTACCAGAAACCTATAAGCAGGTAGCTGGTTATCCCGAGCCCCTCCCACGCTATGAAGAAGGTAAGGAAATCACCAGACATCGCCAGCAGCATCATCGATATTGTAAACAGGCTCAGCTCGAAGTAGTACCTGCTCTGCTCGCTAGGTACGTTCATGTAGCCAGTAGAGTAGAAAAATATCAGAGGGGATATTACAGCGATGAGAAAGAGCAACAAAGAGTTCGCGCCACCCAACGATAGCGTTAACTGGAAGCCGTACTGGCCTATTGAGAACCAGTTGGTAAGCTGGTATGACTGAGCGGGTTGCATGAATAGGTAAATCGAAAGCAATGACGACCCTATAGCACCGGCGAGCGCAACATGTTTTGCATATTTCTCTGTCTTGATGGATGCGCCAAGAAGTAGCGATAATATTCCGCCAAAGAAGAGCGGGAGCAAGGCCACTAGTGGATGCATCTCTTCACCTATCGCGTAGCCTGTTCAGCTTTGTCACATCTAGGTTCATCTTCAGTTTTGCAAGGTACCTGTAGAAGACCACGAGCGCAATCACATCCAGTGCGGCTATCGCCCATATCACGAACAGAAGGGATAGTATTTCGCCGTTAGTTATGTAGCTGTAGAGCGATACAGCCACAAGAGAGCTCGCCACCAGTATTATCTCTATAGAAAGGACCATTATCACGAAATGCCTAGATGAAACAACGCCGGCTATGCCTATAGAGAAGAGCGCGATTCCCATTGTCAAAATAAAATCAAGGATCATATCACCTTAAGCCTGTTGAGCAGCGGTATCGCGCCGATCGCAAGCAGGAAGAGCATCAGCGCAATTGTGTACAGCGACAGTATTGTGTATTTTGTAGTAAGCGATGCCGCAGCCTGGCTTGCAGTAAACGAGTTTGCAAGGGGCTGCCCTTGCGCGTAGCCGATTGTGCCTGTCTGGTACATTCCATACATCAGTATCGCAAATATCGCGATTGCGATAACCGCAAGTGCAACATAGTTTGTGTATTTGAAATGCGAATAGCTAGCTGCAGCGACTCCAACAAAGAGATAGACAGACACGCCGCCGATCATGACGAAGAGCTGTATCACCGCAAGGAGCGGCTGGTTCATCAGAAGAAAGATGAGCGAATTGACAAGGAAGACGAACGAGAGCGCTACGGCGACGTGCAGGACATCCCTGAATACGAACATTAGGGATGCGCCTATGGTTATCAGTGCTGCTAGAGCCACCGCGATTGCAGATATCATCCCATCACCGAGGATTCCTTCATTTGAGGTCCTCGGGCCTCTTGATAAATTCCCTTCTGTCGAACCTTTCGACGTTGTAATCCTTTGTTAGTATAAGGCATTCCGTTGGGCAGACCTCTTCGCATAGGGCGCAGAAGAGGCACCTCTCAAGGTTTATCTCGGGCATTATCTTCTTGCCCATGTCCGTGTCGACATTAACCATGGTTATTGTCCGGTTGGGGCAGATCCTTGCGCACGCAGAGCAGCTTATGCAGGTCTTCATGTCAAGCTTGTGTACTCCCCTGTAGTTGTCCGTGACTGCCTCTCTCTGCTCCGGATACTCTAATGTCTCTGGAGCGCGTACCGCCTCTTTTGCAACGTCGACCAGCGGCTTTACAATCATCGCAACACTAGTGAATGAATAATACAAATGTAACTAATAAATTAACTACTGCGAGCGGCGTCATGTACAGCCAACCAAGACGCAGAACGTTGCTTATGCGCATCCGCACAAACGTGACACGTATCACTATTATGAATATTGAAAGAAGTACAACCTTTATCACTGCCCAAACGAACGGGGGCAGGATGCCAGGCCCCAGATAACCCCCGAAGAAGAGCACAGATATGAGCAGCGCGCCTGTGAATATTCTTGCATAGTCAAGGAAGAGAACCACCCCGTAATACGGTGCTGGCACGTCTGTAAGCCAACCGGCTATAAGCTCACTGTCTGCTTCGCGAAGGTCGAAAGGCGGCCTCTCCAGCTCCGCCAGCATTATTATGAAGAAGATTGCGAGGCCAAGTGGCATCAGGAGTGCATACCAGTATGTGTGCTGAGCAGATATGATGCTCGAGAAGCTGTAGCTGTTGGCGAGCATCGCAACAGATACTACAACAAGCAGCAAAGGAATCTCATAGCTTATCAGCATGACCACGGATCTCTCTGCACCGATCGAAGCAAACTTGTTGCCGCTCGCCCACCCTGCTACGAACACGAATAGGGGCACAAACGATAGTATCATGAAGACTACAATCAAGCCTAGGCTTGTGCCTATTCCTAAGTATGTGCTCGTGATAGGTATGAAGAACAGCATAAGCACAAAGGCGGCCACCATTGCAGGTATAGATGCTAGGAAAAGGGTGCCGTCCGCCCCCTTTGGCACTATGTTCTCCTTGCTTATCAGTTTTATAAGGTCGGCAAGGTTCTGGAGCCATCCAAACTTCCCTACGTATGTGGGGCCGTGCCTGGACTGCATCCTTGCCATGAACTTTCTCTCAAAGTAGCTTACGAAGTAGATGAAGACTGTAAGAAGGAGTATCAAACCTACAGCAAAAACCAGGATTGCTATGAAGGCCGACAAAGGAAAGAGGTACTGCTGTGGCACAACGCTGCGCAACAGCCCTTCTATTATTGTTGTGTAGCCTTGAATGGCACCTGAGCCGATTGCAAACATGAAAACGAATCTGAATCTACTCTCAGGCTTTTATTTGTTTGTTGCGTTTTGGGTATGTTGGTTACTTGCCGACAGAACAGGCGCTTGGGATTGTGAAGTCCGGGACAGCAAGGCTCAGGGTAAAGAGAGCCGGAATGCTGCAGTACGTCGTATTTGCCGTTAAGAGGATAAAGCTCGGAGCAGATGAGTTCGCAGAGCTCTATTCCAATAGGGTAATAGACTTTGGTGAACTGCAGAGGCTTGCAGATGAGACTGGCTTGCCGGTTGAAGCGTCGAACGGCAGGGCGTTCCCAAAGGGATTGGGGGCTAAGGATTTCATAGGAATCTAACTATACGGCAAAGTTGCTTATGTTTACGTAGCCATACGCCCTTTGCACCATTCCGTTTATTGTGTAGTTTAGCGAAAGGCTGTAGCTTGTTTGAGCGGTTGCGACCGGGACCGGTAGGTTGTAGCAATAGAGTATGGCATTCGCGGACTGCCCCTGCGCTATGCTCAGGTTTAGTGCCTCGTTCTGGTGCGCTCCAGAGACTGCGCAGGATGCGCTAGAAATCTTAATCGTGCTGCCAAGATTATTCACAAAACGCAAAGATGCGAAAGAGGTGGTGTGGTTGAAGCCGAGTACATTGCACGATATCGATACATTGAGTATTGTGCAGGTATTTCTGAAGGGTGTGTTCCAGCCCGCGCTCCTGCTGCTTATGTTGCGCGATAGGAGGAGCCTGAGCCCGTTCTCGTTGGCCTGCCGCAGGTTGCTTGAGTTGACAAATGAATAGAGCGATGCTGTGTAATTCGATGTCACAACCGTCTCATTTATGAGTGCGGTTGTCTCGCCGCTGCCATACAATGGAGCCACAAAGCTCGAGCATATGAACACGTTCCCGCTCGGGTAGACTATCCCGTTGCAGGTCTGGTTCCTGCTAATGTCAACGCTCGGGACGTTCTGCTTTATGTAGCTCAGATATGTGCCGTACTGGTTCCCGAAGAGGCTGGCTGCACCGAACGAGCCATTCAGATGAGTTATTGCAGACCCCAGGTATATCGAATTAGTGTAATAGAAGTTGCTCGACAGGTTGGCCAGCCTCGGCGTTGAGTTGAAGCCAGACGATATTAACGCGCTTTCGCTATCTGTATGCGCAGATGCCGCTATGTTGCTGCATGTTCCTGAGCTTGTGTTGTTGTAATATGATATCATCTTCGTCCAGCCGTTTGAGTAGAAGAAGCAGACGCTTACAGTATTGCTCACAGCTGCATAGAGCGCAGGTGTGCCGTTCAGGCTTATGCTTGTCATAGGCACAGAGAAGCTATTCACTATTGCGGCGACTATGCCTGGGCTGAGCGTGCCCTGCAACCATGTTGTGTAGGCTATCGACCCGTTTTTGTAATATGATATCGCACCCCTGCCTGCGTTTATTGTGCCTGCAAGGTTTTGCAGTGTCCTTAGCACTATGGAGTGCGCAGGGCCAAGCATCTGGTTGACAACGCTGATGTTGTAACCGAGGGCTATGTTCGCAAGCGCGGAGCTGCCGTTCCTGAATATTGCAAACGTATCTGTGCCAGATATACCGTTGTTTGGCACGCTTGTGTAGACCTCTGGCGACTGCTGCGCACTCACATTTACCGTTACTGACGCTTGTGCGAGTGATCTGTTCTGTATGTCAAAGAGATGCCCTGGGTCTGCTATCACTTCAAATGTGTATGTGCCGTTTGCGGGATATGTGTAATTCCAGTATATCGCTCCACCCTTCCCTGCAGGCAGGGTAACCTTGTAATTGCCAAACGGATTGCCGTTTATGTATATGAGCAAAGGCAGTGAGGTCACGCTCTTTGATCCGGTATTGTTGATGTACAGCTTGAATCCAGACTTTTGGAACGGGTAAACCGTATGCGTCCCGTTCGATAGCAACGTTGTGCTTATGCTGTATGTGTACTTTAGCTGGCTTGAGAGGGCGTATGCGACGCCTAGAGCAACGACTATGACTATTATAGAGTAGACCAATACGCTTTTGAAATCCAATAAATCACTCACTGCCTGCCCTTTAGCTCTTTTATTGCAGCCGATATCTTCTCCTTTATGGGCTGCACCTCTGTGTTGAAGTATTCGCTAACCCATGCCTCTTCGTTGTACTTTTGATCCGGGTTTGCATTCGACAGGAAATATACACCCTTAGAATGGCTGACCACCTTCGCTTTGCTAAGCTGGAGCAGGTGATATCTAAGGGTCTTCTCGTTCATGGGCTCCCAGTTCTTTGATATATATTCGGAAAGCTCTTGCACCGATGGATCCTTGCGCTCGACGAACTGGAAGTACAGTATGGAATCCAAAACTGCTACCGCGCTCTGCCTTGATTCTCCGGGGTTTATTATTCCTAGTGCAAGCGCTAGCCACCTTACCAAGGATCGCCTTGTCTCAGTGACCTCTTTTGTGAGCATCATGTTTCGCAGGGTTATTTCTCTTTCTATGAACTTCGATTCGTTGAGCTCCATAAATGCACCATAAGGAAAATGCGTGCCGCCTTGTCTTATTTTTATTGTCGAATGTTTCTAAATACCTTTCCTATTTTTGGCAAGGTTTTCTGGCAAGCATTTAAAGCTCTTTCAATAATTATAGGTTGGTGATCGGTTGGCTAAGGTAGAGATATCAATAAAATTCGAGCCAGAGACCCTGAAGTCCTACTCGAAGAACGAGGCATATCTTGTCCTATCCCTGAAGAACAGCGACGGTAGCTCCGCGTATTGGTGCGAGTGCGATGTTTCTGTCAGGCCGCCGCTCTCCTTGACGCACGACAAGGAGCTGAATGTCGGAAAGACGAAAGTCGGAATAGTCAAGCCGAACGGCGAGCTGAGCAAGAGGATAAGGCTCTATACAATGCCGAACAACATACCAGATGAATACCCCGTCTCTGTCACTTCGTACATATACGACGCTGACGGAGCAATAGCAGAACGGGAAGAGAAGAGCGAGAAACTGCCATGCAAATAGTCAGCCGTAGATGCTCTCGTACATCTCCGCGGCACCCCTCAGCATTATGTGGAAGAACAGGATTGCTACTGCAACGTATGCAATGATGAGATACCAGCCAAAGGTATAACCGATTATGTAGATCAGCGCAAGATACCCGAAGTTTATAGCCTTGTTGACGTTGATCCAGCCGCGCCCCGCAACAGAAGAGAAGACCATGCGCGCGAACTTTGTGTGCATTTTTGATGATGTGCCTCTAGATGCCATCATCGCATCAACATAAGCGTGCCTTATCACTATCAGGAGGAACACCCAGATCGGGATTATATGCAGATACGTGAAGATTATCCAGAACGCGAACTCCACAACTCGGTCACCCGCTATGTCAAGCCTGGCACCGTACCGCGTGCCTGACAATGACTTGTACTTTGCGACCTTTGCCTTTGCATGCCTGTTGCCTAAAACCGTGGCCATTACGTAATCCCAGAAACTGACCCGGCCCTTGCTCTTGGCGTTGACCATGGCAAACCCGTCAACCGCGTCGAGTATGAACATTATGCCTATCAGGACGAGCGTGAGTATGACATTCAGCCTGTTGAATATCGCGTACGCTATAGGAAAGATCATCAGGGTCCTGATTACAGTCATTAGGTCTGCTCTGTTCATCTGTGCAAAATCGCTACTTAAGGCTATAAAGATTGTGCTCTTCTTGCAATGTTTTTGGCCGCCCGGATATACGAAGCTTATCAATAGCGTTAAAAAGAGCTCTTTCATTATCTACTTGTGGTGGGATGGCATCTAGCAATATGGGATTGGCTATTTTAGGAATAATAATTGTAGTGCTGATAGCTGTAGGTGTTCTGTACCTCTATCATAGCAAAGGCGGATTTTCGACCATTGCAGTGCAGATGACAGACCCTCCCAAAGTTCCTGCCGGGACCTCTGCCTTGGTAATAGCCTACTCTTCAGTAAAAGTCCACGCATTCAGCGCAACCAGCAACCCTGCCAATGAAACAAACCAGAGCGGTTGGTACAATGCAGATGGCAGCGGCTCTGTGAACCTGCTTGCCGTGACAAATGTCTCGCAGACCATAGCTACTGCGCAGGTGCCCACAAACTCTATTGTTAACATAGTAAGATTCAACATAACCTCTGCAACGATAACCATAAACGGCACTACATACAATGTAACAAGCCCCAACGGCCAGATAAACGTAGCTGTAAGAGCCAGCCCTAAGATAAACGCAAGCTCCGCTGCGGTGCTGATAGATTTCAGAGCGACCGTCAACACGCAGGGGAACGCAAGCTCGCATACATACATGCTCGTGCCGGCTGCAACTGCTATAGTGGTAAATGCAAACTCTAGCGTAAGCATAAACACAAATGTTGGCGGCCAGGGATCTATTTCTGCAAGCAGCAGAGCGAGGCTGAACCTCGGACTTAACGTGAGCTAGGGCTGCACAGAAGCCTTTAATTCCTGAACAAAGCCATTCTGCGTTGCGTGGAATGGTTGTTGTATGGCAAGAAAGAAGGCCCCTCAGTCTGATGCGAGAACAGATGCGTCTGTATCAATGGGTTCTAGGAGTTCTTCCGAATCAGGATCAAGTACAGCTTTGGGAGCAAGGTTCTTGGAAGGCTCTGAAAGACTATTAAGAGGAAGATCTTCAAGGTTCTCAGATGGTGGTTCTGCAGGGGGCGCGTATCTTGAGGGATCCGGAAGTGGAGATGCGCAGTTTGCTGCTGGGGAGATGTGACCGCTGAAACTTTTTAGGTCTTCTATGTTGAGTACCATGGTCTTGTCCTTCTCGAAGTAGCTCTTGTAGAAACCAAAGGCCCTGCTGTTCACAAATACAATCGTTTGTGGATACTCTTTGGAGCGGGCATCAAGCATCTTTGATGTGCTCCTGTAGCTCTTCCTGCCGGTTTCATATTCTATGGCAGTCTTAACTCCGCGTATGTACGCGACTATGTCAGGGCCTTGAGAATTATTCAATATGAAATGCCTTATCCTGAGTTCAGACAGCCTATCTGAAACCCTGTTTACGCAATCATAATGTTCCGCACTTTGGAAACTCCTTTTCTTTTCATTATCTGTGTTCGTTTTCTGGGCTGGTGCCTCTGGGCCTGCAGCTTCGACTACCTGTTTCGCTGTTGGGGTAGTAACCACAATTGGCTCTTTCATTCTGCCTGTCACAACAAGGGCTTCGTTCTGTTTGAGTTCGCGAAGCTTGCTTCTAACAAGGCTCCTTCTCTGCTCTTCGCCGCCAGACATGGCGCTCGCTATGTAGTTGACCTCAGATGGGTCCCTGGAATAGAATGATATCAGGGTAGAAGCGTTGGCCAGTACCTGCCTGTCTAGGTTGCCGGTTATATGTGTAGCTATTACTACACCGGAGCCGTATTTTCTGCCCTCTTCGACCATGCTCCTTACAGAGTTGTAGCCCGCCTGTGAGTTAAGCAGGAACTGGGCCTCGTCTATCATTATGAAGAGCCTGAGACCTTTCTCCCTTTCCATTCCTTTCATTGATGTGTATATGCGCTTTAGGAGCTCGTGTATGTAGATTACACGTGCTTCTGTGCTCTTCAGCCCTGCGAGAGAGAAGGAGCTTATGCCCTCTTTCAGCCCTTCCACAGACACCGTGTTTGAATTGAACGCGCTGTTGTTCAGCAACGATATTTTCTCCTTGAGGTGCTGCAGCGTGTTGGTCTCTGCCGCACTCCTCGAGTTCTTTATGAATATGTTCAGTTCTTTTAGCAGATCGCTCATCGTCGGCTGCCTTTTCTGCACACCTTTCATTTCGAGTTTCCTATATGTGTAACGCAGACAGGCGCCTAGCTTTGTTGCCTGTATATAACCCAAAGAGTATACGTTCTTTAGTAGGGAGACCAGCTCCGATATCCTGTCTTCTTTAGATAGCCCATTCAGCTCGAGTATGTTTATACCGGTATTAGCGCAATCGTATACCCGACCGTTCAGGCTCCTTACAATCTTCTCGTGCTCGTTATGCGCATCGAAAACTATAGCTGAGATTCCCATTCCTTTTATGTCAGCCAGTATGGACTTGAAAAGCGTGCTCTTTCCGTATCCACTCATTCCAACTATTATCATGTGGGGATTTGGCTCTCTGTTTGGATTTATCCTGATCTCTTTTCTGAGCCTTCTCCATGAGACCCCGTTATAAAGTTCGGTCCGCACGCCTCTGCCTGCCTTTTTGTAAATGATCTTTCTGCGTTGTGAAAGAACCGATTGTGCCTTGCCTATTATGATCGAAGGAACACTGTCCTTCTTGAAAAACCTGATAATATCTTTTATCTTTTTTAGAAACTCTATCGTAAAACCACCTATGAACGCTTATTAATCTTGTCAACTAAGGATTAGCATGCCAGGGTGGCAGAATCTGGTATCGCGCCGGTCTTGAGTTTACAAAACGTCAAGAGCTGATCTGTGATGCAAAAAGAAAACCGGTGTCCGCAAGGACTTTAGGGTTCAAATCCCTACCCTGGCGATTCAGAAAAAGTCATTTCTTTTTCATCAGTATTGCCCAATCTGTCAGATTCTTCAGCTGCTTCTTCATCTGCCCTATTATCTTCTTATCTGTGACCTTGCCGTTCTTTATCTTCTCGTCTGCATTGGTAACCTTTACCTCTATGCCGCTTATTGCATGCATTCCTGAACCTAGCATAATCTGCCGCATATGAAGCGAGGCCCTTATTCCTCCGAACTGTCCATCAGATGAGCTCATCACAGATGCCGGCTTGCCGATAAAAGAATTATCCGCATCTGGTCTCGACGCCCAGTCTATTGCGTTCTTGAGATAGCCGGGCACAGAGTAGTTGTATTCCGGAGTGACTATCAGAAGAGCGTCTGCGCCTCTTATCGCCTTCTTAAATGCTTTTACGCGCTTGGGCATCGCGCTATTTTCGATGTCCTGATTGAACGCTGGGATTCCCTCAAGGCTAAAGGTCTCCAATGTTGCGCCCTCGGGAACCAACTCCTTGGCGCTTTCCAGAATGGCTGTGCTGAATCCACCTTTCCTAAGGCTCGCTCCGAAGCCAAGTATCCTTATTTTTGCCATAGAATCATTCACTTGATGTTGAATTCCTTTTTTATCATGTTCACTTTCGGTCTCGTAACAAACATGCAGTATGGCTGGAGTGGATTTCTTTTATAGTAATCTTTGTGGTGCTCCTCGGCAGCATAAAACTTGTCAAGTTTCTTTACCTCTGTCACTATTGGCTTGTCATATTCCTTCTTTGCCTGCCAGATGAATTTGTCTATGGTTTTTTTCTGCTCATCGTTGTTGTAGAGTATTATGGACCTGTATTGCGTTCCCACATCATTTTCCTGCCTGTTCAAGGACGTAGGATCGTGCATCTTGAAGAAGACTTTCAATAGCTGCTCTAGAGATATTACCTCAGTATTATACTCTATCTGGAGGACCTCTGCGTGGCCCGTCTCGCCTGTGCACACCCGTTCATAGTTTGGGTTCTTTGCAGTACCACCTGCGTACCCTGGCGTTGTTTTGGTAACGCCTTTGAACATCTGGAAGACAGCCTCTGTGCACCAGAAGCAACCTCCACCAAAGACTATGCTATCATTTTTCATTCTTATCCTTCTCTTTTGGTATGAACTTCATTGATAGTGAATTAACGCAATGCCTCACGTTCTTTGGCGTTAAGCCTTCTCCTTTATAGAAATGGCCCAGGTGAGCACCACACCTTGCGCATTCGAGCTCATCCGATGCGCCCAATATTTTGTGAATTCCATCTGGGGGGATATGTTTTACCGCCCCGGGTATCTCGTCATCGAAGGCTGGCCACCCACAATGCGCGTCGAACTTGTCCTTCGACCTATAGAGCGGTGCGTTGCATCTTCTGCATACGTATGTGCCATCCTTGAAGAAGTTGCCATACTCACCACTAAATGGCCATTCTGTCCCTTTATTTACTATTACTTGCTCTTCCTCTTTAGTGAGTTTGTTGAACTTCATTATTTCACTTTAACCTTATGGATTTCTGATCTATCCTCTCAATATTTTTTATTTTATCGAATATATGATCGCTGCTTATGATTCTACCATCCATGCTTAATGCCGTAGCTGCATGGTAAGCGTCAAACGGGCCCATCTGGTATTCTTCGATCAAAGCGGCGGCGTTCAGACATATTTCCTTGCTCACGTTAATCCATTCTAAGTTCCGAATATCTAGCAACGAACTCACTGCGGTCACAACTTCTGCCGCGCGATTTTCCTTTAGCAACCAAAAAATTACTTCTTGTAATGCTGCAGAGGATGCATATGCCCCTGTTATTTCACCTTTGTGTATTGCAGATATTATGTAGGCTGCATCATCTCTAAGTCTGTCATTTTCCTTTATAGTAGCTATAAACGTATCGGATTCTATCAACATTCAGGCACTATTTTTACCAGCTTCTTCCATGGCCATCTGGTTTATTTTCCTCTTTATTTCTTGGATTGTATCTTTTGTTTTAATTTTCATGGATAGCAGGGTTTTAAGGGGGTCGGTTGAACGGGGGACTATAACAATATGATCCCCTAGGTCTATGCAGGTAATTCTATCGCCCTCCTTTATGGAATATCTCATACGTATCTTCTTTGGCAGTGTTATTTGACCCTGCCTTGTAACCTTTCCTTCGTAGTTCAATCCATCACTACTATTTTATAGTAATGAATATTAATAAACCTTTGTTTTTAGTAATTTCATGAATGAATAAAGAGGGCATCCTGTTGATGCCCTGCTGCATAGCTACTGTCGGTGCGGCGGCCTGTCTATGCTGTACTTCAGCTCCTCCCAGTCGACCTGGCCGGAGAACCTGTATGCGAGCTCACCCAAGCTCTCCTCCTTGAAGTTCTCGCTCAGCTTCCTGCACTTTACTAGGTATATGACCAATTGGGCCATCTCCCCCGCAAAATGCATGTCCATTGTCTGCCTAGCTAGTACCTCAAGCTCGTCCAGGAGCTGCATGCCGCATGTTCTGCTCATCCTCTCAACGTAGCCGGATATTGCGGAGCGAAGCTCGCGCTCCTCTGCGCTTATCTGCTCCATGCTGGCACCAAAATTCGTTGATCAGCTTGTATAGCGCCGATCTTGCGCGTTTCTGTGACTTTATAGTGATAATCATATTTATATACTTTACTACAAGATTATGAAGTAAAAGAAAGTCTTTTATATTTAAATAGCACTTATGTGACTGCCGTATGCGCATCTGAGCATGCGGTACCAAAACTCGGGCCCGCTCCGGCGGGCTTGGTGCTCAAATGATCTCAGGCTTTATGGGCTTCTACTCTGCGCGGCAGAGAGGCGGCCTTCTTTTCTATGTATCGGCGGCCATTGCCTCCGCCCTTTTTCTTGTGCTTGGCACGCTATATGCATTTTATTACATAGGATTAGATATACCTGCGCTTCCATTCATTCTCATAGGTTTAATTTTTGCAGTAACAATGCTCTTTCTAAACCGCAGGCATGAAACCACGATCACGCACAGGGCCAAAATCGCGATCTTGATGTCGCTGCTGCTATCTACGATGTCATTGTATCTGATTCTATGAGTACATGTTGTTATGAGATCTCTTCGGTTCCAGACAAGCCTTTTGATAGGGGACTCTTCCTTGAGGTGATGGGTAGGGAGAGCTTTGCGATCGCTTATGATATGAGCAGAAGAATGAGCTTCCTGGTTTTTGATCCTTTATCTGACAGCAGAACTCGGGTAATTAGCTCTGTCATAGCTGGCCTAGATTTCCGGAAAGGCGAGCTTGATGAATCTTCCCTTGGATTCCATATTATGTCAGCATATAGGGGTTTGGAGAGTTTTCCGCAAGCCTTCCTTTCGGATATCTTTGATGCCGGGCTAGGAGGAATCCTCTACATGATCTTTGTTCCACAAACCGAGAAGGAGATATCGCCCGCAAGAGAATACATGGAAAGAAAGCTTAGCGGTATAAGTGTCGCGAGCGGTTATTCGGTATCTGATTCAGGATCTGGGAAACGCACGAGCAGATCGATACAGCATCAGAGCTTTGAGAGATCCGATGAATCGAGCATGCTCAGGGAGATGCTCGAGACGCTTAACAGGTCAGTTACAGCGAATGGGTTAGCGTACAAGATAGCTTTCGCTACCACAACACCCGAACTCAAGGAGTATCTTCTTTCAAAAATGGTACTGCTTGATTCACACGCCTTTAATGGCTCTGCCGATGAACTTATCGCACACATAGAAGAGACGCGCTGCATGCCATTCGGCAGCGACTTTGCAAAGAGGCTTGTCAACTTCTATGGTAGCGTAGAGACGAGCTATACAATAGCAACATCTTATGCGAGCTCTTTGGGGGATGTCCCGCTTGGCAATTTCCTGAAAGATTCTGTACACGAGACAAGCAATATGATAATGGTTAATAGGACGGCTCTAAACCTTGGCTTCATAATAAGCGGCCTTCCAGGATCTGGGAAGACCAGAGAGGCAATGTCCATACTCGATTCTGCAATGAGGGTTGGTAGCACTAGAGTAATAGTGATATCGCCTACCGATGAATGGGATTCTTTTGCACTATCGCATAGAATGTACCTTATCAAACTCTGCGAAGACAGTATACCGATAAACTTCTTCAGGTGCCCTAGAGGAACCGACAGGCAGAGGTTCTATGAATCGCTGGCTATGATACTTGCTTCCGCTTCTGCTGCTGGCCCATACAGGAATCCGATGGAGAAATGCATGCTCAACGCTTTCAGAAGGGTGTACAAGGAAACGGATACACCAGATCCGGTTGCTGTTTATTCTGAAATAGAGGAATCGATAGCAAGAATGCATGGAAAACGCACGAACGTTGGTATAAAATACACAAAGCATGGAGAGAATATCAAATCTTCCATGGAGAATCTTGTTGCGGTTCTGCAGATGCCGGAGTATTCTGAAAGGAGGGGCGTCTGCATAGAGGAGTTGCTTGAAGGCGGAATGGTCTTTGATATATCTGGCGCAGGAGTAGAGACAAAAACTCACTTTTACGCTCTAATTCTGAATCAAATATATTCGGTTGCATCATCCTTAGATTCCAATGGCGATGATGATCTTAGGATTGTGATCTGCCTTGAAGAGGCTCAGATGATGCTTAGGGAGCAGAGATCGCCTGTAGTAGAGGATATGAGAAACAGGATCCAGGATTTTAGAAAGAAGGGCGTGGGGCTGATGTTGCTCGCGCATAATATAACCGATATCGATGTAGGGATACGAAGGCTCTGCCAGATGAAGATCTATCTGAAGCAGGCCTCAGACGTGGCAGAAGCGGCAGCAGGAGACCTAGTCTTTGCACATGCTGAACAAGAAGATATCTCATCAAAACTGAAGCATCTTGATTCAAGAGTGGGAGCCTTGAGCTACGTGAGCAAGGAGGGCAACGAAAAGAGAGCCCATGATTCCGTGTTTATCAAGACAAAAGAATATATGAACCTGCCTGTATCTGAGTACCAGAATCCAGTTTTGGCTTACGCGAAGAAGAGAAGACTCGCTGCCTCAAAAAGGATAGTTTCGACTATTGTAGTCCGCGCGAGCGATGATGTTCTTGGGCTGCGGATAATGTATCTGGGTGAAGAGATTGGTCAATATGTATTTGGAGAGGGTCCAAAGGTTGTATCTGGAGAGCTGATAGAAAGCAGAAGTTATTCCGTGGAGTTACTTGGACCTAGAGACAGAGTACTAAGAAGACTTGAGGTGGTCGCAACTCCAGAGATTGGTATAGATGCTGCAGTAAAATGACGGGAAAGGTATTTATATGTTTAAGCATACAAACATATTAGTGGTAAAATGATGAAGCGGACGACAGTACTTTTAGAGGGTGAGGTATACGATGCTCTGGTGAAAGAGAGCCTTGAGAAGTATAGAAACTCTAAGGCGATATCAAAGGTACTTAATGAGATTGTAAAGAGAACGCTAACCAGCAGAGGTAGACTATCAAAGCTATTGCACGCTAAGAAATTTGCTTACGTGGATGAAAAGGAATTTGAGAAGTTTAGACATGAATTGTCGCAAAGTGTGATAGAACGATAGTAGACACAACTTATCTGTTGCCAATACTGAGACTAGGGATACGCGCGGATCTTTTGAGCGAGATGGAGAGAAGAGGCGTACCCGTAGAGGACATGGGTGTAAGTTTGGTGTCGCTATTTGAACTGCAGGCTAAAGCTGCCAAGCTGGGCGTGCCTTCTAGATACGTTGTCGAAGCCATAGACACAATAAATCATACTTTCAGGGTGGAACCCTTCTTTAATCCAAAAATTGTGGAGACGAGTTCGAATCTACTTAAAGACCTAAATGATTATGTAGATTGCTTAATTTTAGCAACAGCCATTGCCTCGAAAGAGGATCTTGTAACAGAGGATCAGAAGATACTTGGTGTAAGTAATGAGATGAAGGATAGGTATGGGGTAAATATAGTGAGTTCGAAAGAATTCTTAGCGCATTTAGATTCTCTTAAGTCCTGAGCAGAGAATCTGCTTCGTTAGGGCTCGCAACTGCCCTTACGTTCAATCCAGAAAGGAGACTTCCATGAAATACTAAATCTTCCATAAGAAACATCCTGCGGTGCTCTTCCCCAACCGGGTCCCCAAGGTTCGAGTTTGCCCGGATCTGCATGTAAGCATCTACAATCACAAATCCCCTGTGCCTGTAATCTGGAGATACCTTATAGGCAAAACCGCTGTTTCCAGCCCTAAGCCTAGACGCTGTTCTTTCTACCTCGCTCGCAGCATCGATAGGTATGTATAGTCTAAAATGTGACAGTTCCTTGCTGCCGTTGATTTCATCTATTCGCTCTCGCGCAGGGACGCGTTCGACTACAACTGTGGGCCTTTCTGTTTCTGAAATAGCATTGGATCTTGCTCCTGCTTGCGCGTCTGCCATTAAATCAAAGGATTTGATGCTGTTCAGATATTTATATTTTACAATTTCATGAATTAGAGCTTCTCTATATCCGCTGTCCATTCCAATACGCTGTAATCATCCTTCACGTAAACGCTCCTGATTGGCAATCTGCCGAGCAGAACTCTATCTATTGCGTTGAAGTACATGTTGATTATGTGCGTGCCCATGGTCTGTTTATAATACAGGAAGCAACGCTCGTACCCGGTCTTGTAACTGTCAAAAACACCCATGCCGAAGTGGTCAAAACTACCGACCATGGATGCGTTGTACATGTAGCGGTTTGCTATAGAGTACCTGTCATCGGACATTATCGCAAGGCGCGCCCTGGCGGAATCCCTTTCCCGGTTTGGTGCGCCCTTGTATTTCATCAAAAAGCTAGTCGGAACCATCCCATTCTGTCTCGCGGTTGTGAGCGTGAACCTCTTTATGTAACCACTCTTCACAAGTTTGTTGAATGTGTATGTAACTGTGTTGAAGTGCTTACCCAGTTTTTTTGATAGTTTTTGTATAGATGCCCTGCTGTTCTGGTTGAGCAGCTTTATGAGTTCCTTTTCCTTTGGGTTTATGGCCAATCTCTCTATAAGTTCATTCCGAATGGGCACGAAACCAAGCTGCTTGTGAGCGATCTCAGACGAGTATAGAGTAGTGCCGTATTTGTAGAGCAGAAGATCCATCGCGTTGTCCCAGTATGCGAAATCGTCTGGTGCTGTTGCTAGCGCGTATATGTAGACTTGGTTCCTGCCTCTTATGGTGAATGCCAACTGGGGTATGTACGACTTCTTGAGCAATTCTGTTATGTAATTGTAATCTGGCTTCTTATTGAAATCCAACACCACAAGGTGGGGCATTGATAAACCAAGGGTCTTTTCGTTGAGTTCCAGTGTATAACGCACATCTAGATCTCTTTCTATTCTGTCTAGCTTTTCCCTAACGGTGCGCCTCGATAGATTAAGGTCAGAAGCAAGCTTTGTAAGGGAGGTTCTGGAGTTTTCTGATAGTGCGCGTATAATTTTTCTAGTAGGTATGCTGTATCTTTCATTGAACTTGCTTGGAAACTCATATTCTATTTCCTCGTTCACGATATCCCAAAATAACGAATATTTGTAATTAAATCGTTATTTTTCAACATATATAAATCGTTGTTTCTGCACAGACGTATCGGGTGGGAAAATGCATAGACATAGTCCGGGTGAAGGAAAGCAGGCTAAGGAACCAAGTTTCAGGGAGCTAACTACTCTAGCGGAAAAGTTGGATTATTTAGAGAAACACACTCCTCTGACTCGCGAGACCAGGGTGGTTTTTGAAGATTTTGCAAATAGGCACGTTTCGGTGGTTGCTGGCCCTACAAAAGAGAATCATCTTGTTAATTTGCCTATGCCTATTGGGATAATACCGAAAATAGTTGTTAATGGGAGTGCAAGAGCGGTGCCGATGCTTATAGAAGAGGCGTCGGTCGTCGCCGGTGTATCTAACATGTCGAAGATAGGGAGCGCGACTTATACAGAGTATGTTGATGATCATTCTATAGACAGTACACTCCTGAGCTCTAAAACTGGTTTTCAATCGGTAGCTTCTGGAAATGCAACAACGGGCCAGATACAGATAATTGGTATCCCTGATACTGAGATTGCAAAGGCTTTGGAAGAGATAAAGGGGCATAAAGATGAGCTCATCAGAATTGGCAATGCTCAGCACAAGCACGCAAAGATCCTGACACTTGAACCAAAGGTCATCGAAACCGAGAGAGGCAAACAGGTGATTGTAAGGTTTGAGGTGGAGACTGGCGACGGCCAGGGAGCCGGCGTGGTAAGTAATATGGGGGAGGTTATGAAACCTGAGCTAAGCAGAATCACTGGAGGTTATGCTGCCGTAGCGATACTATCCAACCTTGCTCTTGGACGGTTGGTGACGTGCGAGGCAACGTTCGGAAAGGACGAGCTTGCATGGAAAGATAAGAGTGGGAAGGTGCTAATGACTGGTGAAGAGGTTATAGAGAGGATACTTGACCTGCAGGCATTGGCTAAGGCAGACCAGGAGAGAGCGACAACCCACAACAAGGGAATAATGAATGGGATAATTGCGGTAGCAAATGCGCTGCTGCAAGATACGCGTGCACTAGAGGCAGGAGCGCATTCCTATGCAGCATACGGACATGCGTATGCGCCATTATCATCATTTAGAGTAGACAGCGAAGGCAACCTGGTTGGCGTACTAAAACTTCCAGTAGCTATAGGGACCGTAGGTGGTGCGTTTGGGGACAATCCGAACGTTGGAAGGTTCTTTATGGAAATAATGGGTTGCACAAAGGCCAGCGAGGTCGCTGAGGTGATGGCTGCCGTAGGCCTTGCGCAGAACGTCGCTGCACTGCGTATGCTTGTAACGTTTGGGGTAACTGAGGGACACGGCGGATTCAAGAGACCTGCACTGCTTAGGTCAAATGCGTCCTCATAGGCGCCAGCACAAAAACTATATATATCTGGAGAAGCCGAGTTCTGTTGATTGAATGGAATACACCGCGCCAGGAGTGGTAAAGCTCTTCGGAGAGCATTCTGTAGTATATGGGAGGCTTGCTGTAGCTGCTGCAATCTCGCTCCAAGCAAAGGCCACGGTAGAGAAAGTCGACGAAAGTAATCTTGTTGTCACGCTTGCAGATCTCCAAAAATCCAGAAGTTTCACCTATGGCGAATTGGTAGATCTAAGGGAGAGATGGAAGACGCAAGGCAGGGACTTCGTAGCCTTCGCTGCTGCTGAGGAGCCAAAATATGGGGATTTCCTGCCCTATGCATTTATAGCTTCTAGGCTGCTTGAACAAGGCGTTCAGGTTCTTGGGAAGAGGATGAGCCTTGCATCTGACATACCAATACAGAAAGGGCTCGGAAGCAGCGGAGCGATGTGCACGGTATTTACTGTAGCACTTGTAGGCAAGGATGGCGTATTGAAAGATGATGAGATAATAGACGTTGCAAGAGATGGGGAGAGGATCAGGTTGAGAAAACCCGGTGCTGGAGGAATAGACGTAAGCACCAGTTATTATGGAGGGGTAGTGACCTTCAGGAGCGGGCGGGCCGAGGTAGCACATGTGAATACACTGCCAGAAATAGTACTGATTGATACCGGACCTAAGCTTGATACTAATACGATGGTTGGCATTTTTGCGAAACATGTAGAGGCAGAAAAAGCGCGTGGGTCGAGCGAGACGCTTGACAGCATGGATAAGATTGCGAACCTAGGCCTCGAAGCACTCTATAGAGATGACCTTGGCAGGATCGGCACTCTGATGGCCGCAAACCAGCAGCGCCTGAAAAGTGCAGGTGTCTCTAGTGATAGCCTTGACAGAGCGGTCGATGTAGGACTTGCTGCAGGAGCGCTGGGAGTTAAGCTTACCGGAGGCGGTGGAGGAGGCATGGCTATAGCTGTGACGGAGAATCCAAGCGCACTCATAATTGCTGAACGCGGAGCTGGCTTCGATGCCTATGCTGCAAAGATAAAAAACTCTGGGGCAAAGTCCGGCTTACTGAGACTTAATAGGGTTGCATGACGGCACCATATTCGTCTTCAGACGTAACGGCTAGAATGCTTAAGTATTATGAAAAGATGAGATTAGTTTGTCAATAATACTTGGAGCGAGAGCGCTTCATGGTGTTGTTATACATGAACAGAAATGTTTGGCATTCGAGTGACGAAGGACTTTCTGGGGTAGCTCCGCGAACCGGACACCAGTATGAGAAGGTCGAATCTGAATCTAGATTCTTCTTGGACCAGACCCGTTTCTCTGGAGATGGCGGAAGACAGGCGCTTCTTGATGCGCTTGGTTCGCACTTCGTACTAAAGCAGATTAAGTCGTATGCTTTTGATGACACATATTTCAGGTCCATAGACTTGACAAACCCTATCGTAGGCTCTTTGAGGATGCGCGTATGGACAAGGTATGAGCTTGCAGGAAAACCTGCAGAGCAGCAGCCCGTTCAGATTATTCTTTCAGATCCAAAAACAGATACCTACAGGGGTGTACCGTTCAAAACTGGGGAAAAGAAGAGCAAGCGCTCTTTTGATACAACACGTGAAGCACTAAATCAACTGCAGCTTGAGGGGTACGAAAAGGCTTTTGTAGTTGAAAAGGGGAACGGCGTGCACTTTAAGATAGAAGGCACAGGCGCAGAGGCTAGGGTGGCAATAGAGAATGTTACTGTAAGAAATGGTAACTCTAGTTGGTCACGCACAATGGTGGAGCTTGAGGTGCTAAGTGGAGATAGAGATACCGTTGTTGATGCTATAGAGAGGGTCCTAGCTGCAATAGGAGTTCCAAAAGAGTCGCTTATCGGAGAGCCGATGGAGAAAATTGCACTTGCAGGACTTATGAGGGGTGCAAAACAATGAAACTTGTAATACTAGGAGCAGGTGAGGCATTCCACGACTCTAAGACAAATATATCCATACTTGCTTCTGGGGCAACGAACATGCTTGTCGACTGTGGTTATAATGTGCCACAGAAACTGTGGAAGATTCATCCAGACAAGGACTTCCTAGATGCGGTCTTCATAAGCCACTTCCATGCTGATCATGTAAGCGGACTGCCTATGCTGATAATGAGGATGCGCCAGGACAAACGAACAAAGGCCCTTACTCTGATAGGTCCAGAAGGGTTTGAAAAGTCGTTCAGGGAGCTTTATGACCTAATCTACAAGGGATTCTTCGAGATAAATGGATTCCCGATAAAGTTTATTGAAGTGAAGGAAGGTGACACCCTAGCAATTGGTGACCTGTCGCTTAAGTTCACAGAAGCGGACCACCTAAAGGGCACACCGCAGTTTGTTCCTACCATGGCAATAAGGATCAGTAACCCAGAAGGCTCTGTGTGCTATTCTTCGGATACAACCTATACTGAAAGGATACCACAGTTGGCGATGAGTTGCGATGTGCTGATACATGATGCGTACATGCCTGCAGATTCGGAGTACCACAAACGCATGCCTGCCCATTCATCTCCAAGAGATGCCGGCCGGGCAGCAGCGCACTCTGGCGCAAAGAGACTCGTACTCTTCAATACGCACAGATCTTTTGATGGTAAAGAGGATCTGCTGCTTTCAGAAGTAAAGCAGGAATTCGATGGTGAGGTAATAATACCGAACGAGGGGCAGTCCTTCGAAATATGAGATGATCGTATGACAAACTTTGAGGTAAACTCTTCAGCGCCCGGTAAGATGCTCTGGCTTGGAGGCTATGCTATACTTGAGAGACCTAACGTTGGTTTTGTAACAACGATAGACCAGCACGTTCATGTAGTTGGAAGACGCAACCAGGGCAATACAGTTCTGATAAGCGCACCACAGCTAGCTACAGACATAGTGCGCGGCACAGTAGACACACAGACCGGTAAGATAACTTTGGATGGAGCACCCAAAGAATTAAACCTGCTAAGAACCGCTGCGGAATTGAGCTTGATGCACGCATTGAGCATAGGTTTCCCAGTAGGTGGATTTGACATAGCAACATTGAATGATCCGGCGTTCGCGTATAGGAAGGTGGGGGCCGACGGCAAGAAACTGTCGAAAAGCGGAATGGGGAGCAGCGCTGCGGTCACTGTAGCCACTGTAGGTGCTGTGATGGAACTATTTGAGGAAGGTGCATTTACAACAGATGTGCATAAGATCTCCCAGATGGCACATGCACATGCTACAAAAAAGGTTGGTAGTGGGTTTGACATAGCAGCTGCAAACTATGGCAGTATCACATATACAAGATTCTCAGAGCAGTTTGTAAGAAGGCTTCCGGATGAAGGTTATACTAAGGATGATGTGGAGAAGCTTGTCAATGAAGATTGGGACTACAGGGTGACTCCACTTACCTTGCCCAGCTTCCTACATCCCGTTGTAGCCAACTTTGTAGGCGAATCGGCCAACACGGCCAGTCTGGTAGGTGTTGTTAATAGATTCAAGGGTGAGGAGCCAAACGATTATGGAAAGCTTATTGTGGATCTCAATGCTGAAAGCCAGAAAGCGATAGATGCACTTAAGAGGATGCGTGGGAGCGAAGATTTAGATGCTCTTCAGACCTTCCAAGAAGCTTTTGACGCTGGTAGAGCGCTCTCAAAGCAGTTATGGTTGAGAAGTAAGGTTCATATCAAGGATGACGACCCACCGGAGGTTAAACTCGGTCACATAGAACCGGACGATGTGACAGAACTTATCGAAAGAAGTAGAAAGGCTGGTGCATTCGTAGCCAAGTCCCCTGGCGCAGGAGGAAAGGACTCCCTGGCCGCGCTCTGCAGGACAGAGGAGGATGCAACACGCCTCAGAGAGATGTGGAGAGGGGAAAGGGGATTGGAGGTTCTTAATGTGACACCCCAGAGAAGGGGCCTCTCTGTTTCTAGATCCACATAGGCTATTTAAAATTGGTGCATCAAACTAATTACGAGAGAATGTCCGATATAGTAACCGCAGTTGGCACTCCGAATATAGCACTTATCAAATATTGGGGCAAGCGCGACGAAAAACTGATCCTTCCTACAAACTCTTCCGTTAGCATGACCCTTGATGAGCAATTGAACACCAAAACCAGCGTGCTCTTCTCCAACAGATTGAAGGAAGACAGGGTTTACATAAACGGGGAACTGCAGAATACAAGAGGTACGGAGGTTGGTGAGAGGCTTGTCTGCTTGGACATACTTAGAAGGATAGCCAAAGACAAGAGGCACGCTTTGGTTGTATCGGAGAACTCCTTCCCTACCGGAAGCGGATTTGCCTCAAGCGCATCTGGACTAGCGACCCTAGTTTATGCGGCCTCGAAGGGACTCGGGCTCAGATTATCAGGCAAAGAAATGTCCATAGTGGCAAGGAGGGGCAGCGGCAGCGCATGCAGAAGCCTAATGGGCGGCATGGTCAGGTGGAGAAAGGGTGTAAAGGCTGATGGATCAGATTCCTATGCAGAGCAGATAACTAAGCCGGATCATTGGCCTGAACTTATGAATGTTGTGGGGATATTGTCCGCATCTAAGAAGAAATTCTCCTCTAGGGCTGGCATGAGGCAGACCGAAAGGACAAGCATATTGTATAGAAGCAGGATGGCGTATGTAGAGGACGCAGCATCAAGACTCACGGCTGCGCTCAAAAAGAGGGATTTCCAGACGCTTGGGGAGATCACAATGCGGGACAGCAACAACATGCATTCCGTTATGCTTGACACATGGCCTCCGCTATTCTACATGAATGATAACTCAAAAGAAGTGATCTACAAGGTACATGAATTGAATGAATCGGAAGGAAAAATAATAGCTGCGTATACGTTCGATGCAGGTCCAAACCCACATATTTTAACACTGCGCAGGAATGTCAATAAGGTGACCAGGTTGCTTGATGAAGTAGACGCTGTTCAGAAGGTGCTTAAGCTCAGCATGGGCAACGGCCCACGTATCCTTGACAGAAGCGAATCTTTGATAGACGAGAGGTCACTCAAGCCATTCAAGAACTGATGCAATGACCGGTTTTGACATAAGGGCAAGCGCGCCTGGCAAAATTCTCCTGCTTGGAAGCTACGCGGTTGTAGATGGTTATACAGGATATGTAATCACTGTAGATTCTAGAGTGCACGTGAGAATCCGTCAGTTGGAGGGCCATGAGGTAAGAGTGTCTGCCCCGCAGTTCGGGGTAGAGGGCAGCGGGTCTATAGATTCCAAAACGGGTGAGCTGAACTTTAAGCTGCCTCCAGGAATGGAGGTGTTCAAGGCTGCTGTAGAGATCCCGATAAAGTACCTTGTCTGTTTGGGTGCTGATGTTCCCGGCTTCCACATAGAAGCGCGCAACGATGCAAACTTCTCTTCTGGAAAAACAAGCAAGAGCGGCCTTGGAAGCAGCGCGGGAGTGACTGTGGCTGGCATAGCTGCCGCATTAGCAGTATCGAAGCACGGGAGCGAGGCGTCGAAGGTTGACAAGGAACTTGTTCACAAGCTTTCACAGATATCGCATAGCGTTGCAACCCAAAAAATAGGGAGTGGCTTTGATATAGCTGCTGCAACATACGGAAGCCTTATCTACAAGAGATATTCGCCAAGGCTCATGGAACGACTACCAAAGGACTACACCTGCGACGACATAGTAAAACTTACAAAAGAGAAGTGGGACTACAAGGTGGAGAGGTTCGACCTGCCGAAAATGTTCGACATAGTTTATGCAGGATTTAGGAACGAATCTGCTTCTACCGTGTCTTTTGTTTCTAAAGTCTGGGATTTCAAGAAAAGGAATCCTGAGGGATTCGACGACATTATGCACCAGATAAACGACGCTAATGTTGCTGCACTTAGCTCGCTAAAGGCAGTGAATGGGACAGATGACAGAGGTCCACTTGAAAAATTCAAGGATAATTTTGAGACTGCGAGGCACCTTACAAAAGAACTAGGAAATCTTTCTGAGGTAGGTATAGAGCCCGATGAATGCTCGGATCTTATAGACAGGAGTAGAGAGAATGGAGCTTTTGTAGCAAAGCTGCCTGGTTCAGGAGGCAAGGACTCTATGGTAGCGCTGACTACAGACTCGCAGAGCAAAAGGAGACTTGTCGAGTATCTAAATTCCCGCAGTGAGCTGAAGGTCCTTGACCTGAAAAAAGACGATGCTGCTGGAGTCAGAGTGAACGGAACAGGCCCGTAAGCCTGGTTCTATATATCTTCTTTTGAAAGTGCTAGCATGTTCAAGACAATAATCTTTGATATAGGGGGTGTGATTGTAGATTTCACCGAAGAGCAGTACATCGCATTCCTGTCTAAGAAACTGGGGGTGAGCAAGAGATACCTCTCTGCATTGATATTCCCAATCGAAGTGCAAATGGAATACGGAAGGATGACTCTCAAACGTGCAGAAAAAATATTTTCAAAAGAGATGCTGATTCCAAACCCCAAGCTTTATTGGGTCCAAGGGTTCAAGAGTAAGGCGAAGGTGAACAAACCTGTGCTTCGCCTGGTAGAGAAACTCTCTAAGAGGTATCCAATCGTGCTCCTCTCGAATGTTGCAGAAAGCAGGTACAGGGAGATAAGTGGCATGGGTCTGGATAGGTTGATAAAATCCAGGGCCGTGCAGAGGGTATTTACCTCTTATGCGATAGGGCTAAGGAAACCCGACATCCGCATATACAAGTACGTTCTGAAAGAGATGAAGATAAACCCGAAAGAGGCTTTATTCATAGACAATCAGCCAGAGAACGTGCTTGGGGCCCAGAGGGCTGGAATTAGGGGAATCCATTTCACGAACTACAGAAGGCTTGTAAGAGACCTTAAAACTCTTGGAGTCCTATAGCGTAGTGTTGGAATGAAATTGAGCTGGATAGAGGAAAGGATATTTGCCGGCAGGTGGATAGCAGGAGAGAGGATAACCGATGCTATACGTGTAGGTAGAGCGCTCAACAGCGAAAACATAACTGCGATAATAAACTATCTTGGGGAGCAGTACGAGAGAAAACAGGACGTAAACCATTCGGTAAAAGAATACCTCAGGCTTATTGATGATGTAAAGAAGGACGGGATAAGGGCAGACATAGCCGTGAAGGCCACGCAGATCGGCCTGATGATAAACAAGCTTGAGTTCCTGAGAAATTATGCGAAGATAGTGAACTTTGCAAAAAAAAGCAATGTATTTGTCTGGCTCGACATGGAGGAGCGCGAATTCGTCGAGGCTACGATAGATGCGTATGTAGATCTTATGGGTAAGGGAAACACTGGAATATGCATACAGGCCTACCTGAGAAGGAGTCAGAAGGACCTTGCAATGCTGCTAAAGCGCGGAGCCGTTGTCAGGCTTGTTAAGGGTGCATATAGGGGCAGCGGCGTAGGCCTCGATGCCCAAAGCACAGAAAGGAATTACTCCAGGCTTATGAACTATCTCTTCGTACATGGAATGACATTCACCATAGCAAGCCACAGCCAGAGGATAATAGAGCGCGCTAGAAGAATGAACAAAAGGTACAAACGCAATGTAACATACGCTATGCTTGAAGGAATCCACCAGGGGTATGCGGAAAAACTTTCTATGGAAGGCGAACAGGTCTCTGTTTACGTGCCTTTCGGTCCAAAATGGAAGGAGTATGCATTCAGAAGGCTGAAGGAACTAAGAAACATAAGGCTTCTTGCAAGGTCGATGCTTGGAGGTTAGTTGCATTATACTCCAAATGTCAAGAGAATTCCCGCTACTATAGCGATTACGCCAAGGGCGCTTGTCACGTATGTTATCTTCGTCCTTCTTCCGATCTTTATCATGAAGTCTATAAGGAAGAGGCTCACTATCAGCGATGCAGCTATCGCAATCATCATTCCAGGCAGTCCTATCGCAGCCAGGTCTGCATTCACATTGCTCTTTGTCGCAACGAGCGTAAGCCCGAATGCAGCTATCGCAGCAAATATGCCGATTAGGAAAGATAGCCTGAATGCTTCGTCCGGTTCTACGTTCAGAACAAGAAGCGCGCTAGTCGTTATACCAGAACGACTTACTCCTGGGAGCGCGGCTATCCCCTGTGCTACTCCCACGATGATGTAGTCCTTTATCTTTAGATCCTTGAATTTCCTTGTTGTGCCGCCTTGCTGCTGCCTCTTTCTTGAGTACATTATGAAGACCGCGTCGCCGATCAGGACAAGCCCTACGATCATCATCGGCACCCCGATCGGTATGTTGGTCAGCGAGTCTGCAATCAGGTAGAGCGGAGCGCCTATTATGCCTGTTATTATCGTAGTGACAAGTACGTAAATGAAAAGATTCCTATCCTGGTTATCCTTGCTTCTGAGAAGGATCACCCTTATGAGCGTCAAGAGCTCCCTCCTGAAGTAGATTATCGCTGCCAAGACCGTTCCTATCTCCATGAAGAGGCCGAAGGTGTAGGCCTGCGAGTAGGTTAGGCCCAGCAATGCTTGCGATGCTATAAGCACCTGAGTCTTGCTGCTTATCGGGAGCCACTCAGATATGCCCTGCACTATCCCGATTATTATTGAATGTATCAAACTGGTAAGAGTCAGCACGAAATTACCATTAAGTTGTAGATGTTATACAATATCCCAACAAGCCTTTATAATTTATCCGGTTTCTGAAGGACCAAGACGCTCTGTTATCAGCCTGTCCACCTTCTCTCCCCATAAACTCCAGACTTTCTTTGTCACAGGAGTCATCTCCACTCCATCTGGTATGCCGCTGTTCTGCGCCACGTTGGCCCACTGAAAGATCCCCCAGGCAGTATGTTCTGTGCTTAGCTCTATCCTGGCGAGCTCTGCCCTATGGAGCACACCGAAGAACAGGTGCAATCTTAATGTGGTATCTCCATCTTTTATGTTTCTGACGCCCACCTTTTCCAACCTGCCCGGAGCAAGCGGTATGTGTATCTCCTCTGCGGTTTCTCGTCTTATGCCCTGCAATGGAGTTTCGCCTGATTCTATGTGGCCTGCAGTGTTAGCCCATTTGCCAGGGTGTGTCCTTACATGCTCAGATCTCTTTAGAAGTAGTATGCCGGCACCGGCCTCTTGTGGAACGGCAAGCGTAGCTGATGCGACCCGTTCTGGACGTATAGGATCTACCCTTCTCATCAATATCACTAGACCTTTTTCGTGCTTTATGCTAACCTTCTCTATTTGAAATCCCTTTGGTATGGTCAGATATTAATACTTATTGCGCCGCTTGTCGACGAGAGGTTTGCTTTTCAGGACCGGTAGTTGCAGACGTGCTCGTAGGTGCAGATGCACGGCATATGATGGCATTCGTGGCAGTTATTGGAGAACAGCTTTGCGATTTCGTTCCCGGTGTCTATGCTGATGGAGTTCAATACACCCATAAGGCATGAAAAATAGTCGGCAGCTTCTGTGGACACCTTTTGAAAGTGCATGTCGCTCCTGTCGCCCATGTAGATGTGAACGGCCTCTGAGAGTTCTCCTGTCTCTTCTGCGAGGTGTATTGCGGCATCGCCCTTCGTTCTCGCTTTTGTCGGGTATATCTCCATGAACATTTCTTGTATGTCCTTGATGCGTTTGGGCATCGAAGAAGAATTGCCAGTTACCTTTCTCCTGGTTTTGACCTTTTCTGCCTTGCAGGCGCACGGGCACTCCCCACAGTATGAACACAAATAAGGGAACCTGTGCCATATTGAGTCGTCAACATTTATGTGCAGTCTATTCATCAACGACATGTACCAGCTCAGGCAGATCAGCGCATTAATCCTCGTTTTATTTTTGTCCTCCTTCCTTACGCCCTTAACGCAACGCATAGAGAATCTCTGAACGTTGTCGAGCATATCCCATATCGTATAGAATCTATCGTTCTGCATGCCGTATACCAGTTGTATGAATTTCGAATAATCAGAAATAGTTGCATCTTTCGATAGAGATACCATATTCTATACAGTGCATTAAAGATATAAATTGTTTGGATTCGTCCTGCACATGCTGGCTTGCTATAGCTTGCGACCCTCAAATATCCGGTTCTCCCAGAAGTTCTTGTCTACAAAGAGATACACACCTATCAGAAGAACGATAACCCACCATATCATGCTCACTATCCCGGCTGCCACCCTTGCCGTAGCGTCAATATAGGGATGTCTGACCTGTATAAGCTGGGTGACTTGGATGACCCACTGGATAGTAGTAATCGATCCTATTATCTGAATTATCGCAGTTACAATAAGAAAAATGGCTAAGATTCTCTGGCCGTTCCATACCCTATGCTTTCTCTTTGAAACGCTCACACTTCTCCCCGATAACATTCAAACCTAAAATCTAATAATGGATATGCCTTGCTCTCTCAGCAAAAACGTTTTCGTTCAATTTTCTTTATGTCCTTTGTCAAACCCCTCTTCCATGACAAGGAATTTCCTAAAAACAGGGCCGAAAATGAAAAGGAGCGCTACAACTACCTCCCCATTCCCACAAAGGCCATCACTCTCTGCATCTCTGCAGACTCAAGCCTTTTTTCACCAAGTTTTAATAGGGTTAGCAGTTTGGGGCCGCCGGGATTTGAACCCGGATCTGCTGGTTACTTCATGCTTTAATTATTTTTCCAGATCCTCATCATCGCAGTTTCCTGCTCACCAAATTATAAACATCTGGAGCCAGCTGCGCTGCCAAGTTACGCTACAGCCCCTGCCTTTGAGATAACGAAAACAAGATATAAATGCTTGCGTTACAAACTATAGTCGATTGAATGGAGAGGAAGCTGATCTACGGCATTGCGGTTGTTATCATTATTGCTGGTGCTGGCGCGTTCCTTTATCTTAACGGCTCTGCTGGCCCGAATTTGAACTCTTATCTTAATCAGCCAGTAGCGCAGGCGCAGATGGCGACGCTTCAGAGCATAGCCGCAAACAGCACGCTCGCGAACGGCGTAGGCGCGGGCCTTATTGGATCGCCGCCTTCAAAGACCAACAACACAGTTATCCTGATGCTTTCTGGAAAGCCAGCCGTGATTTACATAGGCGCGGATTATTGCCCGTACTGCGCGATAACGCGCTGGGGCCTGATAATAGCTCTAATGAGATTTGGCAACTTCGGTTCTCTTCATTACATGACCTCTGACCCGTCAGACGTCTTTCCCAATACGCCGACATTTACATTCTACAACTCGAGCTACTCGAGCAGCTATATAACATTTCTCTCTGCAGAGATAGAGAATAGGACCCAGGCACCTCTGCAGCAGCTCGATCCTTTGGAAAATTCTGCAGCGCTCGCATATGACCCTGGTGGTGGGATACCATTCATAGATTTCGGGAACATGAGTACGCAGGCAGGCATACCGCCAGGCATATCTCCAGGTTTCCTCAAGGGGCTTAACTGGAACCAGATAATATCCCAGATAAAGGACCAGAACAGCAGCATATCGCAGTCCATCATAGGGCAGGCAAACATCTTCACAGCGCAGATATGCAAGATCGATAATAATACCCCTGCGTCTGTATGCAGCCAGCCGTATGCAAAGGTGCGCTAACCCAGCATCGAGTTCGCAATTCCTCTATTAGAATCTATTATGCTGCTGGTCTCCTGCGGGTCCGAATGCAGATCGTAGAGCTCGTCCTTCTGCTTGCCGAAATAGTGGATAAGCTTGTATTTTCCCGAGTAGACTGCAGTAACCTTATGGTTGTGGCGCATCTTTGCTTTGTAGATCCTGTCTGCAACGGATGACTTCGATTTTAAGAATGAGAGAAGCTGCTCGTCCCATCCCTCGCTTATGCCTGTGTGCTCGCAGAAGACCTTCTTGTCGCGTCTCAGGTTGCCGTTGAGATGCTCGTAGCGTCCTGATGCAAGATCCAGCACTGCTTTGTGCAAAGATAGCTGGCTGACTGGCGTCTCGACCTCTTCCTTCTGCCTTACAAGCCTGCCGTTCTCGTAGTTCGCCGCTATTAGGGGTACCTTTGCCACTCCGTCATACGGCGGCATGGCGTGGTATAGAAGCCCGTGCTCTCCGAACATCTGGCCGTGGTCTGATGTAAGTATAACAGTAGCGTTCTCTAGCATGCCCGAAGACTTGAGCACCCGTAATGTCTCGCCTATTTTCTTATCAAGGTATGCGAGACGTCGGTTGTATGCATCGTGCAGGGCTGCCATGCGGTCCTCGCTCATCTCTTCTATGCCGCTGAGATAGAGCCATTTGTCTTGGAGTATGTCCTCGCTGACCGGATAATTTTCATGCGCCTCTATGTAGTTTATGAATATGAATTGCGGTGCGTAGTTGTAGTTATATTTGAGATATTTTGAGAGTGCCTTGTTTGTGTCATTCGCTCCTCTATCTAGCCTGTAGGTTCCGTCCGCCTCTGCTACTCCTTTGTCTAGCCTGAGTCTCAGATCCATGTAAACCTTGTCGAGCAGGACTCTTGGAATAACCTTGGATATCATGTGGCTTGCCTTGTATATCCTTTCGCGTGTTTTGGACCCGCCTTCGAATATGAATGAGACCTTGTCAACCATCTTCTTGTTGTACTTTGAATTTGAGTGCTCCCAGATGTCGTATGTTTTGTCGAAGCCAGATGCAAGGTTCGTGTAGCTGGTAAGGAACGGATTGTTTGATAGGAGCACAGAGTAGTATCCGTATTTGGAAAGCTTTGATGCTAGCGTGCTTGATGATCCATCTATAAACTTCGTATCGACCATCCAAGGCGATATCTTCCTTGAACCACCGCTAAAGAAATCCTGCGAAACCCTCTTTATGGTAGATACCTTTGAGTCTGTGAATAGGGCAGCGTGGGTTGGTGCTGTCCAGGTGCCAGGTGCAACTGTATTGAGGTATGTTGTGCTATTCTTGGCTATCCTAGATACGTTAGCCATCTTTGGATTCCCATAAACATCCTGTGCCCTCGCGGTATCGAGCAGCAGCAGTATTATGTTCCTATTCATTGCTCCTCCCTTCGTGGAAAGTGGTCCCGTTATTATAAGACCTACGGGCTTTAAATTTGTTACACTGTTAAGGTTATTCAGCAATATACACACCCTAGTGGTTGCTTGGACATATGCGTGCTCAACCCGTTTTTCTACCCGTATGCAGGGGGCACAGAGCGTGTGCTGCTCGAGGTCTACAGCAGGCTCTCGAAAAGACATAATGTAACTGTCATATCTGCGGCTTTGAACGACAAGAACAAGGGATCCGTAGAACACGTAAAGGGCATAAAGGTCGTGCGGCTAAAGACTCTTCATCTAGACTTCCCGGCGTTGCCTATGCCGTTCCCTGTAATGAGGGGCCTCCCGGACGCCATACAGAAGGCTGGCGCAGATATCTATCATATAAACAACAGGTACCTCTACTTCTTCAACACGATAAACGCGATAAAGAAGATGAATAGGTCTCTGGCCCTTACCCTGCACGATGCGATGCCCAGCAACATAGATACGATAACAGACAGAGGGGGCTACCTATATGATGTTGTGTGGGGCAGGCGGCTCATGGAGTATGCGGACGTCATAACGGCCGTATCTGAGAACACCCTCAAAACAACCGTACCTGAGAAGTACAGAGACCGTGCCTACGTAATCTATAATGGAGTTGACACAGATAGATACAGACCGAGGAGCAAGAACGACAGGGATGTCGTGCGCATAAGAAAGGAACTCGGCCTGTCAAACGATTCTATAACAATAATGAACAACGGCAGGCTCGTGCCGCAGAAAGGCCAGGTATATCTTATTAGGGCATTTGCCGAGATAGTGAAAAGGAGAAAGGGCCTAGATCTCAACCTTCTGATAATCGGGAGGGGGCCGCTCAAGGATACGTTAATGTACATGGCTCGGGACCTTGGCATAGACTACCGAGTGCAGATGCTTACCGGGATAGACGAGATGGAGATGCCATACTATTACAATGCCTCTGACATGTTTGTTTCTGCCTCGCTGTACGAGCCAGCCTCTCTGTCTGTTATGGAGGCCCTTGCCAGTCAGCTGCCAGTAGTTGCCACAAAGGTTGGCGGAGTCCCAGAGATGATGCATGCAAATGGAGTATACACAAAACCGCACAGCATATCTGGGCTTAGAACCGGCATTACCAATGTACTGGAGAATATGACCTCTGCAGGAAAGAGAGCAGCGCGTGGCAGGGAGCTGATGATAAAAGAACACGATTGGAACTCTATTGCAAAGGATTATGAAAGGATATTCGAATCAACTTTGAGGAACTGATAGGATGGCGCAAAAGAAATCGTTCTGGTACAGTATAGTCCACCAGAAGAGGCTGAGCCGCGAAGGTTATCTCAGGCTCGTGCACCGTGTATCGATCTTTGTGGGCATCGGCTTTGCCGCTAGCCTGATCGTCTTTTTGGGAATTGCGATCTTTGGCGGTTTCAGAGACGTACTGGGAATAATATCGCACGCTAACTTCTACATTTACTCTCTGGCGTTCGTTGCGGTTGCGGGCAGCCTGTCGCTGAGGTTCATAAAATGGAAGTACTTCATGAATGTGCTTGGCCTGAAGCTTGACATAAAGAAGAACCTTGCAGTCTACTTCTCGCTCTATTCGATGAACATAACTCCTGGAAATGTAGGAAGAGTGGTTGCTGCGTATTCGCTTAACCGATTGACGAAAATAAGATTCGCAAATATTGTTCCGATAGTAACGATGGACATCTTTACAGATTTTATAGGTTTTGCTGTGCTCGCGCTTCTTGCAGCAATATACTTTCATATGTTCATCACATATGTTGTCATAATAGACATAGTGCTGCTCCTGCCTTTCGTATTTATCCTCAACGACTGGCTTTACAATGTTCTGAAGAGCCTTCTCAAGAGGAGCAGGTTCATCAAGACCTTCACACCTTATGGTGAGGAATACTTCGCTTCGCAGAACAAGCTCAACACACCACACGTGTATGCAGTGTCGCTTTTCGTCACGCTGCCTGCAGCATTCCTCAATTCGCTTACATTGTTCTTCTCCCTGCTTGCGCTTGGCATAACACCATCGATTGCAGGTTCTGTGTTTGTATACTCGTCATCGACAATATTCGGAATGGTGAGCGCCGTGCCCGGCAGTATAGGGGTAACGGACGGTGCGCTTGTAGCCGTAGTGGGCAGCGTCTTCAAGCTAGATTCAACATTGTCATCCGCAGTAACAATAATGAGCAGGCTCGCTGATCTCTGGTTCAGCGTCCTTCTTGGTGCAATCTTCTTCTTCTATACTCTCAAGTATTGGACGCCAAGTACCAAAAGAACAAGATGACTGTTATTCTTCTAGGTTCAGAGATCGCTGCTCTTTTCGTGTCCTCCTTATTCTAGATATAGATACAAACGCGATTCCTGCGCCTAGCCCAATCAGTGCAGTGTAAACCTCATTTGGAAAGGCAGATAGTTTTCCTAACGTGCTTTCGGTGTAACCCAAAGCGCTGGCTGCGATCTCTCCGAACGCTACCACGGTTAGCCTAGTAAAAGCCTTCACTCTTCTATTTAGCACGTCTCTGATTTCGCCGAGTGCTGAATTCCCCTGCTCTATGACGGACTTAGCGCGCTCTCTTGAAACTCTCTGCTCTTCGAGTATCTTTGGATCTATCATAAATGCATTTCCGACTATAAATGGGGGCTTCGACCTCATTAGGTTGTAGAGCATCATGCGATGCATCATGTTCTGTGTCTCGGTAATCTCCAAGCTTACCGTACCTAGATTTATCAGTTCCCTTGCGTCATTTGCTGCCTTACGCAGTGGCTGAAAGTCTGGTGCGGGCCCAGCTGGTCTCCTATCGGTAACAGCCATATTTTCTCCCTTTATCTTCTGTTTTAGGAGATATTTATACTGTCTTAAAAGAGGATTAGCCTTTTCTTTACATCTCTTCGTCAGAGCCTTCTTCAGGTGAATCAGACGCACCGGCAGATCCGTCGCCCTTCTCGACCACTTTTATCTTGCCGAACTTGCCTGTTGACAATTGTGGATTGCCTCTGAATTCGCTTACATAGCCGTTCGATACTTCTACGGTATCACCTACATCGACCTCGTTGATGGTCTCTCCCCATAATGACATGGCTATGCTTCCTGAATCGTCCTGAAGGGTTATGTTGGCAACGCTCAATCTCTTGCCGTACTTTGTCACTACCTCTCTAGGCTCGTCCTTCTGGGTTACCTTGGCTGTGACAGTAACGTTGCTGGCTCCTGCTCTCAGTTCACTTATCTTCATTCTATCACTTTTTTCTTATTTCTGAAAACTAGAAAACTAGTTGTTCCATGAGTTTATGATTGGAAAGTTATTTAATACGATAGGCACTCTCGGTATTTCCGGCACCATTCTGATAGTCTTTTAGATTTTCATTGAAAAATGTATAGTATGGAGGGTGAAACAGAGCTGCCCAAGGGTGCTCATCCGTCTTTTGCAAGGGTAATCCAGCAGAAGCAGCGCGTAAAGGCAAACCTATCGAAAATAAAACATAAGATAGGGGTCTACAGCGCAAAGGGTGGTGTTGGCAAGACCACAATTGCGATAAACCTGGCGTATGCCCTATCAAGAAAGGGTTTTAGGGTGGGCCTTCTAGACGCAGACATAGATTGCCCAAATGTTACCATGTTCCTCGGCATTGAAGATAGGATGGACCCGCATGCTCCACTAAAGCCTCCGACAAAGGATGGAGTTAAGGTCGCATCGACAGCCATGCTTACAGATGAGCTGAAGAAGCCAATAATATGGAGGGGGCCTATGGTCACAAAGATGCTGAGCGATTTCTTTGAGTACACAGACTGGGGGGAGCTTGACTACCTGATAGTAGACAGCAGCCCTGGGACCTCAGATACTCCTCTAACAATAATGCAGCTTCTCGATACCGATGGGTTCATAATAGTCACGACTCCGCAGAAGATCGCCGGAGTCAATTCCATGAGGTCTGGGATAATGGCCAAAAGGCTGGGTTCGAATATACTTGGAGTTGTTGAGAACATGTCTGACGGAAAACCTAGCAGAAGCACAAACGAAGCGGCAGAGACCTTGGGGGTCTCGGTTCTCGGTTGTGTAAAAGCAGACGCCAGATTCAACAGCAGCAGCGATTCCGGTATTGTGCCGGTTTTGGAATATCCGGACATAGAAAAAGAGTTTACCCTTATAATCGAGAGATTTCTCTGATCAACTTTCCTGCTCCTCTACGGCCTCTCTGGAATCCCCGTGTGCTACCGCACTGTAGTCATCGCTGCGTGGTTTGTGTGTTGCGTGGCCGTACTTCCTATGAAGGTGCTTGACTAGCTGGATGACCTTTGCTTTTGCCTCGTCTCTGTCGCTATCGTTCAATGCATCAGACACGATTATGCCAAAGGTGAAGGCTCCGGACCCTGTTGGCGTGCCGCTTCCAGAAGGGCTTGAAACATAGTTCATTGCTACTCGCGAAGGCAGGATCAACGTGTATCTGCACTGCACCTTTGATGGCTCGCTCAGGTCATCGTACGAAACAAAGACGCTAAAGAACGGGCCTCTGTGCATCGTTTCTGCGAATTCTCGGACGTCAAGATCAGCGGAATGCCATTGATGACCGCTTCTCAAAGCGACCCTGCCCAGATAGACATGCGCATTGCTTCCAAGATAATCAGAGGTTATCCTCCCTTCTTGATACGTTCTTAAATCAAGGTCTGTGTTGCCAGGCGGGCTGCCTACCCTGGCTATAGAAGAAATAACAGGGTCTACCTTTGCCGCGCCTGCTTCTGTCTGGCCTCGCCTTGTGGGTATCCCCTCACCTTTGGCATTTCGATGCGCGAGATATTTATACTTTCGTCTGAAAAGCGGGCTTTTTATTACTCGGAAAGGCTATCGCATAAGTTTAAATATTTTAACTCCTATGCTAATAGGTAACTACATTCTTGTTGCTTAAGGAGCGTTTTATTGCGAAGTTTTGCACAGGAAAATAACGATATCTAAGGTGAATTATCATGGCAGAAAATCAACTAGGTGGACAACAGGTTCTTTTGCTTCCAGAAGGAGCTTCAAGGATTCTTGGAAGGGACGCGCAGCGCACAAACATTGCTGTTGCTGTAGCAGTAGCAAGCGCTGTGAAGACAACCCTTGGACCGAAGGGAATGGACAAGATGCTGGTCAGCGAGCTCGGTGATATAATAATCACGAACGACGGCGCCACCATACTAGATGAGATGAACGTGGAGCATCCGGTAGCAAAGATAATGGTCGACATTGCGAAGACACAGGACAAGGAAGTCGGCGACGGAACAACAACTGTTGTAATAATGGCCGGGGAGCTGCTCAAGGGAGCCGGCGACCTAATAGAACAGGGCATACACCCAACTACGATAATAAGGGGGTACAAGATGGCCGCGGAGAAGGGAGAGAAGATACTCGAGGATGTAGCAAGGAAGGTCAACATAAGCGACGATGCGACATTGCAGAGAATAGCTCTCGTATCCATGGGATCAAAGAACGTCGGAGACGACACAACGAAGGCCCACCTTGGCAAACTTGTGATCAATGCGGTAAAGCAGGTAATGGAAAAGGACGCATCTGGCAAGACGATAATAGACCACGACTACATAAAGGTCGAGAAGAAGGCCGGTGGAAGCATTGCAGACACTGAGCTGATCAACGGCGTGCTCGTAGACAAGGAGATCTCGCATCCTGGAATGCCTAGGAGCGTAAAGGATGCTAAGGTAGCGCTTCTGGACGTAGCCCTCGAGATCGAGAAGACAGAGACAGAGGCAAAGATAGAGATAACTTCGCCGGAGCAGATGCAGGCTTTCCTGCAGCAAGAGGAACGCATGCTGAAGGACATGGTCACAAAGATAAGCAAGAGCGGAGCCACTGCGCTCTTCACGCAGAAGGGAATCGATGATGTGGCGCAGCACTATCTTGCAAAGGCAGGCATAGTCGCAGTCAGGAGGGTCAAGAAGAGCGATGTAGAGAAGATCGCGAGAGCCTCTGGGGCAAGGATAGTCACAAGCCTCGACGACCTTACATCGAAGGACCTAGGATTCGCTGGCCTGATAGAAGAGAGAAAGATCAGCGGGGAACGGATGGTCTTCATAGAGAAGTGCAAGGTGCCGAAGAGCGTCACGATATTCGTGCGCGGAGGGAACCAGCAGGTCGTAGATGAGGTCGATAGATCTATAACAGATGTGATTGGCGCCATATCGAGCGTTATGATAGACGGTAAGTATGTCATAGGCGGGGGCAGCGTAGAGATAGACGTCGCGAACGGCCTTAGGTCATACGCGAACGATGTGGGCGGCAGGGAGCAGCTTGCGATACAGAAGTTCGCAGACGCTATGGAGGTAATACCCAAAACGCTTGCAGAGAGCGCAGGCATGGATGCGATTGACACTCTAGTTCAGCTTAGAAGCAGGCACAGGTCCAAGGAGGGTGGAGTGGCAGGAGTAGACATACTCAAGAACATGATCGGCGACATGGCCAAGCAGGGCGTCTTCGAGCCACTGAAGGTTAAGCAGCAGGCTGTCTACAGTGCAAGCGAAGCCGCTGAGATAATCCTAAGGATCGACGACATGATAAGCTCGAAGGGCAGGGCGCCTGCCGGAGGGCCTGGAGGCATGGGCGGGCACGGCCATGGAATGGAAGAATAAGCCTGCACCGTTTCTTTTTATATTTTTACTCTGATAGCTGTTGGGTTTTATGCCTATAGTAGTGGTCACAGGGTCGCCAGGCGCTGGCAAGACAACATTACTTGAAAGGGTAAAGGGCCACGAAGGACTTGAGGTAGTAAACCTAGGCACAATAATGACAGAGTACGCTGTGATGAAGGGCTATGTGAAAAACAGAGATGAGATAAGATTCCTGGAGACAAAGCCGGAAGTGATGGAGGAACTGCAGACGTACTCTTTCACGGCAGTAAGCAAAATGAAGGGCAACATACTGCTTGACACGCACGTTTCGGTAAAGGCCGACAAAAGGTACATGCCAGGGCTCCCGTCAAAATACATAAAGATGCTGACCGGCCTGATCGGCTTTATCTATGTAGATGTGGATACCGATACCGTAATAAAGAGGAGACAGGCGGACAAGAAACGGGTCCGCATGGAGCAGGATGCTTTGGAGATAGATGCACAGAGGGTAATCAACCTATCAGAGCTTTCGTACCATTCTGCGTATCTTGCTGTGCCGCTCTACGTGATAGAGAATGCACAGGGCAA